>NZ_JBHVUS010000031.1:0-107863 GCF_042884005.1 Kitasatospora sp. NPDC058162
CGGCGCACCAAGTGCGCCGACCCCGGCTCCTGCTAGTAGCGGGGACAGGATTTGAACCTGCGACCTCTGGGTTATGAGCCCAGCGAGCTACCGAGCTGCTCCACCCCGCGTCGGTGAGATCACCATACGTGACAACCCGACCGAACGCGAAATCGATATCCCCGCAGGCCCCCGCGACCGGCGCTACGGCGTCCTGGCGGCGAGGGCTCCAGAGATGATCCTGAGCACCGGGGGGTACGTCACCGTGCCGGCCAAGCGGTCGAGCTCGTCGTGGGCGTCCTGGTCCCCGAGCTGGACGAGGGCGCGCGCAGCCCCGGCGGCCGTCTTGTGCGATCGCGGGCCGACGCGGGGGATGCGCACCAAGGACGCCTCCACCAGGTGCCCCAGCGCGGCGGCTGATTCCGGATGGGCGGGCGTCAGGGCCAGCAAGGCGGCGAGGCCGTGCAGCGCACGGAAGTTGAAGGGGTCGGCCTCGAACTCCGCGGTGCCCGGGCCGTGGTGGGACTTCACCGGCAGGCTGCGGGGCTCCCCGGTCAGCACGAGCCACCCGTTGATCGCCGACCGGACCCGCTCGGGCCCGAGTCGGGCGAGCATCCCCCGCCCAGCACGCTGCCATCCGACACCGGGGCGGGAGTGGGAGAGGGCCAGCGCGTGGCCGATCAACGCGTGCCAGGCCGGTCCGGTGACCGCCAGGTCCGCGAGCGCGCGATCGGCCCACGGTTCACCGGGGTTGAGCGGTGGCTCGGCGATCCCCGCGGCCACGTCGAGGATGTCACCCGGGCTTTCGGCGGCCAGCGCCGTCCGACGGACGGTCGCGATGACCGCGTCCGGCAGGGTCCGGCCCGCCGCCAGCTCCACCTCGGCCAGACAGCCCAGTCGCCAGCCCTCCCAGAGGGTCATCACCTCCGCCGCCAGGGCCAGCAGCGGCTTACGCCAAGCGGCCAGCTGCTCACAGGTCAGCCCGTCGGCCAGCCGCACGACCAGCGCGGCGAGCCCCCGGCATTCGCTCGGCGCGTGGACGGCCGTCTCCTCCAGCCCGTCCGTCATCCTGCACAGCAGCAGCACCCGGGTGGACACGGGCATCCGCCCCAGCACCTCGATCACCCGGCAGCCGGCGTCGAGGCTCCAATCGCCACCGAGGTCGACGTTCACGCGGTACAGGAGCCTGACCAGTTCCTCGATCACCCCGGCCTCGGCCGCCCGCCGCACCCCGGCCACCCGGGCGTCCCACTCGCTCCCCTGCGGCTCCAACTGCCCCTCCTCGACCCCCGGCCCGTCCCGATGCGGACGACCATAGACCAGGCCACCGACATACGAGCGCGCCCCGCCGCTACAGGGATCCGGCGGGGCGCGCTCGTCGGGCCTAGAGCACGCCGGGTTCGGGCTTCTCGAGCCAACCGGACGCGGTCACCATGTGCCCGGGCTTCACGGAGGACGCGTTGGCGTCACCGTGCCATCCGGACGCCGTTCCGTCGTCCGCGATCGCCACACCGGCGCCGACACCGACCAACACGGCCGCTGCCAGAGCGACTACCGCACGCTTGATCATCATGGTCCTCCCAGGACTCGAAGTGGTCAGTGCCCACAGCTGATCAGCCACCGGTAGACAGGCGATCAACACTGTCAGCAGATCCGCGGCAGCTGCTCGCCCAGCGGGAGGTCCACGACCCGGGTGCCGCCGAAGCCGGTGCGGGCGACGACCATGCCGGGGTGGTCCTCGACGCATTCGCCGATCACCACCGCCTCCGCGCCGAGCGGGTGGGCCCGCATGGCGGCGAGCACGGCGTCCGCCTCGGGGCGCGGGACGAAGGCGACCAGCTTGCCCTCGTTGGCGATGTACATCGGGTCCAGGCCCAGCACGGCGCAGGCGTTGGCCACCGGGTCCGGGACGGGCACGGCGCGTTCGCTCACCACCACGCCCACCCCGGCCGCCGCCGCGATCTCGTTGAGCGCCGCCGCCAGCCCGCCCCGGGTGGGGTCACGCAGCACGTGCAGGTCGGGGGTGACGGCGAGCATCGCCTCGACCAGGCCGCCGAGCGCCGCGCAGTCGCTGCGCACCTCGACCCCGAACTCCAGCCCCTCCCGGACGCTCATGATCGCCACCCCGTGCAGCCCGATCGGCCCGCTGACGATCACCACGTCGCCCGGGCGGGCCCGCTGCGGCCGGATGTCGACCCCGGCCGGGACGAGCCCGATGCCGGCGGTGTTCAGGTAGACGCCGTCGCCGTGCCCGGCCTCGACCACCTTGGTGTCGCCGGTGACCACCTCCACCCCGGCGGTGCGGGCGGCGGCGCCGAGGGCCCGGGCCACCCGGTCCACCACGGCCAGCTCCACGCCCTCCTCCAGGATGAAGCCGCAGGACAGGTAGGCCGCCCGGGCCCCGCTCATGGCCAGGTCGTTGACGGTGCCGTTGACGGCGAGGTCGCCGATGCAGCCGCCGGGGAAGAACAGCGGCCGCACCACGTAGGAGTCGGTGGAGAAGGCGAGCCGGGCGCCGCCCAGGTCGAGGACGGCGGAGTCGCCGAGGCCGGCCAGGGCCCGGCTGCCGTACGCGGGCGCGAAGATGTTCTCCACCAGTTCGGCGGACATCGCCCCGCCGCCGCCGTGCCCCATCACCACCCGGGGGTGGTCGCGCAGCGGCAGCGGGCAGCTCCAGCCCGCGAAATCCGGAGCGCCGGCCGGGTCGACCAAGTCGGCCTGTTCGGTGAGCAGTTCGGTGTCAGCCAACGGGGCTCGCCTCCTGGACGGGGCTCGGGGTGCTCGGCCCGATCGGCGTGCTCAGCCGCCGGTAGAGGTAGTACGCGGCGCAGGCGCCCTCGCTGGAGACCATGGTGGCGCCGAGCGGGGTGCGCGGGGTGCAGACGGTGCCGAAGGCCTCGCACTGGTGGGGCTTGAGCAGCCCCTGGAGCACCTCGCCGGCCCGGCACTGGGCGGGTTCGCTGGTCCGGATGCCCCCGACGTCGAAGCGGTGCTCGGCGTCGTGGTCGCGGTAGCGCGGGGCGAGCCGCCAGCCGCTCTGCGGGATGACGCCGATGCCGCGCCAGGCCCGGTCGGTGACCTCGAAGACGTCCTCCAGCATGGCGCGGGCCGCCGGGTTGCCCTCGGGGCGGACGGCCCGCGGGTAGGCGTTGTCGACGCTGTGCTCGCCGCGCTCCAACTGCCGTACGGTGCGCCGGATTCCCTCCAGGATGTCGAGCGGTTCGAAGCCGGTGACGACGATCGGGACGCGGTGGCGCTCGGCGAGCGCCGGGTACTCGGCGGTGCCCATCACGCTGCACACGTGCCCGGCGGCCAGGAAGGCCTGGACCCGGCAGTCCGGCGAGTCCATGATCGCCTCGATCGCCGGGGGCACCCGGACGTGCGAGACCAGCATGCTGAAGTTGCGCAGGCCCTGCTTGCGGGCCAGGTGGACGGCCATGGCGTTGGGCGGGGCGGTGGTCTCGAAGCCGATGCCGAAGAAGACGACCTCCCGGTCCGGGTTCTCCCGGGCGATCTTCAGCGCGTCCAGCGGCGAGTACACGACGCGGACGTCGCCGCCCTCGCCCCGGACCCGGAACAGGTCGCGGTCGGTGCCGGGCACCCGCAGCATGTCCCCGAAGGAGCAGAAGATCACCCCGGGCCGGGCGGCGATCGCCAGCGCCCGGTCGATCACCTCCAGCGGGGTGACACACACCGGGCAGCCCGGCCCGTGGATCAACTCGACCTCGTCCGGCAGGAGTTGGTCGATAGCGTGCCGGATGATGCTGTGCGTCTGGCCGCCGCACACCTCCATCAGCGCCCACGGCCGGGTGACCGTCGCCCTGATGTCGGCGAGCAGGCCCTCGGCCAGCTCGGGGTTGCGGAACTCCTCCAGGTACTTCACCGCCCCGCCTCCTCAGTCGCCACCGACGCCGACGCCGACGCCGACGCCGCCACAGAATCCGCCACGGACTCCCCCGCCGTCTCCCAGGGGTCGCCGAACTCCTCCTGCAGCAGCCCGAGTTCCTCGAACAGCTCCAGCGTCCTGCGCGCCGACTCCTCGTCCAGCCGCTGGAGCGCGAACCCCACGTGGACGATCGCGTACTCCCCCACGGCCAGGTCGGGCAGGTACTCCAGGCAGACGTCCTTGACCACCCCGCCGAAGTCCATCACCGCCATCCTGGTCCCGTCGCGTTCCTCGATCTCCGTCACCCTGCCGGGCACAGCCAGGCACATCCGCTCTCACTCCTCCCGGGCGGCCGACGACCGGCCGGCCACCATCAGCTGGCCGAGCGCCAGCCCTCCGTCGTTGGGCGGCACCCGGCGGTGCCGCAGCACGGTGAAGCCGTCCTCCCCGAGGCCGCGGCAACAGGCCGAGGAGAGCAGCGCGTTGGCGAAGACGCCGCCGCTGAGCGCCACCGTCGAGATCCCGTACTCCGCCCGGACGGCCGCGCAGACCCGCCGGACGGCCTCGGCCACCGCACTGTGGAAGCGCGCCGCGATCAGCCCGGTCGGCGCTCCCGCGGCAAGGTCCGCCAGCACTGCGGCGAGCACCGGCCCGGGTTCGAGGACCCAGCCGTCCGCCCGCTCCACCAGCCCGAAGGCGTAGCCCGTCGCCGGGCCGAACTCCACTGCGGCCGCCTCCAGTTCGATCGCCGCCTGGGCCTCGTACCCGGCCCGGTGGCAGACCCCGGCGAGCGAGGACACCGCGTCGAACAGCCGGCCCATGCTGGAGGTCGGCACGCAGTTCAGCCCGCGCTCCAACTGCCGCTCCAGCAGCCGGAGTTCCTCTTCCGGGCAGACCCGGACCGGTGGCAGCCCGGCCGCCCAGGGCAGCCCGGCGGCGCGCAGGTGGGCGAGCGCCGTCCGGTACGGGCGCTCGACGGCGGCGTCACCGCCGGGCAGCGGCACGTAGCCGAGGTGGGCGAGGCGGCGGAACCCGTCGTAGTCGGCCAGCAGCACCTCGCCGCCCCAGATCGCGCCGTCCTCGCCGTAGCCGGTGCCGTCGAAGGCGACGCCAAGCACCGGCCGACTGCCGTCCAGGCCGTGCTCGGCCAGCACGGCGGCGATGTGGGCGTGGTGGTGCTGCACCCGGTGCACCGGGCGGCCGGCGGCGGTGCGTTCGGCGTGCTGCAGCGAGCGGTAGCCGGGGTGCCGGTCGGCGACCAGCAGTTCGGGCCGCACCCCGCTGACCGTGCCGAGCTGTTCCACCGCGCGGTCGAAGGCGCGCAGGGTGGCCAGGTCGTCCATGTCGCCGATGTGGCCGGACAGCCAGGCGTAGCCGTCGCGGGCGAGCGCGAAGGTGTTCTTGAGGTCCCCGCCGACCGCCAGCACCGGCCGGACGGGCACCGGCAGCGGGAGCGGCAGCGGGGCGTACCCGCGCGAACGGCGCAGCGGGAGCTGCTCGCCGTCCACCACCCGCACCACCGAGTCCTCGCAGGGGACGTGGATCGGCCGGTCGTGGGTGAGCCAGCCGTCCACCAGCGGGGCGAGCGCGGCGAGCGCGTGCCGGTCGTCGGTGACGATCGGCTCGCCGGAGAGGTTGGCGCTGGTCATCACCAGCAGGTCGGGCCCGGGGGCGGCGAGCAGCAGGTGGTGCAGCGGGGTGTACGGGAGCATCACCCCGAGGTCGGGGCTGCCCGGGGCGACCGCCGGGAGCTGCGCCGCGAAGCCCCCGGGGCGGCGCAGCAGGACGATCGGCCGGACGGCGCCGGTGAGCAGTTCCCGTTCGACGGGCCCGAGCGGCACCAGCGCCTCGACGGTGGCGAGGTCGCGGGCCATCACGGCGAAGGGCTTGTCGCCGCGCCGCTTGCGCCGGCGCAGCAGGGCGACGGCCTCGGCGTCGCGCGCGTCGCAGGCGAGGTGGTAGCCGCCGATGCCCTTGACGGCGAGGACCGCCCCGTCGGCGAGCAGCCGCCGGGCCTCCACCAAGGCGTACTCGCCGCCGAGTTCGGCGCACCCGGGCACGGTCAGGGCGAGCCGCGGTCCGCAGGCGTGGCAGGCGACGGGCTGGGCGTGGAAGCGGCGGTCGGCGGGGTCGGTGTACTCCCGGGCGCAGTCGGCGCACATCGGGAAGCCGGCCATGGTGGTGTTGGCGCGGTCGTAGGGCAGGCCGGTGACGATGGTGTGCCGGGGGCCGCAGTTGGTGCAGCTGATGAACGGGTGCCGGTGGCGCCGGTCGGCGGGGTCGGTGAGTTCGGCCAGGCAGTCGGCGCAGACGGCGACGTCGGGCGGGATCAGGGTGGCGCGGGGCCCGTCGGTGCGGGAGGGGGTGATGGTGAAGCCGGTGGCGCCGGTGGCGGCGAGCGGTGCGTGCTCCACCGAGGCGACCTGGGCGAGCGGCGGCGCGTCGGCGGCGACCCGTCGGCAGAAGGCCTCCAGGGCGGCCGGGCTGCCCTCGACCTCCGCCAGCACGCCTTCCCCGGTGTTGGTGACGCTGCCCGCCAGCCCGAGTTCCCCGGCCAGCGCGAAGACGAAGGGCCGGAAGCCGACGCCCTGCACCAGGCCCCGGACGGCGACCCGCCGCCGTTCGCGGTCGAGCGCCGTCACGGCGTCCCCGGCACCGCGTGCGAGTGGCCTCCGTGCAAGTGCCCCCCGTGCGCATGCCCGGCCGCCATCACCGGCCGGTGCGGCGCCGCGCCCGCCAGCACGGCCAGCGCCCGCTCCAGCAGCGCCCCGACGCCGTCCCCGGTCCGGGCCGAGGTGGGCACCACCTCCACACCGGGGTTGACTCGCTGGACGTTGGCCAGGAACGCCGCCTCGTCGAACTCGGCCGCCGCGGCGAGGTCGGCCTTGGTCACCAGCACCAGGTTGGCCAGCCCGAACGCGGTCGGGTACTTGAGCGGCTTGTCCTCCCCCTCGGTGACGGAGGCGAGCACGACCCGCAGCGATTCGCCGAGGTCGTAGGAGGCCGGGCAGACCAGGTTGCCGACGTTCTCCACGAACAGCAGCCGGCAGTCCTGCGCCAGCCAGCCGTCCAGGTGCCCGGCGAGCATCCGCGCCTCCAGGTGGCAGAGCCCGTCGGTGAGCACCTGCTTCACGGGCGCGCCCGAACGGGCCAGCCGCAGCGCGTCGTTCTCGGTGGCGAGGTCGGCGGTGAGCGCCGCGACGGCGATCCCGCGCCGCCGAGCCAGGCCCAACTCGGCCTCCAGCAGGGCGGTTTTGCCGCTGCCGGGGCTGGAGAGCAGGTTGACGGCGACCGTCCCGCGGGCGGTCAGCGCGGCCCGCAGTTCGCGGGCGCTGTCGTCGTTGCGGGCGAGCACCGCCTGGCGCAGGTCGACCGTGTGGCCCGTCTGGCACATCGGTTTCAGCCTTTCTGTTCGACCGGGACGCCGGGGCCGGCGGCCCACTCGACGTCGAGGATCTGGAGCTCTCGCCCGGCGAGCAGCTCGACGCCCACGCCCGAGCGGCAGTCCGGGCAGCCGAGGTCCGGCGGCATGCCGACGGCCCATTCGACGGCGCAGGGCGCGCAGCGGGCCCGCGCCGCGACGGGCTCGGTGTCCAGCACCGCGCCCTCCACCAGCGTTCCGGCGCAGGCGAGTTCGAAGCAGAAGTCGAGGGCCTCGGGCACCACGCCCGCCAACTCGCCGACCTGCAGCCGCACCCGGGCCACCCCGGGGGCCCGGTGTTCGCGCGCGGCCGTGTCCACCTGCTCGACGACGGCGGCGGCGATCGACATCTCGTGCATGGGTCCCTTCCCGGGGCGGGCGGCAACGGGCCCCATTACAGGGGGCGGTGGCGGCCACGGCCCGAAGCCGCGCCGCCACCTGGTCCGGGGCTGCACCGTTCGCAGCAATCCGCGGGTCACATCCGGGAGATCTTCAGGTACCGCTTGAGGTCCGGCAGGCTCTGCCAGACCAGTGCACCGATCCCCGCCAGCAGGGCCGCACAGAACAGCTTCCTCAGCATGGTGTTGTCCTCCTCTCGGACTCCGCACTCAACGCATCAGCACTCGACACACCCGCACTCGACACACCCGCACTCGACGCACCCGGGCTCGACACCTCAGCACTCGACGCACCCGACCGCACGGCCTCCTCGACGGCCCCCAGGACCATCCGGACGGCCCCGTCCACGGCGGCGGCCACGGGCTCGCTCAGCCCGATGCCCTCCTCCAGCGACGCCGGTTCGCACCCGACCACCAGCACCCGGCCGGGCGGCTCGCCCCCGGTGCCGGCGGCGAGCGTGGCGAGCAGCCCGAGCACGGCGTCCGGGCCCATCCGGTGGCCGTCCAGGGCGGGCACCTCCAGCGGCTCGGCGGCCGCCTCGATGAGGTAGAGGGTGCCGGGCGGGCCGCCCCGGCAGGTGGCGTCCACCAGCACGGCGGTGCGGTAGCCGTCGAGCAGCCGGTAGGCGAGGTCCACCCCGCGCACCCCGACGTCGACCACCTCGACGCCGTCCGGCAGCGCGACGCCGCTCAGCCGCCGGACGGTCTCCACGCCGAAGCCGTCGTCGCCCAGGAAGATGTTGCCGACCCCGGCGACCAGCACCGGCGCGCCGGTCACGACTCCTCCAGCGGGGTGACCTCGTCGGGCTGGAAGTAGCGGAAGCGCCCTTGGGCCCGCCACAGGTCGGCGCCCGGGTCGTCCTCAACCGTGACGGCGAGGTGCACCGATCCGTCGACGTCGTGCAGCACCGCCTCGACGACGGCGGTCCGCCCGTCCAGGAAGAGGTCCTGGGCGTCGGTGCGCCGCCGTCCGGGCCGCAGCAGCACCCGGCTGCCCGCGCCGACCTGCCGGCCGTCGACCAGCACCTTGTCCCGCTCCGGGTCGACATCCGGGTCGCCGCCCGGATCCCACCAGGGCTGTTCGGAGTCCGTCCCGGCACCGGTGATCTCCCGCAGCCCACGGACGGCGCCGTGCAGGCGCTCCAGCACCTCGGGCGGCATCGACTCGGCGAGGTCGATCACCGCCCCGGCCCGGTCGTCGGTGCCCCGGGCCTCGCGCTTCTCGTCCTCGGTCAGGGCCGCGGTGCGCAGCGCCAGGATCTCGTCGATCTCGGTGGCGTCGTAGAGGGTGCCGAGGCTCTCCGGGGCGATCCGCGGGTGGTCCTCCAGGATGATCGGCGAGGACAGCATCACCTGGTACCCGCCGTCCGGTCCGGCCAGCACCGGCCAGGTGCGGTCGTTGCGGCACCGCTCGACGGCCGGGCGGGCCCACTCGGGCGGGTCGGTGACCGAGACGAACCGGCCGTGCTCCAGTCCGAGCAGCAGGTGGGCGGAGACCAGGGAGCGCGCCAGCGCCTCCTCGCGCCCGGCCTTGCGGCGCGGCGTCCAGTCGGAGACGTTCTCCACCTCGGCGGTCAGCCGCTGCGCCCGGTACGGGCCGGGCAGTTCCTCGATCCGCAACCGGACCAGCCCGTCCACCTGTTCGCGCCGCCGCACCAGCCGGCCGACGGCGCCGCCCTGCTCGTCGTGCACCAGCTCGGTGCCGCCGACGCCGGGCAGCCGGAACTCCCGCTGCACCCCGACTCCGGTCAACTCCTCGACGGGCACGAGCAGTTCGATCCGTTCCTCGACGCCCTCGTCCCATTCGACGAGCACCCGGTCGGCCAGCTCCAGGCGTTCCACCGACTCGAACCCGCCGCCGGCGGTGGCCTGTTCGACGGTGCGCCGCTGGACCCGCAGGAAGCGCAGCTCGACCGCGAGCCGGTCCTCCCGGCGCGCCTCCATGACGCACTCGGTGCGCTGGTGGGAGTGCTCGCCGCCCTGCCGGGTGTACTCGGGCGGCACCAGTACACCGAACTGCCAGCGCAGCCGGTTCTTGGCGGCCGAGGCGCGGTACGGGTAGAGCACGTAGCCCTCCAGCAGCACCGCGTCGGCGATCTGCCGGGCGGCCGCGAAGCCGCGCTCGATCCCCTCGGGGAGCTCGACCGTGAGCCCGGTCACCGGACCCCCTCCCCGACCGCCGCAGTCGCCAGCAGGTCGCGCACCGTGGCCTCCCAGGAGGGCAGCGCCCGCCGGGAGCGGTGGGCCAGCAGCTGGTCCATCACGTCCTCCGGCAGGCGCAGCCAGCCGCAGCCGGGGAAGTGCTGGTCGACCGCCTCCCGCCAGACCCGCACCGGCATCCGCACCCGGGCCTCCTTGTCCCAGGGCACCGGAGTGACCTGGAAGCCGCCGGGGCCGGCGAAGGCGGTGCCGGAGAAGAGCAGCAGCAGCGGCACCTCACCGCCGTCCAGGGCCCGGAAGTACCGGGCGCAGGCCACTTCCAGGTCGTAGCTGCACGGCACCACCAGGTCGGCCTCGGTCTCGCCGGTGAAGCCGGGCACCAGCAGCGGCACGCTGGCGAACTGGATCGGGTTGAGCGTGGTCGCCCAGCGCTCCCGACCGCCGAAGAGGTCGCCCAGCCGCTCGCCCTCGGCCTCGCCGTACGGCCGGCGGGCGGGTTCGATCCGCAGCTGGCACTGGAGGGCGAGGGCGTGCACCCGGGTGTCGGCGGGCGCGGTGATCCGCAGCCGGAACACCAGGGTGGGCCCGGCCGCGTACGGGTCGGAGCGCACCCCGGTGCAGGCGAAGGCGAGCGACGTCACGCCGTCACCGCCGCGGGCAGCGGGCGGGCCCGGTGGGCCAACTGCTCGAAGAAGGCGTCGAGTTCGGCGCGGGCCTCGGCGCCGCCGTCGAAGCCGTGCCAGCACCGCCGGAGCCGGCCGACCAGCTCGTAGCAGACGTCGATCGGCACCAGGTAGCAGGCGACGCGGCCTTCGGCGCGGCGCAGCAGCAGGGCCTCCACGTCCGGTTCCAGGGCGGCGGCCAGCCGGCTGGTGCCGAGGGCGCGCTGCCAGGCCTCCTCGTCCACCTCGCTCTCGGTGGCGCCGGCCGGGCCGGGGTAGAAGGCGAGCAGCCGGTCCAGTACGGCGTTGCGGAACAGGAACACGGTGCCGACCGGGACGCCGAGCACCGACCAGACCCGCTCGTCCAGTTCGCCGTCCGGGTCGACCAGGCAGCGGTCCGGCACGGTGCGGTAGCGGCCGCCGGCCGCGCCGTGCTGCTGGAACAGCAGGCCGCAGGCGGTGCAGGTGCAGGCCAGGGCGCGTTCCTCGACGTCCACCAGGTGGCGGTGGCCGGGCGGCAGGTCGTGGCCGCAGAGGCCGCACTGCTCGGGCCGCGGGGGCGCCGGCTCGCGCAGCCTGCGCAGCAGGGCGGTCCCGTCGCGGGAGACCCTCCGGGTGTTCATCGCGCCTCCGCGGGCTGGGGCGGGCGGGTGCCGATCTGGAGCAGCTGCGGGGCCCGCTCCAGCTCCAGGGCCGTCACCTCGGGCGCGTGGCAGGCCAGGGCGGCCTCCACCTCCGGTTCGCCGCAGCCGCAGCCGGAGGCGGTCCGGCGCAGCCGCAGGGTGCCGCTCTCCGGGGCGAAGCCGAGCACCTCGAGCCGCTCGGGCAGGTTGGCGAGGGCCCGGTCGATCCGGGCGGTGACGTCCTCGGGGTGGAGGTCGTGCAGGAGCAGCAGTCCGGCCACCGCCGGGTCGTCCAGCATCCGTTCCAGGGCGGGCGGTGGCAGCGCGGGGACCAGCCGGGCCAGGCCCTCGCCGTAGAACTCCATGAGCTCGCGGACGAGTTGCTCGCCGGCCTGCTCGGCGCCGCTGCCGGCCAGGGCGTCCAGGGCCTGCTGGATCCGCTGACCGGTCTGCTCGGCCGTCATGCGGTGAGCCCGCTCAGGCCGGTGGGCACGTGCATGGTCTTCAGGGTGCGGCCGTTGCCGACGTACATGTGCACGCCGCAGGGCAGACAGGGGTCGAAGCTGCGCACGGCGCGCATGATGTCGATGCCCTTGAAGTTCTCCGGGGAGTTCTCCTCGAAGATCGGCGTGTTCTGCACCGCGTCCTCGTACGGGCCGGGGGTGCCGTAGCTGTCGCGCACGCTGGCGTTCCACGGGGTGGGCGGGTACGGGTGGTAGTTGGCGATCTTGCCGTCGCGGATCACCATGTGGTGCGAGAGCACGCCGCGCACGGCCTCGGTGAAGCCGCAGCCGATCGACTCGTCCGGCACCTCGAAGCGCTCCCAGGTCTGGCTGCGCCCGGCGCGGACCTCGTCGAGGGCCTTCTCGGCGAAGTGCAGGGCGGCGGCGGCCGCGTAGGCCTGGAAGTAGGTGCGGGCCCGGTTGCGCTCGATGGCGTTGCTCCACTGCGGGATCTTCCACTCGAAGGTGACCTCGGGCTTGGTCATCGAGCGGGGCAGGTTGATCTGCACGCTGTGGCCGGTGGCCTTGATGTAGCCGATGTCGACCAGGCCGGACAGCGCGGTGGACCACAGCCGGGCGATCGGGCCGCCGCCGGTGTCGAGGGCGAGGTGGTCCTTGCCGTCGAACCAGCGCGGGGACATCACCCAGCTGTACTTGTCGTCGAAGTTGCGCTTCTGCGGCTGCGGGATGGTGTGCTGGTTCCACGGGTGCCGGGGGTCGACCGGGTTGCCCAGCGGGTCGTGGGTGACGAACATTTCCTTGCCCTGCCAGTCCTCGTAGTAGGAGCTGCCGAGCAGGATCCGGATGCCGAGGTTGATCTCGGTCAGGTCGTTGGTGACGAGCTTGCCGTCCACCACGACGCCGGGGGTGACGAACATCCGCCGGCCCCAGTCCGTCATGTTCCGGTACGTGAAGTCGCAGTGGTCCGGGTCGTTGAGGCTGCCCCAGCAGCCGAGCAGGACGCGGCGCCGGCCGACCTCCTCGTAGCCGGGCAGCGCCTGGTAGAAGAAGTCGAAGAGGTCGTCGTGCAGCGGCACGACCTTCTTCATGAACTCGACGTAGCGCATCAGCCGGGTCAGGTAGTCGGTGAACAGCTGCACGGTGGCCACGGTGCCGACGCCGCCCGGGTAGAGCGTGGAGGGGTGCACGTGGCGGCCCTCCATCAGGCAGAACATCTCCCGGGTGTAGCGGCTGACCTGGAGCGCCTCGCGGTAGAACTCGCCCTCGATCGGGTTGAGCGAGCGCATGATGTCGGCGATGGTCTTGTAGCCGTGGTCGCCGGCGTGCGGGGCCTCGGTGCGTTCGGCCAGCTCCAGGACGCCGGGGTTGGTCTCGCGGACCATCTTCTCGCAGTAGTCGACCCCGACCAGGTTCTCCTGGAAGATGTTGTGGTCGAACATGTACTCGGCCGCCTCGCCGAGGTTGATGATCCACTCCCCCAGGTGCGGGGGCTTCACGCCGTACGCCATGTTCTGGGCGTAGACCGAGCAGGTGGCGTGGTTGTCGCCGCAGATCCCGCAGATCCGACTGGTGATGAAATGGGCGTCGCGCGGGTCCTTGCCGCGCATGAAGACGCTGTAGCCGCGGAAGACCGACGAGGTGCTGTAGCACTCCGCGACCCGCTTCTGCTTGAAGTCGATCTTCGTGTGGATGCCCAGGCTGCCCACGATCCGGGTGATCGGGTCCCACGACATCTCGGTCAGGCCGCTGCCGTCGCCGGCCGCCCTGGTCATCGGTGTTGCCATCGTCTCTGGGTGTCCTTGTCTACGGGGTCTACGGTTCCACGGGCCGGGCGGAGGCCGACGGGGCCGCACACCGGGCTGGTGTGCGGCCCTCCCCTGTCACCAGGGCGGGCGGTAACCCGTGGTCAGGTGGCGTCCGGTGTGGCGCCACTTCGGTTCCTTGTCGACGGTCTTCAGGGTGATCGCGCGCAGTCGGCGGATCAGCGAGCCGTACGCGCTGCTGGCACCGGTGGAGACGCGGGAGCCGGGCGGCGGGTCCATGAAGGGCATGAACTTGTCGGGGAAGCCCGGCATGGTGCAGGCGATGCAGATGCCGCCCACGTTCGGGCAGCCGCCGACGCCGTTGATCCAGCCGCGCTTGGTGACGTTGCACTTGACGACCGGACCCCAGCAGCCGAGCCGCACCAGGCACTCGGGGGTGCCGTAGTCGGTGGCGAACTGGCCCTGCTCGTAGTACCCGCCGCGGTCGCAGCCCTCGTGCACGGTGGCGCCGAACAGCCAGGCGGGCCGCAGCTTGTCGTCCAGCGGGATCATCGGCGCCGAGCCGGCCAGCTGGTAGAGCAGGTAGGTGAGCGTCTCGGCGAAGTTGTCGGGCTGGATCGGGCAGCCCGGCACGCAGACGATCGGCAGCCCGGCCTTGGACTTCCAGTCCCAGCCGAGGTAGTCCGGCACGCCCATCGCGCCGGTCGGGTTGCCGGCCATCGCGTGGATGCCGCCGTAGGTGGCGCAGGTGCCGATCGCCACCACGGCGGTCGCCTTGGAGGCGAGCCGGTCCAGCCACTCACTGGTGGTGATGGGCTGGCCGGTGGCGGGGTCGTCGCCGAACCCGCACCAGTAACCCTCCTTCTTGATCTTCTCGTTGGGGATCGACCCCTCGACGACCAGCACGAAGGGTTCGAGCTCGCCGCGGTCGGCCTTGAAGAACCACTCGACGAAGTTGTCGGCGCCCTGGACCGGGCCGCACTCGAAGTCGATCAACGGCCAGTGCACCGCGATCTTCGGCAGGCCGGGCAGCGCGCCGGTGACGATCTCCTCGATGCTCGGCTGCATCGCGGCGGTCAGCGAGACGGAGTCCCCGTCGCAGCTGAGGCCGGCGTTGATCCAGAGAATGTGCACCACGTCGGTGTCGGTTGTTGCAGCTGTAGTCGCAGCTGTTGCAGCACCCATGAGGATGCCTCCTCGGGGATGGGAGCCGGACGGAAATGGCTCGGACCCAGTCATAGCAACGGTTCGGCCGGTCCGCCGGTCCACGGACCCGGCGGGGCCGCCGACGCGCGCAAGCCGGGCGCGGCCGTTCGGGTCACAGCCCGGCGCGGAGCCCGGTGGGCACCGGCTGCTTGCGCACGAACGCGGAACGCAGCGCGTGGTACGGCGATTCGGGTGTGAAGAACTGCCGGTGCATCACCGCGAGCTCCTCCTCCCGGTAGGCGTCCAGCGGCTTGGTCCGCTCGTCGGCCTCGCGGGCGGCCTTCTTCGCGGCGATCCGGCGCTGGACGGTCGGCGAGGCGCCGAGCAGCCCCGCCAGCCGGGCCGTGTGCGCGCCGAACTCCTCGGGCCCGGCGTCCAGCACCCGGTCGACCAGGCCGAGCCGCTCGGCGGCCGCCGCGGACACCGGGAGGGCCTGGCGGGTCAGCCGCTCGGCCTGCGCCGCGCCCACCCGGCGCGGCAGGGTGTACGTCCAGTACTCCGAGCCGTACAGCCCGATCAGCCGGTAGTGCGGGTTGAGCACCGAGCCGGCCCGGCACCACACCTCGTCGGCGGCCAGCGCCAGCATCACCCCGCCGGCCGCGGCGTTCCCGCCGACGGCGGCGACCACCAGCCGGTCGGTGGTGGTGAGCACCTCGCCGACCAGGTCGTCCATCGCGGTGATGTTCGCCCAGGAGGCGGCGGCCGGGTCCGGCGCGGCCTCGATCACGTTGAGGTGGATGCCGTTGGAGAAGAAGTCCCGGCCGCCGCCGAGCACCAGCACCGAGGTCGGGCGGCCGAGCGCGAAACGGTACGCGGCGAGCAGCCGGCGGCAGTGCTCGGCGGACATCGCCCCGCCCGGGAAGGAGAACCGCAGGAAGCCCACCGGGCCGTCCTCGCGGTAGTGCAGGTCCGACCAGCCGGGGTGCCCGCCGTCGTCCGGCATCAGCGGCGCCGGCCGCTCCGGCAGGGTCGGCAGCAGGGCGCCGAGCGCGGTCACCGCCGGGAGCTTGACGGTCGCGGGCCCGCCCGGCGCGCGGCGGCGGCTCAGTTCGGGGATCCACACCGCGCCGTCCGAGGTGGCCCGGCAGACGGCGCCGGCCCGGGTGGCGAGCAGCTCGCCCGGGCGGCCGCGCAGCCGCGGCTCGTGGTGGCCGCCGTGCAGGTACCACTCGGCGCCGCACAGCACGTCCAGCACCCCGGGGCGGGAGTCCGCGGCGCGGAGCCTGCGCAGCACCTCCTCGGTGGGGTCGGCCGCCCAGTCGATCCGGCGGCCCTCCTGGCGCAGCGCCGGCCGGGTGCGCACGGTCCCGTGCCAGCCGGGGCCGTGCTGCGGCTGCGGCGGGTACGTCCCGGAGGCGACCCGCTCCACGGCGAGCAGGGCGGCCGTCACGGCCGCGTCGGAGACCTCGTTGCGGTAGAGGTCGCTCTTGCCGCGCCCGGGCAGCCGGCAGGGCGCCCAGGCCCAGACCGGTCCGGCGTCCATCTCCGCCTCTGCCTGGAGCACCGTGACGCCCCATTCGGTGCGGCCCTCCTGGACCGCCCGGTCCAGCGAGGACGGGCCGCGGTCACCCGGCGGGCCGGGGTGGACCACCAGGCAGGTGAGCCGGGACCAGAGGGCGCGCGGGATCGCGCTGCGCAGCATCGGCGCGAGCACCAGGTCCGGCCGCAGCCGGTCCACCGCTGCCAGCAACTCCTCGTCGTCACCGGCCAGTTGGACGTCCACCTGGTGGCGCCGGTCGCGCAGTTCGGCGTGCAGCCGCTGGCTGAGGCTGTTGAACGCGCTGGCGAGGAGCAGGATCCGCATGTCCGCCTCCGACGGTGAGGGCCCGGGGAACCCGGCGATCATCGCCTCCGGTCCGCCCGGGCCCCGGCCCGTCGCCCCCGCCGCGCCGCCCGTTCACCCGGGCGGCGGGGTCCGGCGCCGAAGGCCGAGCAGCAGCAGGACGGTGAGCGCCGCCGTGGCGACGCCCTCGGCCCAGGCGGCCAGCGTCTTCTCGGTGAACCAGATCGGCTCGTACATGTTCGGCAGCGGCCCGAGGGCGCCCACGTCGACGTAGCGGTAGAGCAGCAGGGCGCCGAGGCCGGAGGCGGCGACCAGCCAGGCGAAGAGGACGGCGGACCGGCGGCGCCCGAGCAGCAGCAGGAGCGCGGCCAGGCTCGCGGCGGCGGCTTCGGCGCGGAACAGCGTCCCCTGGCTGATGCTGTCGCCGATCGGGTCGTACTGGTCGGCGAGCCGGGCGTGGACGGCCGCGTCGATGGCGAGCCCGGCGACGGCCAGCAGCCGCAGGAGCAGGTGGAGGGGCCGTCGCTCGAGGCGGGGGCGGGCGTGCGCGCGGGGGGCCACGGCGGGTCAGCCGACGGTCAGGGTGCCGTGCATGAACGGGTGGATGGTGCAGATGTACGGATGGTCGCCGGTCTGCTGCGGCGTGGTGAAGGTCGCGCTGGCGCCGGGCTGGATCGGCCCGGTGTCGAAGGACTTGTCGGAGGCGGTGAGGGTGTGGGCGACGGTGTCCTGGTTCATCACGGTGACCTGCTGGCCGGGGCCCACCGTCAGGGTCGCGGGCGAGAAGGCGAAGTTCTTGATCGTGACCTGGAGGGCGCCGGTGCTGCTCTGCGCGGGGCTCGCCACGGGGGTGGTGCTCTGCGCGGGACTGGTCTGCGCGGGGCTCGCCGCGGCGGCGCTGCTCTGCGCGGGGCTGGTCGCGACGTTCGACGGCGTGCTGGTCGAGGACGAGCTGGTCGACGGCGTGCCGGAGCTGGAGCAGGCCGCGAGGGCCGCGGAGAGCAGCAGCGCGGCGGCTGCCTGGAGGGGCCGGGGGCTGGTCACGGACGGGCTCCGTTCGGGAGGGGGGCGGCGGCGGGAGCACCGCGCTTCCCAGCCTGCTTCGGCACGGGCCCCCTGCGGCCAGGCAGAGGACGCCGGACAGCCCGCCGTTTCATCCGTGGGAGTGAATGCGAAGGCACTGGGCTGACGACCGACGGCCGGGCGATGCGGGGGAATCGTGGAGATTCCTCCCCCGCCCGCTGCCCCTCGGCGCACCGGGTAGTCGCCCCCGGGTACGCCGGGCCGCCCGGTCCGGCGCGTCGCGATCGCAGGAGGCCGAACCGATGCAACTGTCCACGGTCCGCCCGGTGCCCGTCACCTTCCCCGACGGCCCGCAGCCGGACGTCCCGGTCGACGCCGAACTCCGCTTCGACGCGAGCCTCCCGTACGCGGCCTGCCTGGCGTTCCCGCTGACCCCGTGCGGGTGCACCGGCGACGCCGCCCGGGTGTGCTGGTACTTCAGCCGCGAGCTGCTCGACGAGGGGCGGCTCGGCCCGGTCGGCAGCGGGGACGTCCAGATCCGCCCGGGGCCCGGGGGCGAGGTCCTGATCACCCTGCGGGGGCCGGTCGGCCGGGCCGTGCTCAGCACCCCGGAGCACCTCGTCACGGCCTTCCTCGCGGACACCTTCGCGCTGGTGCCCGCCGGTTCGGAGTCCGACCACCTGGACGTCGACGCGGCCCTCGCCCGGTTGCTCCCCGCCGACTGAGCCGGGCCCGGGTGATCCTCCGTAGAATCCACGGGCCGATCCACTCCCCCCGTTCCCCCGCCCACCCGCTCACTCGCAGGAGGCCGCGTTGACGCCCCACCCCGGACCAGGTGTGCTCACCCATCTGGACTCCCTGCTGCACCTGACCCCCGCCGACCGGAGCGGGGCGCTGTGGCGGCTGCAGGAGGAGGGCCGCCAGCTGGACGCCAACATCGTCCGGTTGCCGGCGAACGCGGAGGTCGCGGCGCACGTGGAGCCGGACCTCGACGTCCTGGTCCAAGTGCTCGGCGGCAGCGGCCACTTGGAGACGGACAACGGCCGACAGGCGCTCTCCCCGGGCTGCACGGCCTGGCTGCCGCACGGCGCGCGGCGGGCGGTCTCGGCGGGCGAGGACGGCCTGGTCTACCTCACCGTCCACCGCCGCCGCCCGGGCCTGAGCGTCCGCTCCGCACCGGTCGGGTAGCCGGGCCCGCCCACCGACTCGGTACGTCGGCAGCGGGCCCGGCGGCACCCCCAGAGTTACTTGACAGGCTCAACCTTTCAGGCTTAGCGTCATCGCGATTGTTTCAGCTGGTGAAAAATTGACAGCGGAAGCCATCTGGCGCAGTCCGACCCGGGGCGCCGCGACACCCGTAGCACTGGAGACAGCCCTCATGACCCCGCAGGACCACCGCGCCGCGGTCGCCGCCGAGACCGCCCGCTTCGTCGCCGCCGTCCAGCACGCCGACCCCGCCCTCCCGGTGCCCGGCTGCCCGGGCTGGACGCTCGCCGACCTCGTCCGGCACGCCGGCAGTGTGCAGCGCTGGTTCACCGTGCTGCTCCGCCAGCGGATCCAGGAGCCGCCGCGCAGCCGGGACGTCGACCTGCGGCTGCCCGAGCAGGCCGAGCAGTACCCCGCCTGGCTGGCCGAGGCCGCCGGGGAGGCCGCCGCGGTGTTCGCCGAGGGCGACCTCGACGAGCCGATGTGGGCCTGGGGCGCCGACCAACACGCCCGGTTCTGGGTGCGCCGGATGCTCTTCGAGACCCTCGTCCACCGGGTCGACGCCGAGACCGCGCTCGGCCTGAAGCCGGAGATCGACCCGGCCCTCGCGGCCGACGGCGTGGCCGAGTTCCTGACCAACCTGCCCTTCGCCGCTTTCTTCGCCCCTGGCACGGCCCAGCTGCGCGCCGAGGACCGGACCATCCGCTTCACCAGCACCGACGGCGAGGGCGACTGGCTGATCCGGCTGCGCCCCGACGGCTTCGGCCTGGACGCCTCCGAGGCCGACGGCTCCGGCGACTCGGGGGCGACCGCCGACGCCACCGTCCGGGCGGGCGCCGCCGAGCTGCTGCTGCTCCTGTACGGGCGCCTCGACCGCACCGCGGCCGGCATCGAGCTCGCCGGGGACGAGGAGCTGCTCGCGCACTGGTTCGCCCACTCGGCGTTCTGAGCCGCACCCGGCACTTGTCCGGACAAGCCACCGGCCGGGCCCGTACGGGTCCGGCCGGTTCTGTCGTTCCACCTCGCTGACCGGCTGGAACACCTGTCCTGACAAGTGGGTTCAGCTCGTCGCGGCGAGGGTCCCGTCGAAGGTGGCGGCCGCGAGGCCGAAGGAGAGGGTCATCCCGACGCCCGAGGTGACCGAGATCGCGCGCACGCCGGGGGCGAGGTCGCGCACCAGCAGCGGACCGCGCGGGCTGCTGGCGTAGACGCCCTGCCAGCGCTCCAGGATCCGCAGGCCCGGCACGCCCAGCACCCGGGCGACGGCGTCGATCAGCAGCTCGTAGGTGCGCTCGTCGACGAACGGCGGGGTGGTGGCGTCGTAGTGGTGCGAGTCGCCGACCAGCAGGGTGCCGTCCGGCAGCCGGGTGAACATCACATTGGCGCCGATCCCCAGCAGGTCCGCGCTGTGGCCGAGCACCTCCGCGCGCAGCGGGGCGGCGGACGGCTGGGTGGTGAAGGCCTCGTAGCGGAGCATCGAGGTGGCGGTCAGCACGGCGGCGTTGGTGCGGAAGCCGGCCGGGGCCTCGGCCCGGGCCATGCTCAGCCGGCAGCGCTGGACCTCGTGGTCCTCGGCGATGTCGGGGAACAGGTAGTCGACGTCGTGGCCGACGCAGACCAGGATCCGGTCGCCGTGCACCGGGCCGCGGGTGGTGTGCACGGTGCCGGACTCGACGCCGGTGACGGCGGTGCCCCACAGCACCCGACCCCGCGGGTGCTCGGCGACCCAGCGGGCCAGCGACGGCGCGGCCTCGCGCGGGTTGACCCGCAGGTCGGCCGGCAGCAGCGCGCCGCCGGCCACGTCCTCGGCCGCGCCGCTCGCCCGGCCGAGCGCCTCGGCCGTCTGCACCGCGGTGCGCAACCGGACGGCGTCGCCGCCGCGTTCGGCGCTCAGCTCCTCCAGGACGGCCGCCTCGGTCGCCGACCGGGCCACCACCAGGGCGCCGGCCTCCTCGGCCCAGAAGCCGGCCGCCTCGGCGGCGCGCAGCCAGCCGGACCGGGAGCGTCGGGCGAGGCCGAGCAGCTCGCCGTCCTGGGCGGTGATGCAGCAGTGGCCGAAGTTGCGGATCGAGGCGCCGACCGGCTGCCGGTCACGGTCGACGACCGTGACGGACAGTCCGTTGCTGAGCGCCTCGAAGGCGTGGGCCAGGCCGACGATGCCGGCGCCGACGATCACCACGTCGCTGCGGCCGGACGTACCGGCGGTGCGGGCGGGGGACGCGGCGGGGGTGGTTGCGGGTGCGGTGCTGCTGCTCATGGGCCCAGCTAAGGGGCTTCCGGGCACTGGAGTCAAGAGATGTATGTACAAGTAACCGCCTGTTCACCCACGCGACGATCATCGGGGACGAACAGATGAACAAGTGAAGCCGCAGGTGGGCCAGCCTTGAGAAGTTCCGGACCCTGGTGTCATAGTCAACTTGTGAAGACAAGTGAGGACCTCCCTCTCCACCAACGGCTCGGCGCCGAATTCCTGCGCCGCATCGAGTCCGGCGAGTGGCCCGAGGGCCAGCCGGTGCCCAGTGAGTCGCAGCTCTGCGCCGAGTTCGGCACCTCCCGCGGCCCGGTCCGCCAGGCCCTGGCCATGCTGCGCAGCGCGGGCAGCCTGGTCGGCGGGCGCGGCAAGCCGCCCGTCGCCCACCGCACCACGCCCTCCCAGCCCTTCGGCACGTTCCTGTCCTTCACCCAGTGGGCCCGCAGCATCGGCCGCGAGCCCGGGCAGAGCACCGTCGAGGTGGCCCGCCGCCGGGCGTCCCCGGAGGCTGCGGCCAGACTCGGCCTCGCCGAGGGCGAACCGGTCGTCGAACTGGTCCGGCTGCGGCTGCTGGACGGCGTCCCGGCCATGCTCGAACGCTCCACCTTCGTCCACGAGGTCGGCCGCATCCTGTTCGACTTCGACCCGGACTCCGGCTCCGTCTACCAGGAGCTGCTGCGCCGCGAGGTCGACCTGCACCACGCCCGGCACACCATCGACGCCGTCGCCGCCGGGCCGCGCGACGCCGAACTCCTCCTGGTCGCCGCCGGGGACCCGCTGCTGCGGGTGCGCCGGCTCACCACGTCCAGCCTGGGCGTGCCGCTGGAGGACGCCGACGACCGCTACCTGCCGGCCATGGCCACCTTCACCATCGAGAACACCGTCGAAGGCCGAACCGTGATCGGCCGCTACCGCACCGAAGAGGACTGACCCCGATGATCGAGCTCGCCGCCCTGGACATGGCCGGTACCACCATCAACGAGTCCGGCGCCGTCTACCGCGCGCTGCGCACCGCCGTCGAGCGCAACGGGGTGGCCGTCGCCGAGGCGGACCTCCAGACCTGGATGGGCACCGACAAGCGCGAGGCCATCGCCGCCCTGGTCCGCCTCGGCGGCGGCACCCCCACCCCGGAGCTGGTCGAGGAGAGCTACGCGGCCTTCGCCGAGTACCTGCGCGAGGCCTACCGCACCACCCCGCCGCAGGCGCTCCCGGGCGTCGAGGAGGCCCTGGCCGAGCTGCGCCGCCGCGGCATCAAGGTCGCGCTCACCACCGGGTTCAGCGACGACGTCGCCCACCCGCTGCTGGAGTCGCTCGGCTGGTCCGCCGGTGAGGGCGGCAACCTGGACGCCGTCGTCACCTCGGACGAGGTCCCGCGCGGGCGCCCGGCGCCGTACATGATCCACCGGGCGATGGAGAAGACCGGCGTGATCGACACCCGCCGGGTGCTGACCGCCGGGGACACCGTGGTGGACGTGGAGGCCGGCCGCAACGCCGGGGCCGGCGTGGTCATCGGGGTGCTGACCGGCGAGCTCGGCCGCGCCGACTTCGACGGGCACCCGCACACCCACGTGCTGGCGAGCGTCACCGAGATCCCCGACCTCCCCGAGACCCGGCCGAGCGCCTGACCCGCCTGACGCGCCTGAACCGCTTCCAGCGCCCTCCTCCACCCACGCCATCGCCGCGCCCCGGCGATGGCGTAGGCGTTCTTCCGCGCCAGTGGCCCGGGGCTCAACCGCCCTTCCGGCAGGCCATGTCCGCGCCATCACCCGGACCGGAGCCGTTCACTGCCCGGGCCTGGCCCCGGCCCGCCCGCACTCCTCAGACTTGTCCAGCCAAGTCGGGAAGCACTTGTCCAGACAAGAGGAGCCCCTCGTGACCCCTGTGTCCCGCCGGAAGTTCATGGGATTCGCCGCCGCGGCCGCCGGAGCGACCGCCGCACTCACCGCCCTCCCCGAATCGCTGCAGCAGGCGATCGCCGCACCCGCCGCCACCGGCACCCTCAACGACGTCCAGCACGTCGTGATCTTCATGCAGGAGAACCGCGCCTTCGACCACTACTACGGCACGCTGAACGGCGTCCGGGGCTTCGGCGACCGCAACGCGATCACCCTGCCCAGCGGCAAGTCCGCCTTCCACCAGCCGTACTCGAACTCCGACGGCTACATCCTGCCGTTCCGCATGGACACCAGCACCACCAGCGCGACCTGCGCCGACGCCCCGGCGATGAGCTACCCGGTCGACACCGCGATCTGGCATGGCGGCAAGTACGACGCCTGGAACACCGCCCGCACCCCCGGCCTCGGCATGGGCTACTTCAACCGCGCCGACCTGCCCTTCTACTACGCGCTCGCGGACGCCTTCACCATCTGCGACCACTACTTCTGCTCGACCCTGACCCAGACCAACCCCAACCGGCTGCACCTGTTCACCGGCTCCAACGGCCTCTCGGTCGGCAAGTCCGCCGTCCTCGACAACACCGAGCCCGCGGCCGGCTTCGGCTGGACCACCTACGCCGAGCGGCTCGAGGCCGCCGGGATCAGCTGGAAGGTCTACCAGCAGACGGACAACTTCGACGACAACGCCCTCGCCTGGTTCACCAACTTCAAGAACGCCAAGCCGGGTTCACCGCTGCACGACAAGGGCATGGCCACCGTCCCCGACCTGGTCACCGCCTTCCGGAACGACGTCAACGCCAGCACCCTGCCGCAGGTCTCCTGGATCATCGCGCCCGCCTCGCTCTCCGAGCACGCCAACTACAAGCCCGCCTACGGCGAGGACCTCACCGCCCGGCTGCTCCAGGTGCTGGCCGCGAACCAGGCGGTCTGGTCGCAGACCGCCTTCATCCTCAACTACGACGAGAACGGCGGGTTCTTCGACCACGTCCCGCCGCCGGTCCCGCCCGCCACCACCACCCAGGGCAAGAGCTCGGTCTCCACCGCGGGCGAGGTCTCCGGCGGCCAGGCGATCGGGATGGGGCCGCGCGTACCGCTGATCGTGGTCTCGCCCTGGACCCGCGGCGGCTACGTCAACTCCCAGGTTTTCGACCACACTTCGGTGATCCGCTTCCTGGAGCAGCGCTTCGGCGTCCAGGAACCCAACATCAGCGCCTGGCGCCGCGCCGTCAGCGGCGACCTGACCTCCGTCTTCGGCTTCACCGGCCAGGACAGCAGCTGGCCCGCCCTGCCGGACACCAGCGGCTACGTCTCCGGCGCGGACAACCAGTGCGGGACCCTCCCGGCGCCGGCCGTCCCGGGCACCCAGGCGATGCCCGCCCAGGAGCCCGGGACCCGCCCGGCCCGCGCCCTGCCCTGGCAGCCGAACGCCGTCGGCCGCACCGACTGCGCGGGTGGCAGCTTCTGGATCGACATGACCAACACCGGTACGGCGGGCGTCAGTTACTACGTCTACCCGAACGCCTACCGCACGGACGGCCCCTGGCTCTACACCGTCGGCGCCGGCGCCACCGTCTCCGACAACTGGGTGGCCGGCACCCCGACCGGCGCCTACGACCTCTCGCTGTACGGCCCCAACGGCTTCCACCGCCGCTTCGCGGGCAACCGCACCACCGCCTGCGCGAGCGGCGCCGCCCTGGTCGAGGTCGCCTCCGGCTACGACACCGCCGGCAACAAGCTCAACCTGTCCTTCACCAACACCGGCGGCACCGCGGCCACCGTGACCGTCACCGACAACACCTACGGCACCGGCGGCCCCTGGACGTACACCGTCCCGGCCGGGACCACCGCCACCGCCCCGGTGAACGCCTCCTTCGCCACCAGGAACGGCTGGTACGACCTGACCGTCACCGCCACCACCTCCGACGGCTTCCTGCGCCGACTGGCCGGCCACATCGAGACCGGCGCGGACAGCACCACCGACCCCGGCCCCGGCGGCAACCCCACCCCGCCGCCCGGCGCGGGCCTGGTCAACGGCACCTTCGAGGCCGGCACCCCGGCCGGCTGGACCGTCACCGGCACCGCGGGCGTCACCACCACCGCCACCCACAGCGGGGCGTACGCCGCCATGGTCGGTGCCACCACCCCGACCAACGGCGACTCCTCGATGTCCCAGACCTTCACGGCCCCGAGCGGCACCAGCCGGCTGTCGTTCTGGTACCGGATGACCACCAACGACACCGTCAGCTACGACTGGGCCACCGCGACCCTCACCGACAACACCACCGGAACCACCACCACCGTCCTGCCCAAGACCTGTACCGACATGACCGCCTGGGCCCAGGTCACGGCCGCCGTCACCCCCGGGCACAGCTACACCCTGACCCTGGCCAACCACGACGACGGCTACGCGGGCGACCCGACCTACACCCTCTACGACGACGTCACCCTCGCCTGACCCACCCCTCCCGGGCGCCGGGCCGCTCCCAGGCCCGGCGCCCGGCCACGGTTCCTTCGCAGCGCCGATCAGGGAGTTCCGGTGCGCCCGGCGGACGGGCTCCTTCCCCCGGACCACGGGAGCTCCGGACGGATTCCCCCTCCGGAGCCACCGGTTGGCGTGGAATCGCTCAGGCCCGCGAGCAGGCGCAGGCCGTCCTCGGCGGGGCTGCCGGGGGCCGCGGAGAGCACCAGCAGCTCGATTCCCGACTCGTCCGGCAGCGCGAAGTTCTCCTGGTGCAGTTCCAGCAGCCCGACCAGGGGGTGCCGGTACACCTTGCGTCCGTGGGTGCGGGCCCGTACGTCCGCGCGGGCCCAGAGGCGCCGGAAGCGTTCGCTGCCCATCGCCAACTCGCCGATGAGGGAGGCCAGTCGGGGGTCCTCGGGGTACTTCCCGGCGGCCAGCCGCAGGTGGCCGACCACGTCCAGGGTGCAGGTCTCCCAGTCCGCGTAGAGACCGTTCCCGCCGTCCTCCAAGAAGAGGTGCCGGGCGGTGTTCAGACCCGGCAGCGGCCGGCCGAACAGGAGCCCGGCGAGGCGGTTGCCGGCGAGCACGTCCAGGCGGTGGTCCATGATCAGCGCGGGTGCGCCGCCGACCAGGTCGAGGACGCGCAGCAGCTCCGGCCGGACCCGGCCGCCCGGTGTCCTCGCGCGGCGGCCGCGCTGCCGGGAGAGCCGGTACAGGTGCCCGCGTTCGGTCTCGTCGAGGTCGAGGACGCGGGCGAGCGCGTCGAGGACCTGCTCGGAGGGCTGGGTCGCGCGGCCCTGCTCCAGGCGCACGTAGTAGTCGACGCTGACGCCGGACAGGTGCGCGACCTCCTCGCGGCGCAGCCCCTCGACCCGCCGGCGGCTGTCGGTGGGGATGCCCACGGCCGCGGGGTCGACCCGGGAGCGCCGGGTCCGCAGGAAGCCCGCAAGATCGTCCATGCCCCCCAGTATGGCCGCGGCCGCACCCGCGAGGGTGGCCCTGCCAGTACCAGGAAGTGCGGTCCGACGGAAGCGGAGCCCCTGAACGCCGGGCGCCAAGGCGGCCAGGATCGAAGGCGACGGCAGGAGATCGGAAACCTCCGATCCGCCGGAGCCATGAGTACGGAGCCCCCATGAAGACGCTGATCGTCCACGCCCACCCGGAGCCGAAGTCGCTCAACAGCTCGTTGAAGGACCTCGCGGTGTCCACCCTGGAGGGCGCCGGGCACGAGGTACGGGTGAGCGACCTGTACGCGATGAACTGGAAGGCGGCGGTGGACGCGGCAGACTACGGCCCGCAGGCCTCGGACCCGCTCAGGGTCGCCCTGGACTCGGGCCGCGCCTTCCAGAGCGGGACGCTCACCCCGGACGTCCGCGCCGAGCAGGAGAAGCTGCTGTGGGCCGACACGATCGTCTTCCAGTTCCCGCTGTGGTGGTACTCGATGCCCGCGATCCTCAAGGGCTGGGTGGACCGGGTGTTCACCTACCGCTTCGCGTACGGCGTGGGCGAGCACAGCGACACCAAGTACGGCGAGCGCTTCGGCGAGGGCACCCTCGCGGGCCGGCGGGCCCTGCTGTCGGTGACCGTCGGCGGCCCTGAGTCGCACTACGGCGCCCGCGGGATCAACGGCCCCATCGACGACCTGCTGTTCCCGATCCACCACGGCATCCTCTACTACCCGGGCATCGAGGTGCTGCCGCCGTTCGTGCTGTACGGCACCGACCGGATCACCGACGAGGAGTACCCGGCCGTCGCCAGGGCCTGGGAGCAGCGCCTGCTCACCCTGGAGTCGACCGAGCCGATCGCCTTCCGGCGGCAGAACTTCGGCGACTACGAGATCCCCTCGCTGCACTTGAAGGAGGGACTGGAGCCCGCCGGCCGCACCGGGTTCGGCCTGCACGTGCGCGGCTGACCGCGGGTCGGGGGACGGCGCCTCCGACGGGGCCTCAGACGGCGCCTCAGCCGGCGCCTCAGCCGGCGGCCGGACCGTCGGCGTCCTCCGGTGGGCGCTCCGCCGCCGGGCGCAGGGCGAGGCCCACGCCGACGGCTGCCGCGGCCAGGCCCAGGACGGCGAGCGGACGGGACCACTCGCCCGCCGCGGTCGGGGCGAAGGACAGCGGCAGGACCAGCAGCGAGGCGGTGAGGGCGGCGGCCGCGTGGGCGGGGCGGACGGTCGGGCGGTGCGGGCCGAACGCGTCGAGCAGCAGGAGGTAGCCCGCCAGCAGGACCGTCACGGCGAGCACCCGCCACCAGGAGGGCTCGCCGAGGGCGGCGAGCGGGACGGCTCCGGCGGCGAGCAGGGTGGTGCGGGTGGCGGACAGCCGCGCGGACCACCGCGTCGGGGTCGGGCCGTCCGGTGCGGGGACGGCGGCCCACAGCGCGACGGCGGCAACGGGCAGGAGGCAGCCGGGTCCCAGCCGGTCGGTGAGCGTACCGGGCCCGGTGCCCGCGGCGGCGAGGGCGAGGACGGTGCCGGTGAGGCGCAGCGCGGCCTGTTCGAGGCGCGCAGACCGGCCGGAGCCGCGGGGCGCGGGGTGCGTCGAGGTGGTCGAGGGCGGGGTCATCGGCCGGCTCCCGTCACGCGGCGGCGCAGCAGCGGCCCGAGGGCCAGGTCGAGGGTCTCGCCGGGGGTGTGGCCGACCACCGGGATGCCCCGGCCGCGCAGGGTGGCGCGCATCGCCTCGCGTTCGGCGCGCCACAGGCGCAGCGCGAGGGCGTCGGTCTCGTCGTCGGGGCGGGCCGTCGGCTCGCCGGCCGGGATCTCCACGACGACGAGGGGGTTGCCGCGTTCGCGGATCCCGCCGAGGACGTCGAGGATGCGCTGGTCGGCGAGCGGCGTGAAGGCGTAGACGAGGGCGTGTCCGGGCAGGGCGGCGAGCGGCAGGGGCGGCAGGGCGCCGCGCGGGGGGCGGTCCTGACGGGCCTCCAGGACGCTCTCCACGATGCGGTAGAACTGCCGGTCCCCGGTGGCGGCGGTGAGCAGGCGCAGGCGTCCGCCGACCGCGACGAGGCCGATCCGGTCGTGGCGGCGCAGGTAGGCGCGGGTCAGGCCGGTGGCGGCGCGCAGGGTCTCGTCCAGGCTGCGCCGCCCGGTGGCGGTGTCGACGTAGTCGGCGAGGGTGTCGAGCAGGAGGACCGCGTCGACGGCGCGCTCGGCGGCGAACTGGTTGATCTGGACGGCGTCGCGGCGGGTCGTGGACGGCCAGTGGATCCGGCGTTGCCGTTCGCCGGGCACGTGCGGGCGGACGCCGACGACCTCGACGCCGGTGCCCTCCTGGGCGGTGGCGTGCTCGCCGATGCGTTCGGGCAGGCGGACCGGGACCGGGGTGAGGCGGGCCGCGTCGGGGACGGGGAAGACGTCGACCGTGCCGAGGTCGGTGCGGACGGTGCGGCGGGTCAGGCCCCGGGCGTCGGGCACGTCGAGGTCGACGACGCCCAGGTGGCGGCGGCCCCAGCTGTCGGCGCGCAGGACGAGGTCGACGCCGTCCGGGGTGAGGGCCAGGGCGTCCAGGGCGAGGCCGGGGCCGAGCGAGACGGTGGGCTCGGGCGGGCCGATCCGGCCGTCGTGCTCCACGATGACGTGCACGGTCACCGGCTCGCCCTCGAAGCAGCGGCGCGGTCGGACGGTGCTCCAGGCGGACAGCCGAGTGGGGCGGCCCGGTCCGGGAGCGGCGAGCACGAGCAGGACGGCCGCGAAGGCGGCCGGGGCGAGCAGCCAGGCGTGGCCGGTGACCAGGGCGGTGACGGCGGCGACGGTGGCCACCGTGAGGAGGCGCAGGGTCTGCTCGCCGGGCCGCCAGTGCGGGGACGGCGGGCTGTCCGGCAGGCCGGCGGCGCCGGCCCGGGCGCTGCGGGCGACGGCCAGCTCCCGGGCGCGGCGGGCGAGGCGGTCGGTGTCGGCGGTTGTCGGGTCGACGGTCTCCTCGGCGGCCGGGGCCGGGTTCACGGTGCCACCGCGCGGGGCAGCGTCTGCGGTGCCGGGACGGCGGCGACCAGCCGCGCCACCACCTCGTCCGCCTCGATCTGGCGCACCCACAACTCCGGCTTGAGCGTGACGCGGTGGGCCAGGGCGGGCCCGGCGAGCGTCTTGACGTCCTCGGGGGTGAGGTAGTCGCGGCCCTCCACCATGGCCTGGGCGCGGGCCAGTTGGATCAGCGCCAGGCCGCCGCGGGGCGAGGCGCCGACCTGGATCTGCTGGTCGTTGCGGGTGGCGTCGACGAGGGCGATGACGTAGTCGACCAGGTCGTCGTCGACCTCGACCCGTTCCACCGCGGCCCGCATGGCGAGCAGCTCCGCCGGACCGACCACCGTCTCCAGGACCGGCTCGGGGGCCGCCCGGTCGATCCTGGCGCGCAGCATCGCCGCCTCCGTGGCGGTGGGGAGGTAGCCCATCCGCACGCGCAGCAGGAAGCGGTCGAGCTGGGCCTCGGGCAGGGCGTAGGTGCCCTCGTACTCGATCGGGTTGGCGGTGGCGATGACCAGGAACGGGTCCGGCAGGCGGCGGGTGGCGCCGTCGACGGAGACCTGGCCCTCGGCCATCGCCTCCAGCAGGGCGGCCTGGGTCTTGGGCGGGGTGCGGTTGATCTCGTCGGCCAGCAGCAGCTGGGTGAACAGCGGGCCGGGCCGGAACACCATCTCGCCCGTGATGCGCTCGTAGAAGGGGGCGCCGGTGACGTCGGAGGGCAGCAGGTCGGGGGTGAACTGGATCCGGCGGAAGTCGAGGCCCAGGGTGGTCGCGAAGGAGCGGGCCAGCAGGGTCTTCCCGAGCCCGGGCAGGTCCTCGATCAGGACGTGCCCGCCGGCGAGGGCGCCGAGCATGACCAGGCGCAGCGCCTCGGGCTTGCCGACGACGGCCCGCTCGATCTCCGCGAGCACCGCACGGGCCCGCTCTCCGGCCTGCTGCGGGGTCAGGTCGGGGCTGGTGGAAAGGTCGGACATGGCGCTCCTGCGGAAACGATTCGGTCGCTGAGTACGGGGGTCGGGGTCGCTGAGGGGGTCGCTGCGGGGGTCGGGCGAGGGAAGGTGCCGGGAGGTCACAGGGAGTCGAGCCGGTCGACGAGCTCGTGCAGCACCTCCGGCGGGAACACCTCGGCCGGCCTGGGCGCCAGCGGATCGATCCACGGCCACAGCCGCGGCCCGAGGAGTTCGGCCGCCCGGTCGCGGTCCGCCGGCAGGTTCAGGCCGTGGACCTCCGCGAGCCGTACCGCGTACAGCCGTTGGAGCCGGGCGCACAGTGGCCCGGCGTCGCCCTGGGGGTCGAGGCCCTGGCGGACCGTCCAGCGCCAGTCGCCGAGGCCCTGCTCGTAGACGTCCGTCCCCCGGGGCTGACGGAGCAGGGTGAAGGGCCGGGCCTCCGCGCCGGCCACCCGGCGGGCGAGGAGCAGACCGGTGAGGGCCAGCAGGACGACGCCGGCCCCCGCTCCGGGCCAGCCGCCGACCAGGGCGCACAGGATCTCGGCGAGGACTGCGGGCCCGGCCAGCTCGATCAGGCTGTGGCGCACCGAGCCGGGGCGGGCGAGTTCGCGGGCCTTCCCGTCCGGGCCGGTCTTCCGGTCCGTTCCACCGCTCATCGGTCTCCTCCCCCGGTGTGCGCCGCCTCGGTGGCGGCCGGGGCTCCGCTGTCGGCCGCGGGTTCGGTGTCCGCGAGCCGGGCGGCGATGGCGTCCAGGGCCGTACGGGCCCGGCGCACCTGGCCGTCGTCCATCGGGTGGGTCGAGAACCGGGCCTCGCGGAACAGCGCGGTCAGTTCCGTCGCCGCGGCGGCGTCGATCCGCTCGTCGGACAGCGCGCGCCGCAGCAGTTCGGTCGGGCTCTCCGAGGCGTGCCGGGGCAGGCCGGAGGCGGCCAGCGAGCCTTCCATCGCCGCGTAGCAGGCGATCACCGCCGCCCGGGCGTCCGTCCCCCCGAGCGCTCGGCGTCCGGAGGCGACGGCCTCGGCGAGAGCGTCCTCGGGGCTCACGGACGCGGCCACGCCGGGCAGCACCGCCGGTGCCCGCCGGTCCCGCCGTCGGCGCAGCCGGAACAGCACGACGGCCCCGAGCACGAGCGCCGCCGCGGCCGCCAGGACGAGCAGCACGAGCAGCACGACGGTCAGCACACCGACTTCCGGGCCGACCTGCGGCCCGGCCGACGGGGTCTGCGGCTCGGCCTGCGGAATGACGGTGGGCGCCGGCGGACCGGGCAGTGCGGTCGGCCCGGACGAGGCCCGGACTTGGAGGACCACCAGCAGGATCGGCACCGCGACGGCGGCCAGCGGCAGCAGCAGCACGGCCGCCTCCCGCAGCCGCTCGGCCCGGGGCGTCGGCCCGTCGAGGTGGCGGACCTCCTCGCGCAGGCGCACCGCGAACCGGCCGACCAATCCGGCCCAGCCCAGCCCGAGCAGCACCGCGAACCCGAGGCCGCCCACCGGACCGCTCGCCGCCGTCCCCAGCAGCCCGCCAGCGGGCCGCAGCGCCGCGGTGGCCGTCAGCAGCCCTCCGCCGACCAGCAGCGCCCCCGCCGGCCGACCCCAGCGCCCGCGCGTACCCGACGGCCGCCCACCGCTCATTCGAACCCCCCGGTCCCCCGCGCCCGACGGCGCGCGGGATGCAGCGTCGCACACCGACCGTCACAGTGTCATCTGCCGTCACAACCGCCCCCGACAAGCCCCCGGCCCGCCCCCGTCGGCGTGCCCGAGCGGCCGGACCTCCTCACGCAGGGGTCAGCGCGTGCCCCACCACCGCCATCGCCTCGGGCAGCACCCTCCGCCAGAAGCCGTCCGTGTGCTCCCCGTCGGGGAACCATGCCGTCCGCGCCCGCGCCTGCCGTGCGACCTGGCGGGCGGCGGGGCAGAACGGGTCCTCCTGGCCGCACCACACACCGAGGGTGCCGACCTGCAGCTGGTCCAGGCCCAGCGTCGGCTCGTGGGCCCGCCAGTCCGCCTCGTCGGCGTACCCGCCGGTGGTTCGGGCGTCCGCCCAGGTACCGAAGACGGCCGGGCTGAGCAGCGCCACGGCGTCCAGGTTGCGGCCGGCCCGGGTGCGTCCGAGGGCGTACTGCAGGGCGCCCGAGCCGCCCATGGAGATGCCCAACACCGCGCGTGGCGTGGGCAGTTGGCGGGCGTGCAACCAGCCGGGGAGCTCCTCGCGGAGCATCGCCTGCGGGTCGTCGCCGCCGGGCTGCTGGTGCCAGTAGGTGGCGTCCCCGCCGTCCACGGCGACCAGCGCGAACGGCGGCACGCCGTTCCGGACCGCGGCCGCCAGGAACTGTGGCATCCCCAGCGCCACCATGCCGTGGGCGTCGTTCCCGCGCCCGTGCAGCACGACGCAGACCGGCAGGTTGGTGCTCGCCTCGGCGCCGGGCGGGAGCATGGTCACCATCGTGACCTCCCGCCCCCGGGCCGCCGAGCGCACCTGCTCGACGTGCACCGCTCCCGGCGCCACGTCCGGCACCGTGCCGTCGGTCCCGGTCATCCCCAGCACCTTCTTCAGCTCGACCCCACCGGGCAGCCAGCCGGCGATCATCCCGCCCCCGGCCGCGGCCCCGAGCAGGGCGCCGCCGCCCACGACGCCCGCCCCGAGCCGCAGCAGGCGCCGCCGTGACAGGGCGCGCTCGGCGGGGTCCGCCGTGGGAGGTTCGGCGGAGCTGCCGAGGTGTGTGGTCATGTCTGTTCCCCGTTCGATTTCGTGCAGACGGGCCGTCGGCCCGCTCCCCCCGGTCGACCTCGCCCGGGCAAATGATCACCGTAGGGGACGAGGCACCGGGCCGCCCGGTTCCGCCCGCGGCCGCGCCCGGGCGCCGGGATGGTGAACTGCTGGGGGTTGAGGTCGTTTTGGTGTTCATGGGTGTGTATGAGTGGGTTTCCGATCTTGACCTGCTGGGTGGGTGAGGCCACTGTCAGTGGTGTGTGTCAGGGTGGTGGGCACTGGCGGGAGAGGTGGATGAGGTGACTGAGTCGAAGAGGCAACTCCGCTCGATCGACGCACCGTTCGTTGCCTTCGGCCCGTCGGGAGTGACTGTCCGAGACCGCCTCAAGGGTCTTGTCCCGCAGGATGAGAAGGTGCTGCGGCTGGTCGGGGAGCATCTGGGTTCGCTGGCATCCGGCGACCTCAAGGTGCGGTGCGCTGACGGCCTGGATCACTCCACGGACACGTGGGCGACGCGTAAGCGGGACCTGACCGCGGTGTCGTCGTCCCGATGGGCCGGATCGATCACGAAGGCGACGCATGATCAGTGGGCGTTGTCCCGGCGCGGTCAGGCCGCACACCTGGACTCCCTGGGCGCGGGCATCCGGATGCTGCGGCACCGTCTGTCGTTGCCGGTCGGGGAGAGGGGCACCGAGCGAGCGCCCAGTGGCTACCGCTCCAGGCAGGAGTGGTTCGTCAAGTCCCGCCGTCTGGCGGCCCTTGAGGAGCAGTGTGCGCAGGTCGCGGCCGATCGTGAGGCGGGTCGTGTGCGGGTGGTGCGGGGTGGGCGGAAGTTACTGAACACCCGGCACCACCTGACGGCGGCGGACCTGACCGAAGCCCGGTGGCGGGAACTCTGGGAGGCGTCCCGCTGGTTCCTCGCGGCTGACGGGGAGTCCGGGAAGCGGTTCGGGAACGAGACGATCCGGGTCACCCCGCAGGGCGAGGTGTCGCTCAAACTGCCCGCCCCGCTGGCGGACCTGGCGAACGCCAGGAGCGGCCGGTACGTCCTGGCCGCGAAGGTGTCCTTCCCGCACCGGGGCACCGAATGGGCCGACCGCATCGAGGACAACCGAGCGGTGGCGTACCGCATCCACCTGGATGTGGACCGGGGACGCTGGTACCTGGACGCCTCCTGGACCCGCCCCGTCGTGCGGACCATGCCGCTGCAGGCGGCACGGGCGGCCGGGATGGTCGGAGTGGACACCAACGCCGACCACTTCGCCGCCTGGCAGCTCGACCCGCACGGCAACCCGGTCGGAGACCCCCAGCGGTTCCCCTACGACCTTTCCGGCACCGCCACGCACCGCGACGCACAGGTCCGCCACGCCATCACCCGGCTCCTCCACTGGGCCCAGCGGTGCGGTGTCACCGCGATCGGCCTGGAGAACCTGGACTTCACGCAGGAGAAGACCCGCGAGAAGCACGGCCGCAGGAAGAAGTTCCGGCAGCTCATCTCCGGCATCCCCACCGGCAGACTCCGCGCCCGTCTCGTCGCCATGGCCGCCGAGCTCGACATGGTCATCGTCGCGGTCGATCCCGCGTACACCTCCCAATGGGGTGCGCAGCACTGGCAGAAGCCCCTCACGACACCCACCCGTAAGACCACCCGACACGACAGCGCCGCTGTCGCGATCGGCAGGCGCGCCCTCGGACACCCGATCCGGCGACGGACGGCACCGCCCCACGACGACCGGAGCGATCGTCGCGGGCATCGGACCGCCCAGGCCCCACCGGGCGTCCAGGGGCGTGAGGAAACCCGCCGCCCCGCCACGGACCGTGCACACGATGCACGCCGCCGAACGGGGACCACGAGAACGCGGGCGACCAGCCGGGCATCCAACACCGTTCGGGATGCACGCAGTGATCAGACCTGGGTCCAAGACTCACTCCTGATCACTTGATGGGAACGGTGCTAGAAATCCCCCGTGGACGATCACCCAGAACCCCCCACCCGGCGCGTCTTCGTGGCCCTGGCCCCGCCCGACGAGGCCAAGGACGAACTGGCCCGGGCCCTGCGGCCCGCCTACGCCGGGTACCCGCGGCTGCGGTGGAACCGGATCGAGGACTGGCACATCACCCTGGCGTTCCTCGGCGAACAGCCGTCCACGGTCGTACCGCTGCTGCAGTCGCTGCTGGCCGCTCCGGTCGCCTCGCGTCCCGCCCTGCGGCTGAGCCTGCGGGGCGGCGGCCACTTCGACGAGCGGCTGTTGTGGAGCGGGATCGACGGCGACCTGGAGGCACTGCACCAGCTCACCGCCGACGTCCGGGACCTGGTCCGGTCCTGCGGGATCCCGTTCAGGGACCGACCGCTGCACCCCCACCTGACGCTGGCCCGCTCGCGCCGCGACGACCCCGACAGCGTGCCGCAGGCCGCGGCCGGGCTCACCGGGTTCACGGGCCGGCCGTGGCGGACCGAACGCCTCCACCTCGTCGCCAGCAACATCGGCCGCGGCCCGGGGCCGATCCGCTACCGCGACATCGCCGCGTGGCGCTTCGGCACCACCGCCGAGGCCGAGGGCCACAGCGAGGGCAACGGCGAGCCCGGCGAGCCGTAGACCCCCCGGTAGGGTGGAACGGCACGTCGGAGGGCCGTGATCGGCCGGGGAGGGTCCTGGACCATGGGGAAGAAGAGCGAGCTGGACGACCTGCGGGCGCGGCTGGCGACGCTGGAGGCGGAGGTCGACCGCCTGCGCGGCCAGGCCGTGGCGACGCGGACGACAGCGGCACCGGCTGCGGCACTGGCACCGACACCGGCGGCGACCGGCCGCGGCCGCGCGGAGGTCCGTACCGCCGGCCCGGCGCCGGAGGCGGTCCGCGAGGAGCAGACCGGGCAGCCCCAGTCGATCACCGGCATCGCCGATGCCCTCGGCATCATGGTCTCCGGACGGGTCCCCGGACGGGTCCCCGGCCGGGCCGAGGAGCCGACCCAGGTCCTGCGGGCGCGCGCCGAGGCCCCGGAGAGCCGGACCCTCCCGCTCCCCGCACACGGCCAGTTCCTGGAGAGCCTCCTGGAGGGCCGGCCGGCCCTCCAGAAGTAGCCGCGCCACGGCCACGCCGTCAGCCACAACCGCGCGGTCGGACCCGGTCAAGGCCGGTCGATCACCGTCAAGGCGGCGAACAGGAGCCGGGAGGATCGCGTCAAGGCCGTCCCCGCCACCCCCGGCGTTCCGCACCGCGCGGGCCGAGGCGCTAACGTGGACGGCTTCCGTACCCGCGGTCCACCGAGGAGCAAAGCGCCGTGTCCGACAGCTTCGCGCACCTGCACGTCCACACCGAGTACTCGATGCTGGACGGGGCGGCGAAGAACGGGAAGCTGTTCGCCGAGGCGGAGAGACAGGGCATGCCCGCCATCGCGATGAGCGACCACGGCAACATGTTCGGCGCCTACGAGTTCTTCCACGCCGCCGCCAAGACCGGGGTGAAGCCGATCATCGGCATCGAGGCGTACGTCGCCCCGGCCTCCCGCTTCCTGAAGAAGCAGGTGTTCTGGTCGCCCGGCGGCCAGCGCCCCTCCGGCGCCGACGGCGAGGGCGGCAAGGACGTCTCCGGTGGCGGCCGCTACACCCACATGACCATGTGGGCGCAGAACGCCACCGGCCTGCGGAACCTCTTCAAGCTCTCCTCGCTCGCGTCGATGGAGGGCTACTACATGAAGCCCCGGATGGACCGCGAGCTGATCGCCGCCAACGCCACCGGGATCATCGCCACCACCGGCTGCCCCTCCGGCGAGGTGCAGACCCGGCTGCGGCTCGGGCAGTACGACGAGGCGGTCAAGGCGGCCGGGGCGTACCAGGACATCTTCGGCAAGGAGAACTACTTCCTGGAGCTGATGGACCACGGCCTGTCCATCGAGAAGGACGTCCGCGACGACCTCCTGCGCCTGGCCAAGGACCTGAACATCCCGCTGCTGGCCACCAACGACTCGCACTACGTGACCGCCGACCAGGCGGACGCCCACGACAGCCTGCTCTGCGTCGGCGTGGGCAAGAACAAGGACGACCCGAACCGGTTCAAGTTCCAGGGCACCGGCTACTACGTGAAGACCGCCGAGGAGATGCGCGAGCTCTTCCGCGAGCTGCCGGAGGCCTGCGACAACACCCTCGCGATCGCCGAGCGGATCGAGTCGTACGACGAGGTCTTCACCTACGTCGACCGGATGCCCCAGTTCGACGTCCCCAAGGGCGAGACCCAGGCCTCCTTCCTGCGCAAGAAGATCGAGGTCGGGCTCCAGCACCGGTACGGCGACAGCCCCAGCCAGGAGGTGCTGGACCGGATCGAGCTGGAGATGGGCGTCATCACCCCGATGGGGTTCGACGCCTACTTCCTCGTGGTCGCCGACATCTGCCAGTACGGCCGGGACAACGGCATCCCGGTCGGCCCGGGCCGTGGCTCGGCGGCCGGCTCGATGGTCGCCTACCTCACCGGCATCACCCAGCTGGACCCGCTGGAGCACGACCTGCTGTTCGAGCGCTTCCTCAACCCCGAGCGCATCAACCCCCCGGACGTCGACATCGACTTCGACGACCGCCAGCGCGACCAGATGGTCCGCTACGTCACCGAGAAGTACGGCGCCGCGTACACGGCCCAGGTGAACACCTTCGGCACCATCAAGGCCAAGGCGGCCGTGAAGGACGCCAACCGCATCCTCGGCTACCCGTTCGCGATGGGCGACCGGATCACCAAGGCGATGCCGCCGGACGTCATGGGCAAGGGCGTGCCGTTGGCCGACCTGTTCGACGAGAAGCACTCCCGGTACAACGAGGGCACCGAGATCCGGGCGCTGTACCAGAACGAGCCCGACGTCAAGAAGATCATCGACACCGGGCGCGGCATCGAGGGCCTGATCCGCGGCACCGGCGTGCACGCCGCGGCCGTCATCCTCTCCTCGACCCCGCTGCTGGAACTGATCCCGCTGCACATGCGGGACAAGGACGGCGTGATCATCACCGGCTTCGACTACCCGTCGTGCGAAGCCATGGGCCTGATCAAGATGGACTTCCTGGGTCTGCGGAACCTGGGCATCATCGACCACTGCATCAAGATCGTGAAGGCCAACCGAGGCATCGACGTCGACATCGAGAAGATCCCGATCGACGACCCCACCACGTACCAACTGCTGGCCCGCGGCGACACCCTGGGCGTGTTCCAGCTCGACGGCGGCCCCATGCGCGCCCTGCTCAAGCTGATGAAGCCCACCGAGTTCGCCGACATCTCCGCCGTCTCCGCGCTGTACCGGCCCGGCCCGATGGGCATGAACTCCCACACCAACTACGCGCTGCGCAAGAACGCCCAGCAGGAGATCATCCCGATCCACCCCGAGCTGGAGGAACCGCTCAAGGACGTCCTCGGCCCCACCTACGGCCTGATCGTCTACCAGGAGCAGGTCCAGCGAGCCGCCCAGGTGCTGGCCGGCTACTCGCTCGGACAGGCAGACCTGCTGCGCCGCGCGATGGGCAAGAAGAAGAAGGAGGTGCTGGAGAAGGAGTTCGTCCCCTTCCACGCGGGCTGCAAGGAGCGCGGCTACTCCGACGAGGCGATCCAGGCGGTGTGGGACGTCCTGGTCCCGTTCGCCGGCTACGCGTTCAACAAATCACACTCCGCCGCGTACGGCCTGGTCTCGTACCAGACCGCCTACCTCAAGGCCAACTACCCGGCCGAGTACATGGCGGCGCTGCTCACCTCCGTCGCCGACGACAAGGACAAGATGGCCGTCTACCTGGCCGAGTGCCGGCAGATGGGCATCAAGATCCTCTCCCCCGACGTCAACGAGTCGGTCGTCGACTTCACCGCCGTCGGCAGCGACGTCCGCTTCGGCCTCAAGGCCGTGCGCAACGTCGGCGTGCCGGTGATCGAGTCCCTGGTCGGCACCCGTGACGAAAAGGGCAAGTACACCTCCTTCGCCGACTTCCTGGACAAGGTCGAGCTGGTGGTCTGCAACAAGCGCACCATCGACTCCCTGATCAAGGCCGGCGCCTTCGACTCGCTCGGCCACAGCCGGCTCTCGCTCAGCAGCGTGCACGAGAGCGCCATCGACGCCGTCACCGGGGTGAAGAAGCAGCAGGCCATCGGCCAGGACGACCTGTTCGGCGCCCTCGACACCGGCGACGGCGCGCCCGCCATCGGGCTGGACTTCCAGCTCACCGACAACGAGTGGCCTCGCCGTCAACTCCTCGCCCTGGAACGCGAGATGCTCGGCCTGTACGTCTCCAGCCACCCGCTGGACGGCGCCGAGCACATCCTCTCCCAGAACCGCGACGTCTCGATCGCCGAACTCCTCGGCTCCGGCCGCTCCGAGGGCGAGGTCCGGCTCTCCGGCCTGATCACCGGCGTGGACCGGCGGATCAACAAGGCGGGCAACGCCTGGGCGATCATCACCCTGTCCGACCGCGACGGCTCGGTCGAAGTGCTGTTCTTCCCCGCGACCTACAACCTGATGGCCGAGCAGATGATCGAGGACAACGTCATCTCGGTCCGCGGCCGCCTCAACGAGCGCGACGGCTCGCTGAGCATCTTCGGCCAGGAGATCGCCACCCTGGACGTCTCCTCCGCCGAGCTGGGCACCAAGCCGCCGGTCCAGATCACCGTCCCGGCCTCCCGGATCACCCCCGAGGTGGTCGCCGAGCTCAAGCTCGCCCTCCAGGCGCACCCCGGCGACGTCCCGATCCGGCTGCTCACCACCAACTGGGACAAGAACACCCTGTACGAGCTGGGCTTCCGGGTGAACCCCGACAACGGGCTCGCCTCGGACGTCAAGACCCTGCTGGGCAACCGCGCCTGGGCGGGCGCGGCCGTCCGCGCGGTCGCCGATCAGTCCATGGGCAGGTAGACCGGAAGGTAGGCCGACAGGCCGGCCGCCGGGAGGACCGGGCCGGGGGCGGGGGGCTGCGGCGCCCCGCCCCCGGCCTTTCCGCGTGCTCCGCGTGCTCCGCGTGCTCCACGCCCACGCCGCCGGCCGCGCTCGGCCTGCCGCACTCGGCACAGATGAAAACGGATATCATTATGGTGCAGGCAGCGGATCACACCGGCCGGTTCCGTTGCCAATCCATATGGACATGACACACATTGGCAGCGAACGGGGAACGCGCATGCGCACGGACACAGCGGGAGTCGGAATGCCGGTGGACGCGACCCTGGCCGGGGCCTGGGTGGAGCGCTGGGAGCGCCAGCAGGAGCGCTACGCGGTGGAGCGCGAGGAGCGGTTCACCGTGATCGTCGATGTGGTGGAACAGGTCGTCGGCCCCCGCGGCAGACCGCTGATCGCGGACCTCGGCAGCGGCCCCGGCTCGCTGTCCGCCCGGGTCGCGGAGCGGCTGCCGCACGCCGAGGTCATCGCCGTCGACATCGACCCGCTGCTGCTCGCGCTCGGCCGGGCCGGACACCCCCGGGTGACCCGCTGGGTGGAGACCCTGATCGGCCGCCCGGGCTGGATCGAGGACCTCGGACTCGACCGCCCGCTGGACGCCGTGCTCTCCTCCACCGCGCTGCATTACCCGCCCCCGGAGGCGCTGCTCGGGATCTACCGCGACCTCGCCCGGGCGCTGCGGCCCGGCGGCGTCCTGGTCAACGGCGACCACCTCGTCCCCCAGGAGCCGTCCCTCGCGGAGCTCGCGCTGGCGATCGGCCGGCGCCGCTCCCAGCGCCGGGGCGTGGGCACCGCCGAGGACTGGTCGCAGTGGTGGGAGGCCGCCCGCGGGATCCCCGAGTTCGCCGAGCTGCTGGCCGCGCGCGAGCGCCAACTGCCGCCCAGCGAAGGCGGCGACAACGGCCTGTCCGCCACCCAGCACGCCGAACTGCTGCGGGTGGCGGGCTTCCGCCAGGCCGGGTCGGTGTGGCAGTACGGCGCCAGCTCCGTCCTGGTGGCCCTGCGCTGAGCCGGACCGCCCGCCACCCGAGATCCAACTCCCTTTTGTCACAAGCGGATTGGTTTCTTTCGCATTGGCACAGACTTTGCGATGGCGTGACAGAAAGTGCTGTTGATTCAAACTGAAAACAGTTACCGTTTCCCTCGGTCGTCGACCGGCCGGGGCAGCCCGTCGACGGCCGCGTGCCCCAACGCCCGGACCTCCGACGGGAAGCAGAACGCCATGCGGCCCTCACCGCTGTACCTGGAACCACGGCTGGAGCCCCGGCTCCGATCCCTCCTGGAGACAACCGACTTCCTGCACACCCTGGTCGACGCGCTCGGGTCACCGCTCAACCTGCTGCTGCCCGACCAGATCGCCGACAACCTGGCCCGCTTCCGGGCCGTCTACCGCAAGCACCACCTCACCGGGCGGATCTACTACGCCCACAAGGCCAACCGCTCCAGCGCCCTCGTCCGGCGGCTCGCCGCCGACGCCGGGCCGGACGCCGGGCCTGGCGCCGGAACCGCCGCCGGGCTGGAGGCCGGGCTGGACGCCGCCTCCCTCGGCGAACTCCAGCACGCCCTCGGCGCCGGGCTCACCCCCGAGCGGATCATGGCCACCGGCCCCAAGAACCGCGAGTTCCTCTGGCTGGCCGCCCGCACCGGCGCCACCGTCCACCTGGACTCCCGGGCCGAACTCGACGACCTGGCCGACCTGGTGCGCAAACACGCCCTCCCCCGGGTGCCCGTCATGCCGCGGCTCTCCGGCTTCCGCTCGCCGGGCGTCACCGTCCTCACCCGGCCGAGCCGCTTCGGCTCCCCGGTCGGCGAGCTCGACGACCTCCTCGACGCCCTCGAACGCCACCGCGACGCCGTCGAACTCACCGGCGTCGCCTACCACTTGGACACCACCGGCGTGACCGAGAAGGCCGTCGCCCTGGAGGCCTGCATCCGGGTCATGGACGACTGCCACCGCCGCGGCCTGCGCCCCCGCACCATCGACATCGGCGGCGGCTTCGGCGTCAACTACCTGGCCGACGCGGCCCAGTGGGAGCAGTACACCACCGCACTGACCGAAGCCGTGCTGGGCCGGCGCCCCGCGCTCACCTGGCAGGGGCACGGCTACGGGCTGCGCAACGAGTCCGGCACCCTGCGCGGCGCGCTGGGCCTGTACCCGGCGCACCGCGCGATCGCCGCCGAGGCGTACCTGGACGAGCTGCTCTCCCAGCGGGCGCCCACCCTCGGCCGGCCGCTCGCCACCCTGCTGCTGGAGAACATGTACGACCTGGCCGTCGAACCCGGCCGGGCCCTGGTCGACCAGTGCGGGGCCACCCTCGCCCGCGTCCTGGAGGTGCGGCGGGGGCCGGAGGGCGAGCGGATGGTGCGGCTGGAGATGAACGCCCGGGACGCCGGCCTGGAGGACCACGGGGTGCTGATGGACCCGGTGCTGATACCCCGGTCCGCCGCCCCCGCGGCGCCGGACGAGCCGGTGGGCGTCTACCTGCTCGGCAACCTCTGCCTGGAGGCGGACCTGATCACCCGCCGGCTGGTCCACCTGCCCCGGCTCCCCGCCCCCGGTGACCTGCTGGCCTTCGCGAACACCGCGGGCTACCTGATGGACTTCAACGCCGGCGGGCCCATCCGGCAGCCCGTCGCGCGCAAGGTCGCCGCCTACCGGCAGGACGGCGCCTGGCACTGGCGCCTCGACGAGCAGTACTGGCCCCTCGACACCACGGGGGCCGCGACACACCAGGGGGACGGACCGGCATGAGGTACGACAGCATCACCGACGCGATCGGCGACACCCCGCTGGTCCGGATCGACCCGGCGGTGACCGGCCTGCGCAACATCGACCTGTACGCCAAGCTGGAACTGCTCAACCCCTTCGGCTCGGTCAAGGACCGCGCCGCCTGGAACATGACCCGCGAGGCGCTCCCGGCCGCCGTCGAACGCGGCGACACCGTCGTGGAACTGTCCAGCGGCAACACCGCCAAGGCGCTCGCACTGATCGCCGGGATGCACGGACTGCCGTTCAAGAGCGTCACCAACCGGATGAAGGTCCCGGAGATCAAGGACCTCCTGCTGCTGCTCGGCGCGGAGATCGAGGAACTGCCCGGCCGGGCCGAGTGCCTCGACCCCACCGACACCGACGACCCGCTCACCCGCATCCACCGGATGCTCTCCGAGGCGGAGTCTGGTTACCTCCACACCGACCAGTACTTCAGCCCGCTCAACCTCGACGCCCACCTCACCGGCACCGGGCCGGAGATCGTCCGCGACCTCGACGGCCGCGCCCCGGACGTCTTCATCGCCTGCGTCGGCACCGCCGGGTCCTCCACCGGCGTGGCGACCGTGCTGCGCGCCCACAACCCGGCGGTCGAGGTGGTCGGACTGGTCGCCCACAAGTCCGACTTCATCCCCGGCATCCGCACCATCGACGAGGTGCACGAGGTCGGCCTGTTCGACCCCGGCACCTACGACACCATCGAGTCGGTGACCTCCGACCAGGCCATCGACGGCATGCTCACCCTGGTGCGCCGCTGCGGCCTGCTGGCCGGACCGACCGGCGGCGGCGCCTACTACGGCGCGCTGCGCCACCTCCGGGCGCTGGACGCCGAGTTGGCGGATTCCGAGTCGGCGGGTTCCGGGGAGCGCCGGACGGCCGTCTTCATCGTCTGCGACCGGGTCGAGAGCTACCTCGGCTACCTCCGCGACCGCCGCCCGGAACTCTTCGACCGGCCCGCGCGGCCGAACTCGGTGGGCACCCTGACCGAGGCCGAACTCGCCGCCGTCCGGGCCGTCGACGTGGACGCCGCCCGCAAGTGGATCGCCGAGGACCACCCGCTGGTGATCGACCTGCGCGGCCCGTTCGCCTACGCCGCGCTGCACATCGAGGGCTCGATCAACATCGTCGACGAGCTGTTCGACGAACTCCTGCACGGCGGACTGCCGTTCGGCACCCGGCAGCCCGTCCTGCTGGCCTGTCCGGTCGGCGAGAAGTCGGTGCGGTACGCGGCGCTGCTCACCCGGATGGGACACCGGGACGTCCGCAGCCTGGCGGGCGGCATCATCGGCTGGCGCGACGCGGGCGCGCCGCTGGTCCGGGACTGAACGGGGCCGCCATGAGCACACTCGACGAACTCGGCGAACTGGACGGCTGGCACCGGGAGTTGCGGGAGCAGTTCCCGATCATCACCGGCGCCCCCGAACAGGCCTACCTGGACAGCGCGGCCACCGCGCAGAAGCCGCGGACGGTGCTCGACACCGTCCACCGCTACCTGACCACCGCCAACGCCAATGCCGGGCGCGGCACTTACACCTGGGCCAACGCCACCACCGCACTGGTCGAACGCACCCGCACCCGGGTCGCCGCCTTCCTCGGCGACAAGGCGCCCGGAGACCCCTCCGGCGTCCACTTCACCAGCGGCACCACCGAGGGTCTGCGCACGGTGGCCCGGGACTGGCTGCCCCGGCACCTGCGCGACGGCGACGAGATCATCGTGCCCTTCGCCGACCACCAGGCGAACGCCCTGCCCTGGCTGGAGGCCCAGCAGTCGCTCGCCGAGCGCGGGGTACGCATCCGGGTGCGCGAACTCCCGTACGACCACGCCTCGCACGACTACGACCACCGGGCACTGCCCCAACTCGTCACCGAGCGGACCGCGTTCGTGGCCGCCACCCACGTCCACCACGTGTACGGCGCCGACATGAACGTGCACCGGATCCGGGCCGCCGTCGGCCCCGACGTCCCGATCTGCCTGGACGCGGCGCAGAGCGTCGGCCACCTGCCGGTGGACGTCGGCCGCCTCGACGTCGACTTCGTGGTCTTCTCCGGCCACAAGGCGCTCGCCCTGCCCGGCACCGGCGCGGTGTGGGCCCGCAACACCCGCGGCCCGGAGTTCCACCCCGGCGGCTGGAGCGGCACCCCCAACACCTGCGGGATCGCCAGCCTGGAGGCCGCCCTGGACTGGCTCGACGCCGCCGGAACCGACCGCATCCAACGCTGGACCACCGCCCTGGCCGCCCGCCTCACCGACGGCCTGCGCGGCCACGACGCCTACCGCGTCCTCGGCTGCCAGCAGAGCCTGGCCGCCGACTCCCCGGTGCAGCGGCGCGAAGGCATCGTCACCTTCCGGCACGGCGGGATCCCCTCCAACGACCTCGGCTTCATCCTCGCCAGCCACGGCCTGATGGTCCGCGCCGACGGCCACTGCCAGGGCCGCGCCGGCGAGACCGACTCCTCGGTCCGGGTCAGCCTGCACGCCTACAACTCCTCCGCGGAGATCGACCGGCTGCTCACCGTCCTGGCCGGCCTGCGGTAGCCCGGGGCCCGCCGCGACCGCCTGTGGCGGTGGCGGCGGCGGGCGGGTCAGCGCCGCCAGCGGTGGTAGGCGTTCCACTCCTGGGTGAACCAGGTGCCGTCGCCGGCCGGCACCACGGTGTCGACCTCGGCCATCGGGTACTCGACGCGCCCGTGCAGGGTGCCGGTGGCGGGGTCGGCGAGCCAGTGGCTGTACTCCCGCCAGTCCTGCTCGCCGAACATGTACACCGCGGCCTCGTCGTACGGGTTGTGGAGCGTCACCAGCGCCGTGCCGTCGTCCACGAACCCGCCCCAGGTGGAGATGTACGGGGCGTTGTGCACCGAGCAGTCGCCGGTGCCGGGGGCCGGGAAGTCGCTCAGGGGGAGCGAGGCGGTGCGCTGGAGCGTGAGCGCGTCGCGCCAGCTGACCTCCCGTCCCCTGCCGTCGACGGTCATGCAGCGGGCGTCCCCGGCGTCCTGGTCCAGGAACTCGCAGTCGTCCGGGAGCTCGGGGAAGTGGTCCGGCGGCAGTCGGCGGCCCAGGACGATGGCGCCGGACTCCTCCCGTGCCTCGTAACGCGTGACCGCCGTACGCTCTCCGGACACGGTCACGCCGGCGATCCCGCCGTTCCCGTCCTGGAACAGGCTGACGGAGCGCGCGTAGCCGCCGCACGGGAGCACGCTGCGGGCCAGCACGGTGCCCTCGGCGTCCAGGGTGAGGAACAGAGTGCGGTCGGGCAGTCCGGAGGGCAGCCGCAGCCAGATCCGAAGCTGCCGGCCGGCGCCACCCGCCGCGAAGTCGACGTACCCCCAGCGATCCACCCGCCAGGTGCCGTACGGCTGCTGCCACAGCCTTCGGCCGTCCCGGGCGACGGCGACGTATCCCTCCGAGGTGCCGAAGACGGCGAGGGACAGGTCGGGGGCCACCCACGTCCGCAACCACCACTCGGGCGACGGGGCCGGGAACTCGGCCGCCGGTTCCGCCTGTTCCCGCAGGTCGTAGAAGCGCAGAGACTCGGCGTCGTGGACCTCCAGACGAGGGACCGGAGCGGTGGTGTCGATAGACGTCCGGGCGGTGCTCGAACTCGGGATCGGGTAGCTGGCCACCAATCGAGGCGTGATCGTCATACCGGCATCCTCTCGCAGTGGACACCTGGCGGGATCTTGGTGATCCCAGGCGTTCACGCCACTCGTGGGGGCGGGCCCCGGGGCCGAAGAATGGAGTCATCGCCGAACGGGGAAGCCCGGAACGGCCCACCGAACCCCGCCCGACCAGCAGGAACAGAGGTCCTCCGATGTCCGCCAGCGCCGTCCTGAACGTCCCCGCCGCCACCCCCGCCGAGGCCGCCGCCCACTACGCCGCCCGCCTCGCCTTCGAGGCGGACGTCTCCGACGTCCGCGCCGACCTGATCTCCGGCGCCCCCGGTGTGGTGGTGGTCGACACCCGCAGCGAGGTCGCCTGGAACCAGGGCCACATCCCCGGCGCCATCCACCTCCCCACCGCGCGGATCGCCGAGCTCGCACCGCAGTTGATCGACCCGGCCACCCAGACCGTGGTCACCTACTGCTGGGGCCCCGGCTGCAACGGCGCCACCCGCGCGGCCCTGGCCTTCGCCCGCCTCGGCTACCCGGTCAAGGAGATGCTCGGCGGCTTCGAGTACTGGGTCCGCGAGGGCTTCGCCTTCGACACCGCCACCGGCACCGAGAGCCGCCCCATCGACGACCTGACCGCCCCGCGCTCGGGCATCTCCTGCGCATGCTGACCACCACCGCCCGGCCGGGCGGCACGATCCGCCCGGCCACCGCCGCCGACCTCCCGGCGCTCGCCCGCCTGTGCGCCGACCACGCCGCCTACGAGCGCGCCGGAGCCGACGCCGTACCCGCCGACCTCGCCGCCCGACTGGAGCCCGTGCTGTTCGCCGCGCATCCGAGGGCGTGGTGCCTCGTGGTCGACCACGACGGCGAACTGACCGGCTACGCCAGCTACTCCCGCGAGTTCTCCACCTGGCAGGCCACCGACTACGTCCACCTGGACTGCCTCTTCGTCACCGAAGCCCACCGGGGCGGGGGCTGGGGCCGCGCCCTGCTCGACGCCGTGACGGACGCGGCAGCCGCCCTGGGCGCCGCCGAGGTGCAGTGGCAGACGCCTGACTGGAACACCGACGCCATCCGCTTCTACCACCGCGCGGGCGCCCAGGCCCGCCCCAAGGTCAGGTTCTCCCTCGCGACCACCCGCCCGACGGATCAACGGCCCGGCCCGCACCGGACGTAGAACAGTGAACCTCTGTTCACGAAGCGGAGGAATCACGGCAATTCGACCGTGTCCGACCGAAGCCGTTTTCCCGAAATGACCCGATGGTCGATCGTCCGATCCCGGTGGGCGGGCCTGGCGGCGGTTCAACTCCGCTGTGCGACGGCGGTGCCGGGGGCTCCGGCGGGGTTTCGGAGGGGGGCCGGTTTCCAGGTGTCAGTGGCGGTCACTAAGGTCGCGGTCCCGCTGTCGGTGTTCCCGGCGCGGGTGCAGGGCTACACGCGGGTGTCCGCCGAGGCGCGGGCGAGCTGCACCAGCACGGACACCGTGGCGGCGACCCTCGCCGGGTTGATCACCCAGAGCCAGGGCTGCCTCGGCGTCGAGCTGGCGCTGTACAAGGACGCCGACGGCAACCAGTACAACCTGGGGCTGCTCACCCTGAAGGACCAGGGCGACCTCGCGCACGTGATGACCGTCCTGGGCAGCCACCCTGAATCCCGCCAGGTCGCCATCCACCTCGCGCCCAAGGACTCCGGCCTGCGCCCCCTGCCCCTCGACAGCCCCTTCGTGCAGGGCTTCTCGGCCTACGGCCACAGCATGCTCGTCGGCTCGGCCCAGTGGTCCGACGGCCGCGGCTCGGACCTCGACCAGCTCTCGAAGCTGCTCGCCCGGCTGACCAACGCCGTCATCACCAACGTCCCCGCCTGACCGGGGGTCGCTCGCCGCGACCACGATCGGGTCGCCGGTCAGCCGGGCATCACGCCGTGGATGCGGGAGAGGGTGAACACCCGCTGGTCGTCCCGCAGGTGGCACCAGGCGTTCAGGTAGGGGCCGTCCAGGGCGAGGCGGCTGAGGGTGCGGACGCTCGTGTTGCCCGAGGTCGCGACGTACTCGATCGTGACGGCCTGCCGCTCGTCGACGGCATGGGCGAGCTGGCGGACGTCGGTGGAGGTCAGGTTGCGGGCGTACCCGGCGATCGTCTCCTCGGTGCCGCCGGTGCGGGGGCGGCCGTCGCGCGGGTCGGGTTCCGTGCTGTGCTGCGGGGCGTCGCGCAGCCGGGCGGCGAGGGCGCGCAGGTCGACGGGCCCTCCCGCGGCCGCGGTGCGGGGAGGTTCCTTCCGCCGGGTGCGGGACCTGCCGCCGCTTGGGCGCGGGGACGGAACCGGGCCCGCCGTGCGGGGCCGCGGCGCCCGTTCGATCCGTACGGTCCCGTCGGGTTCCTCGGCGACGGGGGCGTAGCCCGCGGCGCGCAGGGCCGCGAGGGTCTGGTCCGGCGGGGTGCGGCTGATCAGCACCGTCGGTGCCAGCAGGCGCAGGCCGAGGGGGGCGAGCGCGCGGTGGGCGGCGAGTTCGGCCAGGAGGGCGGGTTCCTGGCCGTGGATCACACAGGCCGCGGCCGCGACGCGCACCCGGCCGTGGCTGCGCGCGGTGTCGTGGATCAGGTACGTGAGCGGCTGGGGCAGCGGTTCGACGGCGACGGCGGCCAGGTCGGCCGTGAGGGCGTCGGGGGTGAGGCCCGCGTCGAGGGCGCGGCGGACGCTGCCCGGGCTGAACCGCCAGACGGACGCCGCACCGGCGCTCTCCCGGTCCGCAGCGCAGTCCAGCAGCGTGTGGAGGTGCGCCGACGGCGTCCCGGCGATCACGGCCGTGAGGTCGCTGCCGAAGCGGGCGGTCCCGCCGGCGGCGGGCAGCAGCCGTCGGCACGCGTCGCTCAGCGCGTCGGCGTCGGCAGCGGCGGAGTCGGCGGCGGCGAGCAGGGCGGTCCCGAGCGGGGAGACGGCCCCGAGGGCGAGGACGCCGAGCAGTTCCGCCTCCCGGATCAGGGTCGCGAACGGCCCGACGTCCTGCGGGAGTTCGTCGGCGAGCGGGCGGAGCCACCGGAGCAGTTCCCCCAGCTCCGCCCGGTCCGCCGCGCCTGCACCGGCCGGGAGCCGGGCGGCGGCGGTGAGCAGCCCGTGCCGGGCCTGGACGCAGCCCGCACGCGGAGCAGCCGCGACGAGCGCGGGCAGGGCCTTCCCGTCCTCGTCGCGGCGTGCGCCGGGGGTCAGCGGGAGCGCCCACCAGGCCCGGAGCAGCACGGCGAGCCGCTCGGCCGGTTCCCGCGCGGCCCAGGTGTCGTAGGACGCGGTCGCCGCGACCCGGTCGCCGTCCGGGGCCAGCAGCCCGGCGGCGCTGGCCGCCTCCAGGGCGAGGCGCACCGGAAGCTCGTCGCAGTGCGCCGCCCGGCCGATCCGGGCGAGCTCGCGGGCGCCGACCCCGCCGGCCTTGCGCCGGGCCGGCGGAGCGGACGCGCACACCGCCAGGACGGACGCGGCGTGGGCGGCGAACACCATCGCGGCGGCCGCGGCCTCCCGTTCGACCTCCGGCACGGTCGCGGGCACCGGCCGCACCACGGGCGGGACGGGTGTGAACGGGGCGTGCCGGTCGCGGCCGCGCAGGGCCAGGGCCACCTCCGCGGGCATCCGGGCCGGACCGTAGCGGAGGCGCTCACGGATCAGCAGTCCCCGTTCCACCGCCCACTGTTCGCCGGGCGCGGCGTTCACCTGCGGAGCGCCGAACATGATGAGGGCCACTCGCTCCGGAACCGCATGGGCCCGCCGCTCGAGCAGCTCGCGGGCCGCCGCGGGCGCCTTGGCGACCAACGCGGCGACCCGGGCGGGATCTCCGTGGTGGGCGAGCAGCGCGGCCAGCCGCTGCTCCTTCCGGTTGCCGGCCGGCTTGATCCCGGCCTTGGCCAGCACGCGGGCCAGGTCGTCGGAGTTCAAGCCCGCGAGCAGGCGCGCGAGCGGTGCGTCGAGCCCCAGCGGCGCGGACCACGCCTCTCGCAGTGGCGGCGGCAGGTGCAGCCGGCCGTCGTCACCCGGCCACACCAGCGCGCGATCCGCCAACTCCTCGAGGACGGAGGCCAATTCACGGGCACGTTCACCGTCCGTCGCGTCCAGCAGGCCTGCCAGCTCTGCCGGCTCCACCCGCTCGCACTGCTCGTCCTGCGAGACGCCACTCAGCGCGGCGAGGGCCTCTGCCACCTGGAGGCACGGCAGCGTCAGCCGCGACAGCGCCGACGCCACCGACGCCGGGCGCAGCAGACGGTCGGCCAGTTCACCGACCGACCGCAGTTCCGGCGCCGCCGCGGCGTCCGGGCGCGCCGCCAGGACCCGTTCCAACGCGGCCGCGTCGAGGCCGCCCAGCCAAGTGGCCAGCGTCGGCCCGCTCTTCGTACCGATGGGACACCTCACCGCTCAGGAGGACGGCCGTACCGGCCGGGGGCACCAGGATGGCCTACTGACAGAAGCGCATGGTGTCAGTGGGTGGCCTCGACGGCGATGCCGACGAGTTGGAGGATGGCGCGGCCCCAGGACGTGGCGGCGATCAGGACGCCGAACACGACCGCGGTGAAGACGGTGAACGCCTCGTCGCTGCGGCGCCGGGCCTCGGTACGTCGGCGGAGCCGGACGACGATGAAGATCGCGAGGAACGCGGTCGCGCTGATCGTGTACTGCACTGCCCATCCCTGACCCTGAGTGAGGTCCCGGTTACCCGGAGCCTGCCGCCGTTCGGGTGAGCATGCCAGAGCGCCCACCGATCCGGGGCGACTTTGCGGAAATCAGGCGGACGCGAACGGTCCCCGGTGCGTCGGCCGACGGTGGCGGTGACGAGCCCTCACGGCTGTACCACGAACCGGGGCCTGATGGTTCGTCAGGCGGGGAGGGCGGCCCAGGCGGCATCGATCAGGTCGAAGACCTCGTCCACCGCAGCCGCCGGGTCGGCCGCGTCGCGGGCCAGGGAGAAGGCGTCGACGGTGAAGCGGGCGATCGCGCGGCAGGCGGTCGGGGTGCGGGGCGGGCCGGGGAGGGTGGTGATGGCCGTCGCGAGGGACTCCGCGTGGCGCAGCCGCATCGACTCCTCGTAGGCGCGCAGGGCGGGCGAGGAGTCGATCAGGCGCCAGATCTGGACGGCGCCGTCTGCGGTGCAGTGCCGGACCATGGCGTGGATCTCGCGGCGCAGCGCGGGGATCAGCGGTTCCTCGGGGGTCCGCTCGGTGACGGCGCGGACGAGGCGCTGTTCGAAGTCCTCGTCCTGTTCGAAGACCAGGGCCTCCTTGGCGGCGAAGTGGGAGAAGACCGTGGTGACGGCGACGTCGGCCTCGGCGGCCACCTCGCGGATGCCCACCGCGTCGTAGCCGCGGTCGAGGAAGAGCCGCAGGGCGGTGTCGGCGATCTTCCGGCGGGTCGCGGCCTTCTTGCGCTCGCGGCGCCCGATCGGCTCGGTCGGCCCGATCGGCTCGGCGGGCGCGGTCTGCTCGGTCATGCCGTGATGCTATCAGCCACGAAAACGGAACAGCTTCAAAACACTAACCGTTAGTGTTACGGTCGGCCGCATGACAACCAGGAAGACCATCAGGAAGACCATGAAGAAGGTGGGCTTCGCCGCGTTCGGCGGCCCCGAGGTCCTGCGTCTCGTGGACGCCGAGGTGCCCCGCCCGGGCCCCGGCCGGATACGGATCGCGGTACGGGCGGCGGGGGTGAACCCCGTGGACTGGCGGCTCCGGGAGGGCCAGGTGCTGGGGGCCCATCCGGTCCGACTGCCCGCCGGGGTCGGGCTGGACGCGGCCGGGGTGGTGGACGAGGTCGGCGCCGGGGTCGAGGGCATCGAGGTCGGTGACCGGGTGTTCGGCGAGGGCCTCGACACCTACGCCGAGTTCGCCGTGCTGTCCGCCTGGGCCCGGATGCCCGAGGGGCTGACCTTCGAGGAGGCGGCGGGCTACCCGTCCGTGGTGGAGACCGCGCTGCGGGTGCTCCGTGAGGTCGGGGTGCGCCCCGGGCAGACGCTGCTGGTCAGCGGCGCGTCCGGGGGCGTCGGTTCGGCGGTGCTGCAGATCGCGCGCGACCGCGGCATCACGGTGATCGGCACGGCCGGGGCCGCGAACCAGGACTACCTGCGCGGCCTGGGCGCGCTCGCCACCACGTACGGCGAGGGCTGGGTGGAGCGGGTGCGCCGGCTCGGCCGGGTCGACGCCGCGCTGGACCTGGCGGGTTCCGGGGTGATCCGCGAGCTCGTCGAACTGACCGGGGATCCGCGGAAGGTGGTCTCCATCGCCGATCTCGCCGCGCCCGGGCTCGGGGTCCGGTTCTCCGGCGTGGCCGGGAGCGTCCCGGCGGCGCTCGCCGAGGCCGCCGACCTGATCGCCCGGGGGCGGCTGCACATCCCGGTCGACACCTCGTACCCGCTCGCCGAGGCCGCGGCCGCGCACGCCGACAGCCGGGCGGGGCACACCCGCGGACGCCGGGTGATCGTGGTCTGAGGTCGGCGGTCGGCGGGCGGCAGGCGGCGGGCGGCGGGCGGCGGGCGGCGGGCGGCGGGCGGCGGGGGTAAGGACGGCCCCGGACCGGCCCGAGCAGTGCCGGTCCGGGGCCGCTCACCGGGTGTCAGCCGTCGTTCTCCGCGGAGGGGATGTAGGCGCCGGGGACGTCGTTCGGGGCGTGGATCGCGTCCTCGCCCGGGTACGGGGCCTTCCAGTTGTGCGTCTGGTACCAGGTCAGGTGGTTCATCTGGGCCGGGTTGGCGCGGTCCGGCGCGGCGTTCGGGCCGGTCAGGTGCTGCTTGGCCTTCCAGTCCTCCCACTGGGCCGCGACGCCCTGCTCGGCCGCGGGCGGGGCGACGGTCACCGGCGCCGCCGCCGCGCTGCGGTCCTGGGCACCGGGCACGTCGACGCCGCAGGAGGGCGGCGTCTTCAGGCCGTCGGTCAGCGAGGTGCGGTTGGGCACCGCGTCGAACGGGGTGAAGTCCGGCTTGTCGGTGAAGGCCGTGGCCATCGGGCTGGCCGCGCTGTCCTTCTGGTTCATCGGGTGGATCCCGAGGATCTGCTCGATGGTGCGGACCATGGTGATCTGCGAGTAGTAGCGGCTGTCGACGGCGCCGTGCTGCGCCCAGGGGCTGATGACCTGGATCGGGGCGCGGTGGCCGTCGACGTGGTCGAGGCCGGCCTGGGAGTCGTCCTCGACCACGAAGATCGCGGTGTCCTTCCAGTACTCGCTGTGCGAGATCTCCTGGACGATCTTGCCCACCGCGAGGTCGTTGTCGGCGACCTGTGCGGCCGGGCTGGCCGGACCGCCGGTGTGGTCGCTGGACAGCCACAGCATGTTGAGGGCCGCCGGGCCGTTCTGCTCGAAGTCCTGCTTCCAGACCTGGTAGCGGTACTGGTCCGGCACGTCCAGGTCGAACTTCGGGAAGCCGGGCACCGACACGTCGTTGAGCGAGGGGATCGGCGAGGAGGAGTTGAGCGGGTAGGCGGTGTCGTCGCCGGTCGCGTCCATGTTCTTCGCGTCGCAGTACAGGTTCTGCCAGTTCGCGCCGTCGGGCTTGGTGAGGAACTGGTGGAACTCGCCGAAGTCGCGCACGTCCTGGCCGGCCGCCTGGGCGCCGGTCCACAGGAAGCCCGAGCGCTGGTGGCCCAGGGCGTCGTCCTCGGTGTCGTAACTGCGCTCGTACTCGCCGGCCGAGGACTCGGTGTACTCCGGGTTGTCCGCCTGCATCAGCCAGTTGTGGCCCTCGGCGGAGTTGGTGCCGATGTCGTAGGTGTTGTCGTACAGCCCGAACTGCTTGGCCAGCGCCTGCTGGTTGGGCGTCACGTTCGCGCCGAACTGGGCCAGCTTGGGGTCGCCGTTGCCCTTGCCGATGTCGCCGAAGACCTGGTCGTAGGTCCGGTTCTCCTTGACGATCAGGAAGACGTGCTTGATCGTCGACGGGTCGCCGATCCGGCCCGGCACCGGTACGGGCTTCGCCTTGTGCCGGTCGGCCGTCTGGACCGCGCCCTTGGTCCAGCCGTTCTGCTGGAAGACCTTGTCCGTCTGGGAGCGGATCTCCTTGTCGGCGGGCAGGGTGAACCGGGTCAGGCTGGAGGTGGTGTCGTGGGTGTTGTGGGCGCCGGTGGAGTTGGGGCGCCGGGCGTCGATGCCGCGGGTGTTGGAGACGACCACCGTGGAGCCGACGGTGGTGATCTCCGCCGGGAAGTAGTCGGTGGGCAGCAGGCCGACGTAGCTCACCGGCTCCTGGGCGCCGGTGAAGCGGTAGACGGCGACGGCGTTGGCCCGGCCGAGGGTGACCAGCAGGCGCCCGTCGTCGGTGAGCGTCATCGCGGTGGGCTCGTAGCCCACCGAGGCCTCCGGCCAGGGCTTGGTGGAGATGCGCTGCACCACCTTGCCGCGGGCCGGGTCGATCACGGACACCTGGTCGGAGGAGGTGTCCGCGACGAAGACCGTCCCGTTCTTGGCGTACACGGCCGTCGGGTGCAGGCCGACGTCGATGGAGCCGACGGCGCCGGACGCGTCCGCGAGGTCGATCACGCTGACGGTGCCCGTGGTGGCGGCGCCGGTGTCCGGGTCGGCCGGCACCTGGGTGCCGTAGGAGTTGAGCGTGTCGTCGTCGGGGGTGGCGGCGCGGCCGCCCTCGTTGCTGACGTACAGCTTCTGCCCGACCTGCACGATGCCGCGCGGCGCGGTGCCGGTCGTCCAGCTCCGGCCGAGCGCGCCGGTGGCCGCGTTGATCTCGACCACCCGGTTCTGCCCGTTGACGGCCGCGTACACCGTCGAGCCGTCGGCCGAGAACGCCAGGCCCGAGGCGAGCGCGTGCTTGGCCCCGTCGGCCGGGATGGCGACCGTCACCGGGTTCGCCAGGGAGCCGTCCGGGTTCACGGTGAACCTGGTGTAGCCGTCGAGCTGGCCGAGCCACAGCTGCTTGCCGTCCGGCGAGTAGACCGGGGCCTCCTGGCCGACCGAGCCGTCGGTCAGGTGCAGGTCGGCGGTCTTGGCCTTGCCGGCCCGCTGCTGCACCTTGCCGGACTTGAGGTCGACGATGACGAGCGAGGCGTCGCCGTCGGCCAGCGAGGCCGCCAGGTGGGTGCCGTCCGGGCTGACCCGGGAGCCCATCAGCTTGCCGTTGTCGATGACCAGCCGGTTGCCGTAGGGGGCGATGTACTGGTCGCTGGAGATCACCTGGCCGCCGGCGGTGACCTGGCCGACCTGGTCGGTGCCGAACTGGTGGGTGGTCGCGAAAGCCGTGCCCGTGGCCACGGCCACCGCGGTGATGCACGCGGTGGCCAGGGTGGCCCGGCGGCCGGCCCGGCGGCCGAGGAGCACCAGGTGCTCCGTCCGGTCGCGTCGACGACGCGTTACCTGCATGGCGTCAGCCCTTCGTTGGGAGGTGGGTGTGCTGGGTGCGTTCGGTGTGCGGGGTCCTGAGTCGGGCGGGGCCGGTCAGTCCGTCGAGGAGTCGAGCAGGTCGATCTGGCCGTCGAACTGCCACAGCGGGTTCGGCGCGTCCCCGGTCCCGGTGTGGACCAGGAAGTAGCCGTTGACCTCCTTCGGCCCGTCACCGTCGGCCATCACCCGCCCGTCCGAGGCGACGTCCAGCTGGTAGACCGCCGTGCCGGGCGCCTCCGTGCCGGGCAGGTGCCAGGTGACCACGCAGCGCCAGTCGTTGCCCGGGCCCTCCGGGTCGACCTGGCCGTCGCCGCGGTTGCACTCCGCGCTGACCCGCAGGTCGGCCTCGGTGACGGCGGGGCGGTACAGCTGCTCGGTCTGCAGCCGGTAGAGGTGGGCGAACACGGTGGAGACCGAGCGCTGCACCTTCGCCTGGCTGATCCCCGACCCGGTCGAGGGCGCGGCCACCGCGACCACCCCGGTGGTCAGCGCGAGCAGTCCGGCCAGCGGCAGCACCCCGTAGGTGAGCGCGCGGCGCTTCTCGCCGTCCTCGTTGCCGTTGGTGAAGTCCCGCCGGACGAACAGCCGGTAGGCCGCGCCGGTCGCCACCACGACCCACACCAGGCTCACCGCGACCGCGATCAGCAGCTCCTGGAGCCGGATCGGATCGACGAACAGCCCGTTCCAGGAGACGAAGGCGTAGCCGGGCAGGGCCAGGCGCAGCGGCACCGGCAGCGGCAGCGTCTGCGCGAGCTGCATGGCGACCGCGGACAGCGCGGGGACGAGCAGGCCCATCGGGGAGCGGCCCAGGATGACCGAGCCGAGCAGGCCGAGCGACGCCAGCGCCATCGTCGGCGCCAGGGCTGCGGTCCAGGCCAGCAGGACGCTCACGGCCGCGTCCGACGGGGCCAGCAGGTGCCCGTCGACGCCGACCAGCGGCTGGTTCCCGACCGCCGCGAGCCCGCCCACCGTACCGGAGGCCAGCAGTCCGGCCACCAGCAGGACGATCACGGTGGCGCTCGCCAGGGTCTTGGCGAGGAAGATCCGGCGCGGCGAGCGGACCGCCACCAGCAGGTGCCGCCAGGTGCCGAGCCGGTCCTCGGCGGCGAACACGTCACCCGCGACCACGGAGGTCAGCAGCGGCAGCGCCCAGGAGCCGGCGAAGCCCAGCACCACCAGCGGGCCGGCCCAGGCGGTGGCGTGCATCCAGCGGCCGAACAGGGTGTCGGAGGGCAGCGTCCCCTGCTGGGCGACCGCGGCCGTGAACAGCCCGGGCAGCGCCCAACAGGCCAGCACCAGCAGCCGGATCCGCCACTGCGAGACCAGCTTCACCAGCTCGAAGCGGTACACCCGGCCCACCGGCACCCGGCGCGCCCCGGATCCGGCGGCCGCACCGGCCACCGCCTGCCCGGCCGTGACCGTGCTCATCGCCCGTCCTCCTGCTGTTCCTCGGTGAGGGCCAGGTACGCGGCCTCCAGCGGCGACACCACGGGCGCGACCTCGCGCACCCGTACGCCCTCCTGGACCAACCCGGCCAGTAGCTGCTCGACGGCCGGCCCGGCGGCGCGCACCACCAGCGCCTCCGCGCCGCGCCACGTCCCGGCGCCGTCCACGACCGTCACCCCGGCCGTGCCGACGGCCACCTGGCGGGCGGTGCGCAGGTCGGAGGTGAGCAGCCGGTGGTCCAGCGCCCGGGTCTCGGCGGCCAGCTTGCCCAGCGGGCCGGAGAAGCGGACCCGCCCGGTGGCGAGGATCGTCACCTCGGAGCAGAGCGCCTCCAGGTCGTCCATCCGGTGGCTGGACAGGACGACGGTGACGCCGTCCTCCGCGAGTCGGCGCAGGGCACCGTGCACATGCTGCTTACCTGCCGGGTCCAGGCCGTTGGAGGGCTCGTCGAGCACCAGCAGCCGCGGCCGGGTGAGCAGGGCGGCGGCCAGGCCGAGCCGCTGGCGCATGCCCAGCGAGAAGCCGCGCACCCGGTCGTCGGCGACGTCCCGCAGCCCGACCTCGAACAGCACCTCGTCGATCCGGCCGGCCCCGGTGTCCTGGCCGCGCAGGGCCGCCAGCGCGGCCAGGTTCTTCCGCGCGGTCAGCGACGGGTAGAGGCCGGGCCCGTCGACGAACCCGGCCACGCCGTCGGGCGCCGCCAGGGCCCGGCCGACCGGTCTGCCCAGCACCTCCAGCTCGCCGCCGTCGGCGACGGCCAGCCCGAGCAGCAGCCCGAGCAGGGTGGTCTTCCCGGCCCCGTTCGGCCCGGCCAGCCCGTGGATCCGCCCGGGGAGCAGCTCCAGGCCGACCCCGTCGAGTGCCACGACGTCACCGAAGCACTTCGTCAATCCCCGTGCGCGTACGGCAGGTTGCGTGTCTTCCATGGCTCCTTCTCGCAGTCCACCAGGGAAGGTAGGGGCTTGACGGGGTGGAGTCAGGAGCGCGCGGTTGAACTCCGATGGAACAGCAGAGGGCCTGGCCGCGGGGTGTCCGGCTGAGCGGCTGCGTCGCCCCGCTCAGCGGGTCCGGAGGGCTCAGAGGGCCCGGAGGGGTCAGAGGACTCAGCGGGCTCAGCGGGCTCAGAGGGTGATGGTCTTGTACTCGGTGTAGGTGCCGAGCCCGACGGCGCCGTACTCGCGGCCGATGCCGCTGGCCTTGAAGCCGCCGAACGGCCCGTCGAAGCCGATGGAGGCGCCGTTGACGGTGACGGTGCCGGTACGGATGCGACGGGCGACCGCCAGCGCGTGGCCCTCGTCGGCGGACCAGACCCCGCCGGAGAGGCCGTACTCGGAGTCGTTGGCGATCCGGACGGCGTCGTCCTCGTCCTCGTAGGGGATGACCACCAGGACCGGGCCGAAGATCTCCTCCTGGGCGATCCGCATCGAGTTGTCGACGTCGGCGAACACGGTCGGGGTGACGTAGTTGCCGGCTTCCAGGCCGGCCGGGACGTCCGGGCCGCCGGTGACCAGCCGGGCGCCCTCCTCCAGGCCGAGGGCGATGTAGCGGCGGACCTGTTCCTGCTGGTCACGGCGGATCATCGGCCCGATGAAGGTCGCCGGGTCCGCCGGGTCGCCGACCCTGAGGGACTCGACCAGGGTCTTCAGCCCGGCCACCACCTCCTCGTAGCGGCTGCGGGGGGCCAGGATCCGGGTCTGGGCGATGCAGGACTCCCCGTTGTTGAGCAGCGAGGAGAACTTCAACCCCGCCACCGCCCGGTCGAGGTCGGCATCGGGCAGGATCACGGCCGCGGACTTGCCGCCCAGTTCGAGGCTGACGCGCTTGAGCTGCTCCCCCGCGATCGCGGCGATGCGCCGGCCGGCCCGGGTCGAACCGGTGAAGGCGATCTTGTCCACCTGGGGGTGGGAGACCAGGTACTCGCTGGTCTCCCGGTCGGCGGGCAGGACGCTCACCACCCCCTCGGGCAGTCCTGTCTCCTCCAGCAGCTCGGCGAGGAAGCCCATGCTGAGCGAGTTCTCCGGGGAGACCTTGAGCACCACCGAGTTGCCCGCCAGCAGGGCCGGGAGGAGCTTCGAAGTCGCCGAGGAGAAGGGCGAGTTCCACGGGATCACGGCCGCCACCACGCCGATCGCCTCACGGCGCACCACGCTGCGCACCGGCGAGGCCGGGTCGGAGGGGACGAGCGTCCGCTCCCAGTCGAACTCCTCGGCGGCCCTCAGGTAGGCGTTGGCCTGCCGGGTCAGGCCGGGCTGACCGGCCCGGGTGAACCAGGCCGCCGAGCCGTTCTCGGTGGCGATCAGCTCGGCGATCCGCTCCGCGTTCCGCTCCCGGAGGGCGTTGAAGCGACGCAGCACCGCCACCCGCTCCGACGGTGGGGTCTCCCGCCACACTCCCCCGTCGAACGAGGCCCGGGCCGCGGCCACCGCGCGGTCCACGTCCGCCGGCCGCGCCTGTGCGGCCTTGCCGAGCGGCGCACCGTCGTGCGGGGAGCGGATGTCCAGCAGTTCGGCACTGCTCGGCGCGGTCCAGGTGCCCGCGATGAAGAGCCGGTCGTAGATGATCACGTTTTTCTCCTTCTCACCCTTGTCCAGGTGGAGTCTGACGCTCGCACACATAACCTGTCAATCAGGTTATGACTCGGGTGAGTCAGGCGAACCTGGAGCCGTCACGACAGGAATCCTGCCCTTTCACGAGCACCTCAGAGAGCCGCAGATCGGTGAATTCTCCTCCATAAAGGGCAGGTTGAAGCCCGGGGCAGGCGGCGGTCGCCTTGACGTGCCCGCACGCCGTTGCCAATAATCGTCACCAGTCAGACCGGTGACGGCAGTCGCGGCTCATCGGACGGTCACTCACGAGGGGGCAGAACCATGGCAGTCAGCGGTTCGCACCCGACCCCCGAACCGGGCGTGGAAACGCCGAACCCCCGCCCGGCGGCCGCGGCAGCAGCCGGGGCGGGGGCGGAGGCGGAGGACCAGTCCCGGGGTGGGGTGTCAGCCGTCGGCGCCGCCGTGCTGGCGCGCGCGGTAGGAGGCGGCCTTGACCCGGTTGCCGCAGGTCCGCATGGCGCACCACTCGCGCCGGTGGCCGCGGGAGCGGTCGAGGTAGACCTGGGTGCACTCTGGCCGGGCGCACTCGCGCAGCAGCGCGGCGTCGTCGCCGCCGAGGATCTCGACGGCCTCCCGGGCCAGGGCCGCCAGGCCCTGGGAGACCGATCCGGTCCTGGTCGCGCCGGTGGCGTGCAGCCGCAGCGTCACCGGCAGTCCGGCGGCGTGCCGGTTCAGCTCGGCGATCGCCCGGGCCGGCATCGGCTGACCGTCCAGCCGGGCGGCCACCAGGGCGTAGATCGACTCGCGCAGGTCGACGGCGATGTCGAGGTCGGTCTCGTCGGCGCCGGCGCCGCCGTCGAGCATCCCGGACTCCACGAACCAGGCGTCCAGTTGCTCGGGGGAGGCCAGCTTCTCCATCGGCGCGGCGTTGCGCCGGGCGCGCAGCGTGCCGACGAAGTCCAGGGGCAGGGTCCCGCAGGGGAAGGCGTGCATCACGTCACCATACTGACCAGTCACCGGCTCGAACGCAATGCCCGGTGCGCTCCCCCGGGCTCCCCCGGGCTTCCCCGGAGTCCCGACAGCGGCCGCGCCGCGTCGCCCGCTGCATCACTGTCCAGACCAGTAACGTTCTGCCCGGCCCGTCCCTCGTGCCGGTCCCCGCACCTTCCGGAAGGCAACTCATGATCGACAGGCGTGGTTTCCACAGGACCGTCGGCCTCGGCGCCGGGGCCGCCGCCCTCTCCCTGGCCGCACTGCCGGGCACGGCCGACGCCGCTCCCGCCTCCACCCCCGCCCATGGCCGCTCCGGCCCGGCCCCGGTAGTGCCGGCGATCACCCCCGGCACCCACACCTCCTTCCCGGTGCTGCGCCAGGTCACCGCCGGGGTGCTCGACGTCGGCTACGCCGAACTCGGCCCCGCCGACGGGCCGGTGGTGCTCTGCCTGCACGGCTGGCCCTACGACATCCACAGCTACCTCGACGTCGCCCCACTGCTCGCCGACCTCGGCTACCGCGTGATCGTCCCCTATCTGCGCGGCCACGGCACCACCCGCTTCCTCTCCGCGCGGACCTTCCGCAACGGCCAGCAGTCGGCCATCGCCCGGGACGTCATCGCGCTGATGGACGCGCTCCGGATCGAGCGCGCCGTGGTGGCGGGCTTCGACTGGGGTGCGCGGACCGGTGACATCCTGGCCGCCCTGTGGCCCGAGCGGGTCAAGGCCCTGGTGTCGGCGACCGGTTACCTCATCACCAACCGCGACGCCCAGCAGCACCCGATCGCGCCCGTCACCGAACGCGCCTTCTGGTACCAGTTCTACTTCGCCACCGACCGCGGCGAGCGGGCCATGCACGACCCGAAGCTGCGGCACGACCTCACCCGGCTCGTCTGGCAGACCGCCTCCCCCACCTGGAACTTCGACGACGCCACCTTCGAACGCACCGCGGCCGCCTTCGAGAACCCCGACTACGCCGCGATCGTGATCCACAACTACCGCTGGCGGCTGAGCCTGGCCGACGGCGAGCGCCGCTACGACCACGACGAGCACCTGCTGGCCCGCAAGCCGACCATCCACGTGCCGACCGTCACCCTCGACCCCGCGCTGGACCCGTTCACCCCGGCCCCCGGCGACGGCTCCTCCTACCGGGCCATGTTCACCGGCCCGTACGAGCACCGGACGCTCCCCGGGATCGGCCACAACCTGCCCCAGGAGGCCCCGACTGCCTTCGCCCAGGCCGTAGTCGACGCCGACCGGCTCTGACCACGACGGGCGGGCGCACAGCAGTCGCCTCGCGTCGGAAAATGAACGGCGCGGGGCGAAACGGACTGCTACGCTGGCGAACGACCTACCCCCTTCCGAGGAGTGCAGCAGACATGGCGGGTGACGACGACATCTCCGGGTGAATCCCGGGCTTCATGACCGTTGCGGGCGCAGGGCGCCCAGTGCAGCGGTCGGAATCGTCGCACCCAGTCCCCCTGTCTCCTTCGGGCCGGACTCGTCTCCGCCCGCTCACCTCCAGGTAGTTCTCCATGCCTTCTATGTCTTCTGCGTCTTCCGCGTCCGTCGTCGCCTCCCAGCTGTCCTTCTCCTGGCCCGACGACACCCCCGTCTTCCAGGACCTCTCCTTCACCGTCGGCACCGGCCGCACCGGCCTGGTCGCGCCCAACGGCTCTGGCAAGAGCACGCTGCTCAAGCTGATCACCGGTCAACTGCGCCCGTCCGCCGGGTCGGTGACGATCGCCGGCACGGCCGCCTACCTCCCCCAGGACCTCCCGCTGACGGCGGGCCTCACGGTCGCCGAGGTGCTCGGCGTGGCCGGGGTGATCCGGGCCATCGACGCCGTGGAGTCCGGGGACGTCGCCGAGGAGCACTTCACCACCATCGGCGACGACTGGGACATCGAGGAGCGCTCCCTCGCCCAGCTCGAACGCCTCGGCCTCGGCGGGATGCCGCTCGGCCGTCGGCTGGGCACCCTCAGCGGCGGCCAGGTCGTCCAACTAGGCCTCGCCGCCCAGCTGTTGAAGCGGCCGGACGTCCTGCTGCTGGACGAGCCCACCAACAACCTCGACCTCGGCGCCCGGCACCGGCTGTACGACGCGCTGGAGGACTTCAACGGCTGCCTGCTGCTGGTCAGCCACGACCGCGCCCTGCTCGACCGGATGCACCGCATCGCCGAACTCGACTCGCACGAACTGCGGCTCTACGGCGGCGACTTCACCGCCTACGAGGAGGCCGTCCAGGCCGAGCGGGAGGTCGCGGAGAAGAACGTCCGCAACGCCGAGCAGGACTTGAAGCGCGAGAAGCGCGAGATGCAGCAGGCCCGCGAACGCGCCGAGCGCCGGGCCGGCAACGCCGCCCGCAACCTCAAGAGCGCCGGGCTGCCCCGGATCTTCGCCGGGAACATGAAGCGCGGCGCCCAGGAGTCCGCCGGCCGCTCAGGCCAGGTGCACGCCGCCCGCGTCGACGAGGCCAAGGCCCGACTCGACGAGGCGGGGCGCGCCGTGCGCGACGAACAGCGGCTCACCCTCGACCTCTCCGAGACCCGGGTGCCCAGCGGGCGCGACCTCTTCATCGGCGAACACCTCCAGGTCCGGCGCGACGGCAGCCCGCTGTTCGCCGACGGCGGGATCGACCTGACCGTCCGCGGCCCGGAGCGGATCGCCCTCTCCGGCGCCAACGGCGCGGGGAAGACCACCCTGCTGCGCCTGCTCGTCGGGGACCTCACCCCGGACGAGGGGCAGGTCAAGCGCGCCGACGGCCGGGTCGCCTACCTCTCCCAGCGGCTGGACCTGCTGGACCAGGACCGCACCGTGGCGGAGAACTTCGCCGCCGCCGCGCCGGAGCGCCCCGAGGCCGAGCGGATGAACATCCTCGCCCGCTTCCTCTTCCGCGGCGCCCGGGCCCACCTGCCGGTGCGGGCCCTGTCCGGCGGCGAGCGGCTGCGCGCCACCCTGGCCTGCGTGCTGTGCGCCGAGCCCGCACCCCAGCTGCTGCTGCTCGACGAGCCGACGAACAACCTCGACCTGGTCAGCGTCGGGCAGCTCGAAGGCGCCCTCGACTCCTACCAGGGGGCGTTCCTGGTGGTCAGCCACGACGAACGGTTCCTGGCCGGCATCGGCGTCGACCGCTGGCTGCGGCTGGCCGACGGCACGCTGACGGAGACCGGAGGCCCGGCCGCCTGAGGCCCACCCCCTGCGGGGTGGTCGGCGGGCCCTGAGCCCCCGGCCATCCCGCAGACGCGGCCCCGGGCGCGGTTCACCCGCGTGGGAGCCGGGGCACCGGCGCCCCGGCGGAGCGGAGCCTGGCCTCGGTCAGTGCGGTCAGCCGGGCCGAGTTCCGCGCCTCGTCCTCGCGGTGCCGGTCGATCAGCCGGTACTGGGTGGCGGCCCTGCTCCAGGCCTCCAGTGCGGCCGGGTCCGCCAGGAGCGCGGGGTTGGCGAGGTAGCGGTCGGCCATGGCGGCGGCGAGCTCCTCGATCCTCGGGTCGTCCGGTTCCCACTGCTCGGCCTCCTGGGCCCGCTGGGCGAGCTCGACGAACTCCGGGTCGTCCAGCTGCCGTTCGAGCTGGGCCTGGAAGGCCTCGAAGCCTCCCGGCACCAGCACCCGGGCCAGTACCAGCGCCTCGCGCTGCCCGGCCACGTAGTCCGGGCCGAAGCCGAGCTCGGCCATCCGCTCCAGGACGGCGCAGGCGCGGTCGGGCAGCAGGGCCCGGTCGCCCTCGGCGAGGCGGTGCAGCGTGGCGCGGCGCTCCTCCAATTCGGCGATCCGCTCGGCCAGCCGCCGCTCGACGTCGACGAGGGCGGCGGCGAACCGCTCGGTGTCGGCGTCGAGCAGCGGCCCGACCTCGGCCAGCGGCACCCCGGCGGTGGCCAGCGTGCGGACCTGCACCAGCCGCAGCAGCTCGTCCGAGCCGTACCGCCGGTAGCCGGAGCCGTCGCGCGGCGGTTCCTCGACCAGCCCGTGCTCGTGGTAGTGCCGCACCGTCTTCACCGAGACGCCGAGGAATGCCGCCGCCTGCCCGATCGTGACTCCGCTCATCATGCGCTCAGCCTCTCGTGGGATCGGGCCGGACGGCCAGCCGGTCAGCCCGCCGACCCGGACGGCCCGGCCTGCTCCGCGCCGGACACCCCGCCGAACACCGCGCCCACCAGCAGCTGTTGGGCCTTCTGGAAGCCCGCGGCGATGGACATCTCCGGGTCGTCCACGAAGTTCAGACCGGCCGTCAGGACCCTTCGCCCGTCGGGCGAGCCGTACATCAGCGCCGCCGAGCCGATGGTGGCGCCGTTGTGGTGGTAGACCGTACCGGCGGCCCCGCCCAAGTCCTGGGCGAACAGCCCGAGGCCGTAGCCGACCCGCTCCTCCGGCGTGCGCATCTCGGCCAGCAGTCCGGCGGGCAGCAGCCTGCCGCCCATCAGCGCGGCGAAGTAGGTGTGCAGGTCGCGGGTGGTCGAGATCATGTCGCCGCCGGCCGCGACCCAGGTGGGGTCGTGCCGGGTGACGTCGACCGTCCGCTCCTGCCCGCCGTCCGGGTAGCGGTAGTAGCCGTGGTGGTGCGGCTCGGGGACGTCCGGCGAACTGCCCGGTGCCACGGTCCCGGTCAGCCCCAGCGGGGCCAGGACCAGCCGTCGCAGCTCCTCGGCGAAGGAGCGGCCGGTGGCCCGCTCGATCACCAGCCGGGCCAGCACGTAGTTGGTGTTGGAGTAGCTCCAGCCCTCCCCCGGCTCGAAGCGCGGGGACCGCGACAGCGACAGCCGCACCAACTCCTCGGGCAGGTAGGTGTGGAAGCGGCGGTCCACCCACTCCTTGCCCCGCCACGGGACGCCGGGCACCACGGTGCCGTCCTCGAGCAACTCGCCGGTGTGGCTGAAGACGCCGCTGGTGTGCTGCAGCAGCATCCGTACGGTGATCCGACGGTCCAGGCCGAACTCGGGCAGGTACTGGTCCGCCGGGGCGTCCAGGGCGACCCGCCCCTCGGCGACCAGCAGCAGCACGGTGGTCGCGATGAAGCTCTTGGTGCTGCTGCCGATCCGGAAGTGTCCGTCGGTCAGCGGCGCGGCATCGCCGCCCAGTTCGCGCGCCCCGGCGCTGCAGGCCCAGGCGCCCCGTTCGTCGCTCACCCGCAGCTGCACGCCGAGGAAGCCGGACCGGACCAGTTCCTCGATCGCCTGCCGCAGCTCCGGTCGGTCCGACCCCTGGCCGGAGACGGCGAGTCGGGCGGCGTGGATGGTGGTCATGGGTGCTCCTCGGTATCCGTCGGCTCCGGACCCCTGTCCGGCTGCTGCGACGAATCTCCACCCTGCCCCAGGGGCAGCCTCAAGCATGACCTGGATCACAGCCGCGCTGCGGTGCTCCAGCGGCAGGAGCACCGCAGCGCGGCCATGGGCCGGAGCCGCCGGCTCAGCCGGTGACCTCGATCGTGACGTCGTAACTGCGCTGGTCCGGGGAGCAGTTGAGGGCCTCGCCGCAGACCGTGCGGGAGGCGGTCAGGTGGGCCGTTCCCGCCGTGCGGGCGGTGAAGGAGGTGGTGACGGTGCCGCAGCCGCCGCCGGGGCGGCAGGAGGGGGACGGCACGGTGGTCGGGGCGCCGGCCGGGGAGAGCACCTCAGGGGCGGAGCTGGTGGCGGGGGACCAGTAGGTGGCGTGCAGTTCGACGGAGACGGTCGCGCCGACGGCGACCTTCACGGTGGTGTGGTCGGCCTTCTCGTCGGCGGTCACGGCGGCCGGCGTGGTCACGGCCGTGATCGTCGGTGCCGGGCCGGACGCCGCCGTCGAGGCGTGGGTGGAGCCGCAGCCGGCCAGGGCCAGCAGGGCGGCGGCGCAGCCGAGGGCGAGGGTGATGGGTCTTCTCGGAGTCACGGTGGTTCCTTCGTGCCGGGGTGGAAGCGGTACCGGTTCGACGCACGGGACGCCGGATCGGATCCCCCCAAATGCAGAAAAACCACACCGGGGCGGGCGCGAGGCCCACCCCGGTGCGTCACGGCGAGGCGATCGTCAGGAGACGGTCACGTCGTCGTAGTAGGTGTAGGTCGGGTCACCCGGGTAGTTGTCGTCGTGGTTGCTCAGGGTGAGCGTGTACGAGTGGCCCGGGGTGACGGTCGCGGTCTGGTTGGTCCAGTTCGCGGTGGCGGCACAGGTCTTGGCGAGGACCGTGGTGGTCGTGCCGGTGGTGTTGTCCTTCAGCGTGGCCGTGGCCCAGTCGTAGGTCACGGTGTCCGGGCAGGTGTTGCTGTACCAGAAGGACAGCTTGCTGGAGCCGGACGGCGCGGTGAAGGTCTGGGCGAGCGAGGAGTCACCGGTCGGGTTGGTGGAGCCGACCATGGCGCCGTAGCTGCCGCTGTGGGCGGCGGAGGAGGTGGCGGAGGTGGAGCCGGCAGCGGTCCAGCTGCTCAGGTTGCCGCTCTCGAAGCCGCCGTTGGCGATGGCGTTGCCGCCGCCCGAGCCGCCGGACTCGGTCCAGCTGAAGGTGGTGTTACCGGCGGCGCCGGTGGTGTCGGTCGCGGTGACCGTCACGTTGGCGGTGCCGGCGGCGGTCGGGGTGCCGGAGATCAGACCGGTCGAGGAGTTGATCGACAGGCCGGCGGGCAGGCCGGTGGCCGAGTAGCTCAGGGTCTGGCCGGAGGCCGAGTCGCTCGCGCTGATCTGCAGGCTGGCCGCGGTGCCGACGGTGCCGGACTGGTTGCCCGGGTTGGTGACGGTGACCGTGTTGGTGTTGCCGTGGTTCAGGATGGCGTGCGAGATGGCGCAGGAGTTGGTGTCGTTCGACCAGCTGGCCTGCTCGGCGAAGGTGCCGAAGGAGCCGAAGGAGACGTTGGCGGCGCCGCCGGCCGAGCCGGGCTTGATCCAGGCGCACTCGTCCGAGTTCTCCTGGCCGTTGTACGAGCTGCCGGAGACGTGGTTGGTCCAGCCGCCCGCCGGGTTCTGGTCGGACATCATCTCGTGCCACTCGTGGCCGAGGGTCATCGTGAAGCCGTCCAGCGTGCCGGGCGAGTTGACGAAGCCGACGCCGCAGCCCGCACCCTGGTCGATGTTGTACGGCTGGTTGGAGAAGGCGATGTCGCCGTAGGGCGAGTTGGCCGCGCCACCGTTGAGGGTGGTGTCACCGTTCCAGTCGTGCCAGGCGCAGTACCCGGTGGTGGGGTTCTGGTAGTCGTCCGGGTTGGTGCCGTGCGGCGACAGGATGATGTAGTACGCGTCGCGGTTGGAGGCGGCCGTGGTGTTGCCGAAGTGGCCGGCGGCCGAGACGGCCTCCTGGGCCAGCTGGTTGCCGGTGGCCTGGGCGGGCGAGGCGGCGGCGTTGTCGTACCAGACGCCGGAGAGCACGCCGCCGCTCTGGTACGGGATGAAGTTGGCGTTGGCCGGGCAGCTGACCGCGCCGGAGGCGACGTTGGGGCCGTCGCACCACTGGGTCAGGTCGGCCGACCAGGTCTCGCCGTTGGTGCCGATGCCCTTGAACATCTGCTGGGTGGCACCGGCCGCGCCGGCCGAGTCGCCGGAGAACTTGGCGTTGCCGTTGGCGTCGGTGGTCTGGTTGCCCCACTGGGTGCCGTAGAAGACCAGGTAGACCTTGGAGTGGCCGCTCTGCACGCCGATGCCGTCGACGCCGCCGCCGTAGGACAGCGTCTCCTGGCCGGTGGCCGCGGCCTGGTTGTGGGCGGCGAGCCACGCCTTGTACTTCGCGTTCTGCGCCTTGCCCGGGACCGCGCCGTGGCGGTACGGGTGGCCGTTCTGCGGGCTCCAGGGGTTGAACTCGTTGCCGATGCTGCCCGAGGAGCTCGAGATGGACTGCGCGGCGGCCGGTCCGGCCGCACCGGCGAGACCGGCGGCGGCGAGCGCGAGGGACGCCATGCCGGTGAGCGCCGCGTACTTCGCGCGCCTCATTCTGGGGGAGTGACCCATGGGGTGAGGGTGCCTCTCTGGTTACCGATCGCCCATTGCGGCTGGGGGGCCGCGAACGATCCCTTTGTGGGGAAGGAGCAGCGGGCGGAATCCACCGGACGCCGAATCCGGACGCATCTTCCGGACAGCCGGAATTGACGGTCTTTCGGTGCGCCATCTGCTTGGGGATGAAGGAAAGCAGAGTTGATGAACGGTGGTCAACGGCTAGGGGTAAGGAAACATTAAGAACGACGTTCGGGCAGGTGAAGCGCCTGATGCCGGGTCAATTCACGGCCTGCGACATTCACTGAATACCGATCGGAAGACTGTTTCGACATTCAGTGAAACGTCGCCGTTTCAACATTGCAGTATTTACGGACGGCCGGTCTGCTACGGCCGGGCCCCGGCGCTGTCCGCGGACAGCCGCTGGGCCAGGTACACCGGGACGACGGAGAGCACCACCAGTACCGCCGCCACCACATTGACCACCGGCGCCTGATTGGGCCGCGCCAGGTTGGCGTAGATCCACACCGGCAGGGTCTGCACCCCGGGGCCGGCGGTGAAGGTGGTCACCACGATCTCGTCGAAGGACAGCGCGAAGGCCAGCAGGGCGCCCGCCAGCAGGGCCGAGCGCACGGCGGGGAAGGTGACGTACCGGAAGGTCTGGAAGGTGTGGGCGCCGAGGTCGGCCGAGGCCTCCTCCGCCGAGGGGGCCAGCCGGCGCAGCCGGGCGAGGACGTTGTTGAAGACCACCACCACGCAGAAGGTGGCGTGCCCGATGACCACGGTGAGCAGGCCGAAGCCGATGCCCGCCGGGCTGAGCACCGTCCGGAACGCGGCGTTGAGCGCGATGCCGGTCACGATGCCGGGCAGCGCGATCGGCAGGATCACCAGGAAGGACACCGCCTGCCGGCCGAAGAACCGGTACCGCTGGACGGCGAAGGCCGTCATGGTGCCCAGCACGAGCGCCACCAGCGTGGCCCCCGCCCCGGCCTGGAGCGAGGTGACCAGGGCACTGCGGGCGCCCTCGGACTGCCAGGCCCGGACCCACCACTCGGTGGTGAGCCCGGTCGGCGGCCAGGCGAAGGAGCGGTCCCGGTTCAGCGAGTTGAGCAGCACCAGCAGCAGCGGCAGGTAGACGACGGCGAGGCCGAGGACCATGGCCGCGCGCAGCGCGATCCGGGTGCGGCGGGACAGGATCACGGGGTACGCCTCCTACAGCGATTCCAGCGCGCCGGTGCGGCGCACGGCGAGCAGGTAGCCGACGATCATCACCACCGGTACGCAGGACAGCGCGGCGGCCAGCGGCAGGTTGAGCGTCACGTTGTCGGCGATCGCGGTGCCCAGCACCTGGGTCTTCCCGCCGACGATCCGCACGGTGATGTAGTCGCCCAGGCTCAGCGAGAAGGTGAACACCGACCCGGCGAACATCGAGGGCAGCACCAGCGGCAGGACCACCGAGCGGAAGGTCCGCCAGGCGGAGGCGCCCAGGTCGGCGGAGGCGTCGAGCAGGTTGGCGGGCAGGTTCTCCAGCCCGGCGAAGACCGGCAGGATCATGTACGGCAGCCACAGGTAGGCGAGGACCAGGATGACGGCCGTGGTGCCGTACCCCGGGCTGGACAGGCCGACCGGGCCGCCGAGCCAGTCCAGCACGCCGCCCTGGCTGAGGATGACCCGCCAGGCGTAGGCCTTCACCAGGTAGCTGGCCCACAGCGGCGTCAGCACCGCGACCACCAGCAGTTTGCGGGTGCGCGGCCGGGCGATCCGGGCCATGTAGAAGGCCATCGGGAAGGCCACCACGGCGTCGATCACGGTGACGGCGGCGGCGATGCCGAGCGTGCGCAGGGCGATCGTCCGGTAGACCGGCTCGGTGAGGACGGTGTGGAAGTTGGCGGTGTTCCAGACCCGGACGACGTCGTAGGTGAAGTCGTCGACCGCCCAGAAGGCCGACAGCAGCAGGACGGCGAGCGAGCCCAGGTAGGCGAGCACCAGCCAGGCCGTCGGCGCGGACAGCAGCAGCGCCAGCCGCAGCCCGGCGTGCCGGTGCAGGACGGAGGCGGCCCGCCGCACGCCGCCCCGCCGCGGCGCAGACGAGGCGGTCGTGTCGGTGGCCATCGGTCGTCAGCCCTTGATCTCGGTCCAGGCGGACGTCCAGGCGGCGTAGTCGGTGCAGGCCACCGTGCGGCCGTCCAGGCAGGTCTTGACCGGGGTGGTCCAGTAGTACACGTCCTTCCAGTAGGCCTCGTCGGCGGCGTGGAAGGTGCCGCAGAAGCCCTTGTCCGCGGTCTGGTCGCAGGCCTTGGCATTGGCCGGCGCCTCGCCGAACCACTGGGCGACCTGGGCGTTGGCGGTCGGCGAGACGATCCAGTTCATCCACTGGTAGGCGCAGTTCGGGTGGACGGCCTTGGCCGACACCATCCAGGTGTCCGACCAGCCGGTGGCGCCCTCCTTCGGCAGCAGGGCCTTGACCGGCGCCTTGTCGGCCTGCGCCATGTTGGCGATCACCTGCCAGCTGGTACCGACCACGGTGTCCCCGGTCTTGAAGGAGTTCTCCGACTTCTGGAAGTCGTTCCAGTACTCGCCGATCGACTTGTGCTGGGTCTTCAACAGGTCGACGGCGGCCTTGAGCTGGGCCTGGTCCAGGGCGTAGGGGTTCTTGATGCCGAGCTCGGGCCTGGTCTTCATCAGGTACAGCGCGGCGTCGGCGATGTAGATCGGGGAGTCGTAGGCGGTGACGTGGCCGGCGTGGGCCGAGGCGCCGTCGAAGACCACGCTCCAGGAGTCGGGGGCCGGGGTGACCTTGTCGGTGCGGTACATCAGCAGGTTGGCGCCGCGGCCGTGCGGGATGCCGTACATCTGGCCGTTCACCGAGTTCCAGGGCTGGTTCTTGAGGCCGTCGAAGACGTCCGCGTAGTTCGGGACCAGCCCGGTGTTGACGGGGGCGACGTCGCCGGCCGCGATCAGCCGGAGCGTGGCGTCGCCGGAGGCCGAGACGGCGTCGTACTGGCCGGTCTTCATCAGCGAGACCATCTCGTCCGAGGTGCCGGCGATCTTCGCGTTGACCTTGCAGCCGGTCTGCTGCTCGAAGGGGTGGACCCAGTCGACGCTCTTGTCGTCCGAGCCGTCCTCGGCGTAGCCGGCCCAGGCGACCAGATTGACCTGGCCCTCACCGGCGCCCAGGGACTGGAGCATCGGCAGCTTCGGCGGGTTCAGGCCGTGCGAGCCGTTCGCGGTGCCGCCGGAGCCGCCGCTGCTGCACCCTGCGGCGAGCAGGACGGCGGCGGTGGCGGCGGCCGCGGTGCGGGCGATCAGGGGGATGCGCATGGCGGGGTGGTCCGATCTTCAGGGTGGGGGCAGGGGGCGGGGGTCAGGAGCCGACCCGGACGGTGTGCTTGCGCTGCCAGGCCAGCACCACGTCGGTGCCGCGGTGGCGCAGGACGTCGGCCGAGCCCTCGTCGACGTTCTGCCGGACGGCGGTCAGCCGCCCGCCGGCCTCCAGGTCCACCAGGAACCGGGTGTGGCCGCCCGCGTAGACGACCTCGGCGACCCGGCCGGGGGCGGACAGCTCATCGGGCCCGGCCGGGTCGTCGGGGTGCGCTATCCGGATCTTCTCCGGCCGGACGCTGAACAGCCCGGCCTCGCCCACGACCTGCTCGGCCGCCGGGCCGTCCAGCAGGTTGGAAGTGCCGACGAAGCCCGCCACGAAGGCGGTGGCCGGGTGCTCGTACACCTCGGCGGGCGGGCCCACCTGCTCGATCCGGCCCGCGTTGAACACCGCGACCCGGTCGCTCATCGTCAGTGCCTCGTCCTGGTCGTGGGTGACGAGGACGAAGGTGATCCCGACCTCGCGCTGGATCCGCTTGAGCTCCGCCTGCATCTCGTGCCGCAGTTTCAGGTCGAGCGCGCCGAGCGGCTCGTCCAGCAGCAGCACCTTCGGACGGTTCACCAACGCCCGGGCCAGCGCGACCCGTTGGCGCTGGCCGCCGGACAGCTGGGCCGGGCGGCGGCGCTCGAAGCCCTCCAGCCGGACCATCGCGAGCGCCGCCCGCACCCGCTCCGCCCGCTCGGCCCTGGGCACCCGGCGCACCATCAGCCCGTAGCCGACGTTCTGTTCGATCGTCATGTGCGGGAACAGCGCGTAATCCTGGAACACCGTGTTGACGTCCCGGTCGAACGGCGGGAGGCCGGTGACGTCGGCGCCACCCAGCAGGATCCGGCCGGAGCTCGGCGCCTCGAAGCCGGCGATCATCCGCAGCACCGTGGTCTTCCCGGAGCCGGAGGGCCCGAGCATCGCGAAGAACTCGCCCTCGCCGATCTCCAGGTCGACGCCGTCGACCGCGCGGACCTGGCCCTCGAAGGTCTTGGCCAGCCCTTCGAGCCGGACCGCGCCGGGGGCGGGATCCGGGCGGGGCGGACGGTCGTGGCTGGTCAACTCCCGTGACCTTTCAGGCTGGTATGACAAGAGGACGGCCAGGACGGGTCGTCCCGCCGGTTCGCTCGAACCCCTCGGAACCCTAGGAACCCTAGGAAGAGATCACCCCATCCGGCTATGGACGCCCGCACGGTCTTCCGCCACCGAGTTGTGCGGCGCTACAGTCCGGCGCATGCCGGTGACGCTGCGCGATCTGCTTCGGGAAGAGGACCTCGGCCTGCGACTGTGCACCAGCGCGGCCGGAGTCGATCGGGTCGTGCGCTGGGTCGCGGTGACCGAACTCGCCGACCCCTCCGCCTGGTTGACCGGCGGCGAACTGCTCCTGACCACCGGCCTGCGGCAGCGCAGCGCCGCCGCGCAGACGGCCTTCGTCCAGCGGGTGGCGGCCGCCGGCGCCTCGGGGATCGGATTCGGCACCGGGCTGAGCCACCCGACCGTCCCCCGGGCGACGGTGGCGGAAGCGGAACGGCTGGGCCTGGCGGTGCTGGAGGTCCCGTACGAGACGCCGTTCATCGCGGTGAACCGGCTGGTCGCCGAGCGGATCACGGCCGAGGCCCACAGCGCGCAGCGGCGGCTGGTCGACCAGCACGACCTGCTGGTCCAGGCGCTGCTCGGCGGCGAGGGCCTGCCGGCGCTGCTGCGGGTCCTGCGGCGCGCCTGCGGCTCGGAGGTGGCCGTGGTGGACCGGCACGGCGTGGTCCTGGCCGCCACCCCGGAGCGCTCCGGGGCACTGCTCGGGGAGCTGCGGGCCGCCGGTCGGCCGGGTACCCGTCCGGCCGCGGAGGTGCCCGGCGGCGGGCCGCTGCGGCTGCCGGTGCAGGTGGACGGGGTGGTCGCGGCCTTCCTCTGCCTGCACTCGACGGGCCCGGCGGCGGAGGTGCTCCCGTACGCCGTCCGGCTGGTCGGGCTGGAGCTGGCCCGCCGTCAGGCCCACCTGGCCGGGCGGCGGGAGCTCGTCGGCCAGGTCGTCGAGGACATCGTGCGGGACGTGATCGCCCCGGCGGCCGCCGAACGCCGGCTCGCCGCCTTCGGGCTCGACCCCGGGGCCGCCCACCGGATCGTGCTGGGCCGCCTGGCACCGGAGGGGGCCGGGCGCAGCGGTGACGGGCACGAGGCCGGGCGCGGTGACGGGTGCGATGACGAGGGCCGGACGGGCGGCAGCGGGTCGGCGGCGGACCGGCGGCTGGCGCGGCTGCCCTGGCTGTCGGCGGACCACCCCGACTCCCCCGAACCGGTGCTCACCGCCGTCGTCAACCGGTACCTGGTGGCCGTCCTCCCCCGGTCCGCGCCGGTGGACGAGCTGGCCCGGCGCCTCGGCACCGCGCTGTCCGGACTGGACGCCCGCGCCGCGGTCGGGATCGGCGGCTGCTACCGGGGCGTCGACGGGCTGCGCTGGAGCTGGTTCGAGGCCCAGGCCGCCCTCGCCAAGGGCCCCGGGGTGCACGGCGGCGACCCGCTCAACCTGCCCCGGCTGCTGCTCTCCAGCCCCGACCTCCCGCTGAAGCAGCTCGCCGCGGAGGTGCTGCGCCCGCTCACCCGCTTCGACGAGGCCAACCGCGCCGACCTGGTCACGACCCTGCACGCCTACCTGGCGGCGGACTGCTCGGTGCAGGCGGTCGCCGACCGGCTGTACGTCCACCGCAACACCGTCCGCTACCGGCTGGACCGGATCGAGCGGCTCACCGGCCGCTCCCTGGCCTCCATGCAGGACCGCTTCCAGCTCTGGCTGGCCCTGCTCGCCGCCTACCCCGAGCGCCAGCCGGCCGTCCGGCAGTCGGCCGTGCAGCCGCAGGACTGACGGCCCCGCAGGCGGAGCAGGGCCGTTCGGGTGAGCCCCCTCTCCCGGTTTCACCCGTACGGGTGACGGCGTGGTGGTGCGGGCCGGGAGCGGGGTGGCAGGGTGAGGGCGCCCGCCCGCCGTCCGAAGCGATCGGAGCCGACCGTGCCTCCAGGCCGAAACCGCAGTCGCCGCGGCGCGGACCACGCGCTCGTGCTCGGCGCGGGGATCAGCGGCCTGTGCGCCGCCCGGGCGCTCTCCGGTTTCTTCGAGCACGTCACCGTCGTCGAACGGGACGCCCTCCCGGAGGCCTCCGGCGTCCGGCGCGGAGTCCCCCAGGGGGCGCACGTGCACTCGCTGACGCCGGGTGGCGCGACGGCCCTGGAGGAGCTCTTCCCGGGGTTCGTCAACGAGCTGGCGGCCGACGGCGGCACGCTGGCCGGGGCCCTGGACGAGCTCGACATCGTGTTCTTCGGCTCCCGGCTGCGCCAGGTGCCGCTCGGTCAGGTGCTCCAGGTGAGCCGCCCCTTCCTGGAGGACCGGCTGCGCGCGCGGGTCCTCGCCCTGCCCGGCGTCAGCCTGCGGTCGGGGCTGGAGGCCACCGCACCGGTCTCCAACGAACCGACCACCGCCGCGCCGCTCGCCGACGGCCGGTCCGGGGTGACCGGGGTCCGGCTGGCCCGGCCCGGGGAGCCGGACTCCGTCGAGACCGTGGCCGCGGACCTCGTCGTGGACGCGATGGGCCGCGCGGGCCGGGGCGCGGCCTGGCTCAGGTCCCTGGGCTACCAGGAGCCCGCCACCACCCGGCTCGCCGTCGACGTCGCCTACGCCAGCCGCCGCTACCGGGTCGCCCCGGGCGCGCTGGGCCAGGCCAAGGGCGTGCTGATCGGGGCGACCCAGGCCCACCCGCGCGGCGCAGTCCTCACCCAGCAGGAGAACGACAGTTGGGTGCTCTCCCTCTACGGCTTCGGCAAGGACCAAGGCCCGCCGGGTACGCCGGAGCACTTCCTCGACTTCGCCGAGCCCCTCCTCGCCGCCGGGACGCGGGCCGCGCTCCGGGCCGCCGAGCCGATCACCGGGGTCTCCACCTTCCACTACCCGGCCTCCCTCCGCCGGGACTTCCACCGGCTGCGGCGGCTCCCCGAGGGCCTGGTCTCCGTCGGCGACGCGGTGTGCAGCCTCAACCCGATCTACGGCGCGGGCATGACGGTCGCCGCCCTGGAGGCCCGGGCGCTCCGCAGCTGCCTCGCCGCCGGGGTGGCGGGCCTGCCCCGGCGCTTCTACCGGGAGGTCGCCCGGGCGGTGCGGCTGCCCTGGCTGTTCTCCACCATGGCCGACCGGTCGATGCCCCAGGTCCCGGGCACCCACCCCGCCGTCGCCGGCCTGCTGGCGAAGTCGTTCCGGGCCACCATGCGGGCCGCGGCCGAGGACGCCGTGGTCGCCACCGCCGTCTGGAACGCCGTCAGCCTGACCGGCTCCCCGGCGGAACTGGCCCGGCCCCGGGTCGTCGCCTCCGTGCTCCGGCACTGGTCACCCGGCGCCGCCCGTCGAACCGCCCCACCCGCGGAGAGGAACGATCCCCATGCCGGACTTTGACGAGGCCGAGCGGAAGGCGTTCGTCGAACGCTGGATCACCATGTGGGACTCCCCCACGGCCCCCACCGACGCCATGGCGTACTACACGGAGGACGCCGTGATCGAGGACAAGGCCTTCGATCACACCTACCGGGGCCACCAGGAGCTGCACGAGTACTTCAGCCGAGCCGGACAGCTCTTCTCCGACATCCGCTCGGTCAGCCTGGGCGTGCTGGTCGGCCCCTCCCACGCGGTGGCCCAGGTGCACTACAGCGCCACCGTCAAGGAGCCGTTCCTCTGCCTCCCGGAGTCCAGCCGCGGACAGCGGTTCTCGCTCTACCTGATGAGCCTGCTGCAGTTCGCCGAGGACGGACGGATCGTCCGCTCCGTGGACGCGTACGACCGGACGTCCGTCCTGCAACAGCTCGGCGTGCTCCCGGCCACCGTCCTCGACCCCACCCCGTCCGGCACACCCTTCTCCGGCACGCCGTCGTCCGGCTGACGCCTCCCGCCGCCGACGCCCCGACACCGGCTCAGGGGCGGCTCAGGGCAAGGTCAGGGGCTTTCCCGCTGGCGCCCGACCGTGCTCCGGCCCTACCTTTCGGTGCGGCGCGGGTGATCAACACCCGCCCGATCCACCGAAGGAATAGGCGAGCGAGTGTTCCGCAACAGGGCTCTACCGGTACGGGCGGCCCGCCCGGCCTCCGACAGCGCGACGGCGAGCGGGGGCGACGTGGTCCGGCTGGTCGACGTGCACAAGACGTACCTCCGCGGCGACCACCGGGTGCGGGCGCTCGACGGGGTCGACGCCGGCTTCGCCGCGGGCACCTTCACCGCCATCATGGGCCCCTCCGGCTCGGGCAAGTCGACGCTGCTGCAGTGCGCGGCGGGCCTGGACCGGGTGGACACGGGCGAGGTCATGCTCGACGGCGCGCCGCTGCACGCGCTCCCCGAGCGCGCGCTGACCGAGCTGCGCCGCGAGCAGATGGGCTTCGTCTTCCAGTCCTTCAACCTGATACCGGCGCTGACCGCCCGCCAGAACGTCGAGCTGCCGCTGCGGTTCTCCGGCCGGCCGCTGGACCGCGCGGCGATCGACCGGGGACTGGCCGAGGTCGGCCTCGCCGAGCGCGGCGAGCACCGGCCCGCCGAGCTCTCCGGCGGCCAGCAGCAGCGGGTCGCGATCGCGCGGGCGCTGGTGACCAGACCCAAGGTGCTCTTCGCCGACGAGCCGACCGGCGCGCTGGACTCGACCACCGCGCGGGAGGTGCTGGCGCTGCTGCGCGGCGTCGTCGAGGAGCACGGGCAGACCGTGATCATGGTCACCCACGACCCGGTGGCCGCCTCGTACGCCCACCGGGTGGTGTTCCTCGCCGACGGCCGGGTGACCGGCGAGTTGCTCGAGCCGACGGCCGAGACGGTGGCGCTGCGGATGGCCGCGCTGGAGCCCGGGCACAACAGCACGGACCGCCTCAACAGCACGGACCAGCGCGACGGCACGGACCGACGCGACGGTACCGGCGAGCCCGACGGGACGGGCCCGTGCTGAGGATCGCCGTCGCCACCCTGCGCCACCGCCTGGCCGGCTTCCTGGGCGCCTTCGTCGCCCTCGCCCTCGGCACCACGATGGTCGGCATGATGACGCTGACCCTGGCGGCCACCTTCGGCACGCCGCACCCGGGCCCGCAGCGCTTCAAGGAGGCCCGGACCGTCGTCGCGCCGCTGGGCTTCGAGGGGAACCCGATGAAGGCCCCGGCGGTCCTGCCGCCGGAGCTGGTGACGAAGCTGACCGCGGCCGGGGACGCCACCGCCGACCGCAGCTTCCCCGTCCGGCTGAGCACCGGTTCCGCGGGCACCACCGGGCACCCCTGGTCCTCCGCCGCCTTCGCGGGGTACCGGCTGACGGCCGGGCACGCGCCGCAGGCCGCCGACGAGATCGCCGTCGGCGGCGGCGACCGGTCCCTGATCGGGCGCCAGGCCGAGGCCGTCACGGCCGACGGCGCCGGCCGCTACCGGGTGGTCGGGGTCACCGATGCCCGCTGGTTCGAGGACGCCGTGTTCTTCGCCGACCCCGAGGCCCAGCGCCTCTCCCCCGGCGTCAACGCCCTGGTCACCGACCGCGGTCCGGAGCAGCTGTCCGCCCTGCTGGCCGGGCAACAGGCCATCGCCCTCACCGGCTCGGACCTCACCGGGATCGACCCGGACTCCAGCGGCGGCGCCGAGGCGCTGGCCAACGCCCAGGCCATGGCGGGCAGTACGACCGGACTCGCGCTCTGCGTGGCCGTGTTCGTGGTGATCGCGACCTTCGCCTTCGCCACCGAGCAGCGCCGCCGCGAACTGGCGCTGATGCGGCTGGTCGGCGCCTCGCCCCGGCAGGTGCGGCGGATGGTGCTCGGCGAGGCGCTGCTGATCGGCCTGGCGGCCGCGTTCGTCGGCTGCCTCCTGGCCCCGCTGGGCGCCGTCCCGCTGCACTCCTGGATGCTCGACCACCACGTGGCACCCGGCTGGTTCACCGTCCCCCTCAACCCGCTGCCGCTGCTGGCCTCCTTCGTCGTCGGCGTGGCCGCGGCCCTGGCCGGCTCGGCCGCCACGCTCGTCCGGGTCTCGCTGATCAGGCCGGTGGAGGTGCTGCGGGAGAGCGCGGTGGAGCGCCGCGGGATGACGCCGGTGCGCTGGCTGCTGGGCACCGCCATGCTGGTCGGCGCGGTCGTCGCGGGGGTGGTCATCGCCCGCACCGAGCCGTACCTGGCGGCCAGCGCCCGCAAGTACGAGACCGTCCCGGTGCTGTACGTCGGCGCGGTCGCCCTGCTGGCGCCCGTCCTGCTGCGGCCGGTCACCCGGCTGCTGACCCGTCCGCTGCGCGCCTCGACGAAGGCGGGCCCGTTGCTGGTGCGCGAGAACATCCTCACCTCCCGACGGCGCACGGCCGCCACGGTGGCGCCGATCGTGGTGGCGGTCGGGCTGGTCGGCACCCTGCTGACGATGCAGAAGTCCGGCGACGCCTCGGCGCTGGCCCGGCAGCGGATGGAGGTGCACGCGGCGGGCGTGGTGGTCCCCGGTGGCTCGGGCTCCGGGGCCGGGATCGACGCCCGGACCATGGAGCGGCTGGCGGCCGTCCCCGGGGTCAAGATCACCCCGGTCACCACGATGAACGTCCGGATCGGCACCGCGGCCGGTGAGCAGCTCGACTCGCTGACCACCAACGTCATCCCGGCCGCCGCCCTGGGCGGCACCGTCACCCCGCCGGTCCGCTCCGGCTCGCTCGCCGCCCCGCCGGAGGACTTCCTGGTCATCGACGAGCACGCGGCGCAGTCCGACGGCCTGGCGGCCGGGGACAAGGTGGTCGCGCTGCTGCCCACCGGTGCCCGGGTCCCCGCCGTCATCACGGCGGTGGTCGCCCGCGGCCTGAACGGCGACGACGCCTACCTCTCCGCCGCCCTGACCGGCGCGACGGCGCCCACCCGGGTCTACCTCGACTCCCAGGCGGGCCCGGGCCGCCCGCTCGACGAGCGGCAGACGGCGGCGGTGGACCAGGCGCTGGACGGCTCCGGCGCGCACCTGCTGAGCTACGACGCCTACCTGGCCGCCCAGCGCGACCGCGCCGCCCAGCAGACCGACAACGCCGCCGTGGTCGTCCTGGGCATCGCCCTGGCCTACTCGCTGATCGCGGTCGCCAACACCCTGGTGATGGCGATGGCCGGGCGGCGACGGGAGTTCGCCCTGCTCGGCCTGGCCGGCGCGGCGCGGAGCCAGATCGTGAAGGTGGCCGCGGCCGAGTCCGCCGTCGCGGTGGCGGTCGGCACCGTGCTCGCCGCCCTGGCGACCGGCCTCGCCGCGGTCACCCAACACGCCTCGCTGGACCGGCTGGTGGCCGGGGCGCCGACGGTGGTCCCGTGGCCGCAGATCCTCGCCACCGTCGCCCTCTGCGCCGTGGTCACCCTGGCCACCGCCGCGGGCGCCACCGGCCGGGAGACCCGCCACCGGGCCGTCGAGGCCGCGGGCGCCCGCGAGTAGCGCGGGCACCGGCCCCGCCCGGTGCGGCGGGGCCGGTGCCACGTCCTGCTGAATTGCGCGACACCAACCCCGGGTTGACCTCCCGGCCCCGGCCGTTCTCCTACGATCGGGGCCCACACCGGATGCCGAGGACGGGGTTGACGGCCATGACCGATGACAGCAGCGGGATCGACGAATCCAGGCCCAGCATCGCCCGGGTCTACGACTACCTGCTCGGCGGCAAGGACAACTTCGCCGTCGACCGCGAGATCGGCGACTTCTTCCTCCGGGACCTGCCCGGCTCGGTGGCGATCGCCTTCGCCAACCGCCGGGCCCTGGTACGCGCCGTGGGCGCCATGGCCGACGCCGGCATCCGCCGGTTCATCGACCTGGGCAGCGGACTGCCGACCGCCGACAACGTGCACCAGGTCGCCCAACGGCACGCCCCCGACGCCCACGTGGTCTACGTCGACAACGATCCGATGGTGCTGGCCCACGGCCGCGCCCTGCTGGCCACCGACGACCGCACCGCCGTGGTCCAGGCCGACCTGCGCGAGCCGGAGACGATCCGGCAGGATCCGGACGTCCGGCGCCTGATCGACTTCGACCAGCCGGTGGGACTGCTGTTCAGCGCCATCCTGCACCACCTCAACGACGAGGAACGGCCCGCCGAGTTGGTGCGCTGGTGGGCGGAGCGGCTGCCCCCGGGCAGCCTGGTGTACATCTCGCACTTCCGCTCCGGCGCGAACGAGGAGACCCGGCTCGCCGAGCACAAGCTCCAGGACAGCTTCGGCCGCGGCCGCTGGCGCACCGACGAGGAGATCCTCGGCCTGTTCGGCGACCGCCTCGAACTGCTCGAACCGGGCCTGCTCCCCTGCCGGTCGTGGCACCCCGAGCCCGCCTCCGGCGATGGGGCCGCCGAAGTCCTGGCGGACGACGGGGAGTTGACGGTGTGGGACCGGCTGATCGCCTGCGGGCTGGCCCGCCGACCCTGACCCCCGGAAACGCCGCGGCCCCCTTCGCGATCGGCGAACCGTCGCGAAGGGGGGTGCACCCGGGGCCGGTGGCACGCGGCCCCGGGTGGGTCTAGGCGGTCACTGCCCGGGCTTGCGACCGTGGTTGGACTTCTTCTTCCGCCGGGCCTTCTTCTTGCGGGCGCGCTTGGACATCGTGCGGTTCCTCGTGCTCTTCGGGTGAGGGGTGGTGGGCGGGTTCAGGCGGCCCGGCCGACCAGCTGGTCGGCGAGCTTGGCCAGGCGCTTCTGCGAGCGCTCCTCCTGGGCGGCCTGCGCCGTCGGCGCGGCGAGACCGCCGTCGTAGTAGGCGCCGTTGACGACCTCGACGTCCGGCAGGCAGAGCCGGACCACGGCCGCCGCGCCCTCCGCCGCCGGCGCGCCGGCCCGCCCGTAGAGCGGGAGCAGCGCGGTGTCGCACAGGCCCGGGTTGAGGCTGACGGCGGTGATGCCGGAGCCGGCCGGGGCCATCTCGGCGGTCGCCATGGTGAGCGCCAGCTGCGACTGGGCGTAGGCGGCGACCCGGGAGTACTTCTTCACCCGGTGCGGGTCCGACCAGTTCATCGACGCGGTGCGGTGCAGCGAGGAGGACACGTTGACGATCCGGGCGTCGCCGGCCGCCGAGAGCGGGGCCCGCAGCAGCTTGGACAGCAGGTGCGCGGCGAGGAAGTTGACCTGCAGCGAGACCTCGTTGCCGTCGTCGGTGAGGGTGCAGCGCTCGGGCGCCATCGCGGCGGCGTTGTTCACCAGCAGGTCGAGCGCCGGGTAGTGCTTGACGACCGTACCGGCCAGCACCGCGACCTCCGACAGCTTGGTGAAGTCGGCGGCCAGCTCGACGAGTTGGTCCCGCCGGGCGCCGGCGGCGACCAGGCGCTCCACGGCGTCCTCGGCCTCGGCGGTGGTCCTGGCGTGCACCAGGACGGTCGCGCCCAGGCCGGAGAGGAGCCGGGCGGTCTCCCAGCCGATGCCGGAGGAGGCGCCGGTGACGAGGGCGGTGCGGGCGGACAGAACAGCGTCGGACATGACCCATCCAAGGGTGGCAGGGCACCGGCGGGGTGCGGAGGCGGGACGGCGCGCGGCCGCCCGCTCCGGGGCCGCCGGTGCGGAGAAGGTGGTGCGAACTGGAAGGTGCTGCGAAGGAACGCTCACCCGTTCCCCGCCCTCGGAGCCGAACGGGGCGGGGAACGGGTGGCGGTGATCGGCACGGGCCCGGTGAACGGAACCCGGCCCGTGCGCGCGGCCGGTGACCAGCGGGAAGGAGCTGGGGGAACTACCGGACGGCGGTGGCGACCGCGACCGCGACGACGAACCGCGGCCGGCTATGCGGCGGGCGGTCGTGGTGGCGTGTCGAGCGGTGCATGTCGTCCATCAAAGCCCGCCCGGATGCCCGGGGCAAGCTCCGTCACCCTCCCTGACGAACCCCTGACGCTCCCCTGACGCCCCGCCGGCGCAGCGGCCGGTCCGACCGGTCCCGGCCGCCGTCCTCACTCCGGTGCCCGGGCCAGGGCGATCACGTACGCGGTGCCGCCCCCGGCGGCCGGCTCGACGGCCAGTTCGCCGTGCATGGCCTCCACGAAGCCCCGCGCCACCACCGGCCCGGCGCCCTCCCCCGGGCCCGTCGCGTCGCCCCGGACGGTCACCCTCACCTCCACCCGGTCGGCCACCACCCCGGCGTCCATCAAAACCTCCGCGGCACCCGCCGACCCCGCGCCCGCCAGGACGTCCGCGAACGCCCTGGTCAGCAGCCCGGGGTCGGCGAGCACCCGGGGCAGCCCCGGTGCCAGGTCGACCCGTACACCCGGGACGCCCTCGGCGGCCGCCCGCACCACCTCGGCCACCGCCGTCGGCCGCAGCACCACCGGCATCGCCCCGGCCCGCAGCCGGCTCAGGTCCACCAGATCGGCGACCACCCGCTCCATCCGCGCCGCCTCGGCACCGATCCGCTGCCCGGCCGGGCCCGGCAGCCGCCCGGCCTCCCGCCGCACCGCCGCCACCGGCGCCCGCAGCTCCCGCCCGAGCGCGTCCAGCAGCGCGGTGTGCAGGGCATCGGTGCGGGCCAGCTCCTCGGCCGCCGCGGCCCGGGCCGCCAGCCGCTCGCGTTCCCGGACCAGTTTGAGCTGGGTGGCGTACGGGCCCAGCAGCCGGGTGTCCTCCTCGGTGAGCGGGGTGCCGCGCAGCACGAGCACCGCGCCGTCGCCGAGGTCGACGGTGAAGGACGCCTCGTCCGGGCGCAGCGGCGCCTCCGCCCCGGCCGCGGCCGCCGGCTGCCACAGCGCGCCGGTGCGGACCAGCACGGCGGCGCCGTCCAGTCCGAACACCTGGCGCAGCTCCGCGACCAGGTCGGGCAGCACCCGCGGCCCGGACTCCACCGTCTCCCCCGCGAGTCTGGCGAGCACCGCCGCCTCCGCCCGTGCCCGGCCGGCCTGTTGCGAGCGCCGGGTCAGGCCGTCGATCAAGTGGGCGATCACCGCGGCCACCGCGAGGAACAGCAGCAGGGCCGCGAGGTCGGCGCCGCGTTCCACCGTCAGGCTGTGCCAGGGCGTGGTGAAGAAGTAGTCCGCGGCCAGCGCCCCGGCCGCGGTGGCTCCGGCGGCCGGCAGCAGCCCGCCGAGCCGGGCCGTCCCCGCCACCGCGAGCAGCAGGCACAGCAGCACCCCGGACAGGCCGAGCTGATGCCGCAGCGGGGACAGCGCCCAGGCCAGCGCGACCACCCCGGCCGGTCCGAGCAGCCAGGCCAGCCGGCGCCGCCGGAGCGGGACCAGCGCGGGGCGCCGGCGCCTGGGCTCGGGCGGGACGGTCAGCAGTCCCGGCTCGCGCGGCGGCAGGACCCGGACGTCGATCGGGCCGGCCAGCCGGATCACCCGGTTGATCACCGAGCCGTGCAGCAGTTCGCGCAGCCTGCTGCGGCCGGTCGGCCCGAGCAGGATCTGGGTGGCGCTCTCCGTCCGGGCGAACTCCACCAGGGTGCGGGCGACGTCGCCGCCGCTCACCTCGACGAAGGTGCCGCGCAGCTCCTGCAGCAGCGCCCGCTGCGCGGCCAGGCCGGGCGGCTCGTGGAGCGCCGTGCCGTCGTCCAGCCGTACGTGCACCCCGATCAGGTCGCCGTGCACCCGGGAGGCCGTCCGGGCCCCGCGACGGATCAGGTGCTCGCCCTGCGGGGCACCGTTCAGCCCGACGACGATCCGCTCCTTGGTCTCCCAGGGCGCCCGGATGCCGTGCCGGGCGCGGTAGTCGGCGAGTTCCTCCTCCACCCGGTCGGCGAGCCAGAGCAGCGCCAGCTCGCGCAGGGCGCCGAGGTTGCCGGCCCGGAAGTAGTGGTCCAGGGCCACGTCGATCCGGTCCGGCGGGTAGACCTCGCCGCGGGCCATCCGGGTGCGCAGCGCCTCCGGGCTCAGGTCGACCAGTTCGATCCGGTCCGCGGCCCGGACCACCTCGTCGGGGATGGTCTCGCGCTGGGCGACGCCGGTGATCTCCTCGACGACGTCGTTGAGGCTCTCCAGGTGCTGGATGTTGAGCGTGGTCGCCACGTCGATCCCGGCGTCCAGCAGCTCCCGCACGTCCTGCCAGCGCTTGCCGTGCCGCCCGCCGGGCACGTCGGTGTGGGCGAGTTCGTCCACCAGCGCGAGGTGCGGGCGGCGTGCCAGCAGGGCGTCCACGTCCAGTTCGGACTGCTCGGTGCCCCGGTACGGGACGGCCCGCCGGGGCAGCACCGGCAGGTCCCCCAGTTGCTCCGCCGTACCGCGCCGGCCGTACGTCTCCACCAGGCCGACCACCACGTCCACACCCTCGCCGCGCAGCCGCCGGCCCTCCCGCAGCATCGCGTACGTCTTGCCGACCCCCGGCGCCGCCCCCAGGAACACCCGCAGCTTCCCGCTCACCGTCCGCAGGCTAGGCGACCGGGCCGTCCGCGCCCGGCTTCCGCTCCCGGGTGTCCCTCCTTCGGTCCAGCCGCCGGCCACGCTGGACGGCGGACGTGCGAGGGCCCGCGCCCCGGGGGTACCGGGACGCGGGCCGTCGGCGGTGCTTCAACGGGGTGTCAACGGCCTTGGAGGGACTTGACGTTGTCGCCGAAGGTCCAGCCCTTCGAGCCGTCCCAGTTGAGCGACCAGGTCATCAGCCCCTTCAGCGCGCCGCCGAAGGCGCTCCAGGACTGGCCGACCGAGCCCGGGTCCATGTAACCGCCGCCCGCGCCGGGCTGGGCCGGGAGGCCGGGCACCTGCTTGTCGTACGGGACGGTGACGGTGGTGCCCTGGATGGTCAGGCCGTTGTTCAGGCAGGTGGTCTGGACGGTGAAGCCCTGGACGGTGCCGGCCTGGTAGGAGTCGCCGGAGCAGCCGTACATGCTGCCGTTGTAGTACTGCATGTTCAGCCACCACAGCTGCCCGTTGTCGGCGTACTTCTTGATGATCGGCAGGTAGGCGCCCCAGATCGAGCCGTAGGTGACGCTCCCGCCGGTGACGTACGCGGTCTCCGGGGCCATCGTCAGGCCGAAGCCCGCGGGCATCTGGGCCAGCACGCCGTCGATGATGCGCATCAGGTTGGCCTGGGAGGCGGACGGCGTCTTGATGTCGCCGCTGCCGGACAGGCCGGTCTCGATGTCGATGTCGATCCCGTCGAAGTTGTACTTCTTCAGGATCGGGACGACGGTCGCCACGAAGCGGTCGGCGACGGTGCTGGAGCTCAGGTCGATGCCGGCGGCGGCGCCGCCGATCGACATCAGGATCGTCGCCCCGGCCGCCTTGGCCTGGCACATCTCGGCGGGGGTGGAGACCTTGACGTTGGCGTCCATGCCGTCCTGCCACAGGACGGTGCCGTCGGAGAGGATCACCGGGAAGGCGGCGTTGATGACGTTGTAGCCGTGCGCGGCGATCCGGCTGTCGGTGATGGGCACCCAGCCCAGGCCCGGGTGGACGCCGTTGGCGGCGCCGTCCCAGTTCTCCCAGTAGCCGTGGAGGACCTTGCCCGAGGGCCGGGGCTTGGTCGGGCAGGTGTCGCCGCCGGGCGGAGGCGTGGTCGGCGGGGGCGTGGTCGGCGGGGTGGAGGTGGGCGGGGGCGTCGTCGGCGGCGTGGAGGTCGGCGGAGCGCTGGTAGGCGGAGCGCTGGTCGGCGTGGCAGTCGGTGTGGGGCTGCTGCCGCCGGGGCCGGTGAGCGACACGTCGTCCGCGTAGTAGGCGGGCTGCCCGTACCAACCGTGCAGGTAGACCGTCACCGAGGTGGTGCCGGGCCCGGTGGTGAAGCCGACGCTGAGCTGGCCGTACGACGCGTTGCCGGGCGTCCAGGTGGACGGGTCGCTGCCGGCGCCGGTGCCGGTGGCGCCCAGGTAGACGTAGCTGCCCTGGACGTAAGCGCTCAGCGTGTACTGGGAGTTGGGCTGCACGCTGACGGTCTGGGAGCACTGGGCGGTGTCCTGGCCGGTCGGCGTGGCTTGGAGTGCGGCAGCGCCGGAGTGCACCGGGCTGCCGACCACCGCGGCGGTGCCGGCGGAGCAGGTCCAGCCGGAGAGTCCGCTCTCGAAGCCGGGGTTGGCCACCAGGTTGGGGGTGGCGGCCCCGGCGGTGACGGAGCCGGCCACCGCGATGCCCGCGCCGATCAGGGCGGCGGCGCTCACTCCCGCGAGGGAGCGGGTCAGGACGGTCGACCGGTGCGGGGCGGGACCGGTCCGGTGCGCTGTCGCGCGCACCGGGGTGGGGCGGAAACCGCCCGGTGGACGGGGAGTTCGCGACCTCCGACGGAACATGCTGCGCTCCCTTCCCGCCGGGGCGCCATGGACATGACCGACGCGTGGGGGCGTGGCGCCCGGCTCTGGGTGAGGTGGGGGACATGTGGGGCTGTGCCGGACCGGATCGTAGGAGGGAAGCCGGAGTTGGTCAATAGGTCTGGACCAATGAGGTCTGGACCACTCCAAGAAGACACTGCCCCGAGACCTCCGGAGAAAAGGTGCGCGATAGTGGCCTTTACCTTTATTTGACCATTCTTTACGAATCTTTTAATGTCTTGGGCGTTACTGATCACGGGTCACGCCCCACAGACGAGGGGCCGATCCCCGACGCAAGGACATCCATGTCGTCGATACGACGTAGACACCGCCGGGCCGCCGCGGCCGGAGGCGTCTCGGCCCTGGCGGCGCTCGCGCTGCTCGGCTCGTCCGTCCCCGCCCTGGCCGACGAGGGGGACGCGGCCACCGTGCGCGAGGCCGCGCCGGGGGCCACCCGGGTCGGCACGCCGCTGGGCGGGCCGGTCACCGAGGCCGCCACCGCCGAATCCGCGCTGCTCGCGGCGGAGGTGTTCGGCCGTCGGGTGGAGGTGCTGGACCGCCGGACCGAGACCTCGACCACCTGGGCCGACCCGGAGGGGACGCTCACCACCGAGGTCAGCGCCGGCCCCGTACGGATGCTCGAGGACGGCCGCTGGGTCGACGTGGACGCCACCCTGCGGCGCCGGGCGGACGGCGGGATCGCCCCCGAGGCGCACCCGAACCACCTGCGGCTGGCCGGCCACGGTGGCGCCAAGGCCCGTTCGGCGCGGGCGGCGGCCGAGGCTCCGGCCTCCGCCGCGCGCGACCTGATCACCCTGGGCACCGGCGACCGGAGGATCGGGGTGCAGTGGAAGGGCGGCCTGCCGGCGCCCGTCCTGGACGGGACCAGGGCGACCTACCCGGACGCCGTACCCGGGGCCGACCTGGTGGTGGACGCCACCCGCACCGGCTTCGAGCAGTTCCTCACCCTCAAGCAGCGCCCCGCGGGCGACCTCGCACCGATGACGCTGCCGCTGAAGCTCCCCGGCCTGCGGGCGGTCCAGCAGGACGACGGCTCGGTGGTGTTCAGCGAGCGGGGCAGCGGCGAGCCGGTCGCCACCATGCCGGCGCCGGTGATGTGGGACGCCCAGGTCGACGAGCGGTCCGGCGAGCGCAAGCGCAGCGCCCGGGTGCCGATGACGGTGGCCCAGGACGGCGACACCGTCGAACTGCGGCTCACGCCCGACCCGGCGTTCCTGGCCGACCCGGCCACGCAGTACCCGGTGACCGTCGACCCGGCCACCGACACCCTCTCCGTCATGTTCGACACCTTCGTCCAGGGCGGCGACACCACCGACCAGTCGGCGTCCACCGACCTCAAGCTGGGCTGGCCCGGCGACCACGCCGGCGCCACCAAGCGCACCGCCCGCTCCTTCCTCACCTGGGAGACCGGGCAGTTCGCCGACGCGCTCGTCACCGACGCCAAGCTGGAGCTGTACAACTACCACTCCTGGTCCTGCGAGAAGCGCGGCTGGGAGGTCTGGGCCGCCGACCCCGCCGACACCTCCACCCGCTGGACCAAGCAGCCCGCCCTCCAGCAGAAGGCCGCCACCTCCGCCGAGACCCGCGGCAGCGCCTGCGGCAACGCCGGCTGGGTGGGCGCGGACGTGACCGAGCTGGCGAAGACCTGGGCGAGCGCCAAGGCCTCTACCGGTTCGGTGGCGCTGAAGGCCGTCGACGAGTCCGACACCTACGCCTGGAAGCGCTTCCACTCCTCGGAGAGCACCGAGGACAAGGCCCCCAAGCTGACCGTCACCTTCAACTACCGCCCCAAGAACGGCAGCAACCTCCAGGCCGGCCCGCCCTTCCACAGCGAGGGCGGCGTCTACAAGGTCGACAGCCTGACCCCGACGCTCCGTTTCACCACCGAGGACGTCAACGAGGACGACCAGGTCCAGGGCACCTTCGAGGTCAAGGACAAGACGACCGGCGAGGTCGTCGCGCTCTTCAACTCCGGCTTCGTGCGCGCCGGCGGGACCGCCTCCGCCGCCGTCCCGGCCGGCAAGCTCACCAGCGGCCGCGCCTACACCTTCCGGACCACCACCTACGACGGGCTGCACTACGCCAACGGCTGGTCGGAGCCGGTGACCTTCACCGTGGACACCGCGTGGAAGCCCGGCCCGGCCCTGGACGCCCTCGGCGCGGCCAACTCCGTGCTGGACGCCGCCGACCTCACCCCGGCCGCCACCAGCGACAGCCGGTACGCGGCGATCGCCGAGACGGCCACCGGCACGGTCACCGTGCCGCGCGACCCGAAGGAGCCCACCCGGGTCAAGCCGGACGACATCGCCGCCGTCGGCATCGGCTCGGCCGCCGCCCAGCAGAAGCAGGGCGTGAACCTCGGCGGCAGCGTGGTCTACGCCGACGCCGCCTCCCCGGTGGACACCGTGGTCCAGCCCACCCTGGCGGGCGGCAGCCGGACCCTCCAAGTCATCAAGAACGCGAACGCGCCGCGCGAGTACCGGGTGCCGGTGAGCCTGGCCCCGGGCGCCACCCTGCGCCAGCAGCCGGACGGCTCGGTGGTGATCGTCCCGGCGAACCCGGACGAGCCGATCGCCGCCATCCGCGCCCCCTGGGCCAAGGACTCCCGCGGCAACGACGTCCCCACCTCCTACCGGCTGGAGGGCGACACCCTGGTGCAGCGGGTGGACTTCACCGCGGCCACGGCCTTCCCGGTGGTCGCCGACCCCTGGTGGAACCCGTTCAGCTGGAACTGGCGCAAGGCCGGCAAGGTGGTGAAGAGCGCCGCCAAGAAGTGCGGCATGGGCGCGCTCTCCGCGTACGTCCCCGTCCAGGCCCACCACGTCAGCGTCAACATCCAGCGGGCCCGCAACGGGCTGCGGATGGTGAAGTTCGCGGGCGGCCCCTGGGGCTACGTCACGGTCGCCGGGGCCGGCTGCCTGATCGGCCAGCTGTCATGAGCGGCGGGCGGCGCCGCCTGACGGGCACTCTCGGCCTCGCGAGCCTGGCGGGCCTGGCGGGCCTGGCGGGCCTGACCGGTCGGTACGGGCCCGCGGGCCGGCGGGCCGCGGCCGTGGACCTCGCGGTGCTGCTGGCCGTGCTGGTCGCCACCGCCCTGGTCTGCCGTGGCCTGGGGCTCGGCACCTGGCTCGCGATCCTGCTCGGCGGCTGCGCGGGCGCCGCCACCACGCGCCTGGGTCTCGGCGCGCGCCTGGTGCGCCGCGGCCGGGACTGAGAAACGGGGGCGGTGCCGGGGTTCGCCCGGTACCGCCCCCTGGCCGTCCCGCGGCCGTCCCGCAGCCGTCCCGCGGCCGCTCAGAGCAGCACCGTTGCCGTCACGGTGGTCACCGCCAGCACGAGGACCATCAGCACCTGGTGCACCACGTCCCGCCCTGCCGTGCTCCGCTCGGCGGCCGGGTCCAGGGTGAACTCGCCGGGATTCGCAACAAGATGATGGATCGTCAGCTCGTGTCCGTACGCACCGGCCGGGTTCGCGAGGTGAGATGTGCAGTAGGCCGTGACGGCCGCGCCGGCCCGGGTGGTGAAGGACACCACCGGGGTGATGGTGGTCGAGACGTGGCCGTCGTCGTCGAGGCTGGTGTCCTGGAGGACCGCGACCACCCGCCCCGGCACCGCCTCCATCGCGGCCAGTTCCCCGAGGCGGTCGTTCTTCTCCCGTACCGCCCCCGGAAGTTGGAGGATCCCGGCGAAGCCCCACGGGCCGGCGACGCCGATCAGCGCCCACGGCCACCCCCACCGGAGCGAGGCCAGGGCCACCAGCCCGGCATAGACCAGGAAGAGCGCGAAGGCCGGCCAGCCCAGTCCGCGGGCGGGGCCCTCGGGGATCCCGGAGAAGCGGTAGGCGTGCGGCCTGCCCCGTGGGTGACTGACCCCGATCTCCCGGCCCTCCCAAGCGGCGGTGATCATCTCGCCGCGGTCACCGTCGTTGGTCACCACGACCTCCGCCCCCGAGGCCGGGTCACGGTAGGAGACGACCACCGAGATCCCGCCCTTCCGGGACCCGCCGTGCCGGGGCTGCGTCACCCGTACGATCCGCCCCGTCAGCCGCACCGTCCGCTGGGCCTTGGTCACCCCGGCCAGCGACCGGCCCAGCCCGACCACGGCCACCACCGCCCAGAGCGCGCACCACAGCAGCAGCACCCCGTCCCACCCCATTGCACCCTCCTCCTGTTCCGCTCAGCCGCCGCTGCGCCGCAGCACTTGGCCCCGCCCGTCCGCCTCCAGCGTCCCGGCGCCCCCGTCGCCGGTCACCACGACCCTGAGCGTCAGCGCGCCGGTGAGCCCGTCGGCGGTCAGCTGCCAGCTCTTCGGGGTCCCGACGCCGAGGGTGCTCCGGGCCTCCTCCACCAGGCCGGGGACGCGGTCGTACGGCAGGGAGCGCGGGTCGAACCCGGGACCCTGGCCGCCGGCAGGCGCGAAGACGACCGTCAGCAGACGGTCCTGCACCACGACGGCGAGCGCCCGGCGCTGGTCCGTGCCCTGGGTCAACGACTCGACGGCCTTGCGCAGTTCGCCCTGGTCGAGCAGGGACTGCCCCGGCCCGAGGGCGACCGTGCCGGTCGCCGAGGTCACGGTGACCGTGGTGGACGAGGACGAGGAGGAGGACGTCACGGCCGGTCCGGACGTGCCGATCCCGTCCTCGACCGCCGCGAACAGCTCGGTGCGGAAGAGCAGGAGCACGGCGGCCGCGCCGAGCAGCAGGCCGAGGACGGCGAGCAGACCGACCGCGCAGCCCAACGAGTCCTCCTCCCGTGAGGCCGGGCCGGGCACCGAGTCCAACCGCGCCCCGGCTGCCCGACGCTCCCACTCCGGCGTCGGCCGCTTCACGATCCGCGCCTTCCACGGCCGGTCCGGCGGGTACTCCACCACCACGACCCCGCGCGGCCGGTAGTCGGGGAGTTCGACCAGGTTGATCTCCTGCCGGATCCCGACCCGGAAGGCGGGCGCGCCGTCCGGCACCACGCTCAGCTCGAACCGCACCGGCACATCGCTGGCCTCACCCCCGACGGCCTCCAGGCCCTCGATCAGCGCGAGCGCGGTGCACGGCACGACGGCGGCCTCCCGGGCCCGGCGCGGCAGCGTGGCGAGGAACACCGCCAGACCGTAGGCCGCGGGCAGCGCGAGCCCCAGGACGATCAGCGGCACCTTCCCGATGACGCATCCGCTGATGAACGCGGCCAGGGACGCCCCGATCACACCACCCGTCAGGAATCCCATGGCGAGGTTGGACGGCGCGTCCTGCGTGGGCGGAGCGCCCGCGGCTGTCGTCATGCGGCCGATTGTGCACGTCGGGGGCAACGGCCGACAGTCCCACGAGTGACCAGTACGATCACAAACCGATCACAACTCCCACCACCCGGAGCCCTCTTGGTCACGTCCACGCCGCCGTCGCGACCGGCTATCCCCTGTTCATAATTGCTTGTACCTTGGGCCGATCGAACAGTTCTGAGCAGAGTGGGAGACGCGCGTGACCGTCCTGGATCGCACCGCCCTGTCCGGCGCCCGGCTCGTCCTGCCCGGCGGCGTCGTCGACGGCGACCGCCTGACCGTCGAGGGCACCCGGATCGCAGGCCTCGGCGGGGAGACCCGGCCCGGCGACCTCGACCTGACCGGCCACACCGTCGTCCCCGGCTTCGTCGACCTGCACGTCCACGGCGGCGGCGGCGCCTCCTACACCTCCGGCATCGCCGAAGAAGCCCTGCTCGCCGCCCGCACCCACCTCGAACACGGCACCACCACCACCGTCGCCTCCACCGTCACCGGCGAGATCGACGACCTCACCCGCCAGGCCGCCGTCCTCTCCGAACTCGTCGAGGACGCCACCCTCGCCGGCATCCACTTCGAGGGCCCCTTCATCTCCCACAACCGCTGCGGCGCCCACCGCCCCGACCTGCTGCGCGACCCCGACCCCGCCCTGGTCCGCAAACTCGTCGACGCCGCCCGCGGCCACGCCAAGATGGTCACCCTCGCCCCCGAACTCCCCGGCGGCCTCGACTCCGTACGCATGCTCGCCGACCTCGGCATCATCGCCGCCGTCGGCCACACCGACTCCGACTACACCACCACCCTCGAAGCCATCGACGCCGGCGCCACCGTCGCCACCCACCTCTTCAACGCCATGCCCGGCATCGCCCACCGCGCCCCCGGCCCCATCGTCGCCCTCCTCGAAGACGAACGCGTCACCGTCGAACTCATCAACGACGGCGTCCACCTCCACCCCTCCGTCCTCGACCTCGCCTACGGCACCGCCGGCCCCAACCGCGTCGCCCTGATCACCGACGCCATGGGCGCCGCCGGCATGGGCGACGGCCTCTACCCCCTCGGCCCCCTCCAGGTCCGCGTCGAGAACGGCGTCGCGATGCTCCCCGACGGCAGTTCCATCGCCGGGTCGACGCTCACCCTCGACCGGGTCTTCCAAAGATCCCTGCTGGTACACGGGTTGACCCTCGCCCAGACCGTCGAGTCGCTCTGCGCCACCCCGGCCCGGCTGCTCGGCCTCACCGACTCCATCGGCTCGCTGGAAACCGGCAAGCTCGCCGACCTGGTCGTGGTCGACTCCGACAGCTACGACCTGGTCGCCGTGATGCGCCACGGCCGCTGGGCCGTCGGCGGCGACAGCTTCCCCACCGTCACATCGGCCTGACCGAAGGCGACCGAACGGCGACCGGAGAGCGCCGCCCGCCCGCCGGGCGGCGGGCGGGCGGCGTCGACCAGGCCCGTTCAGCCGATGTAGCCCTCCGGGCGGAAGTGGAACAGCTGGTTGGCCTTGCCGTTCCACGTGCCGTAGACCTGCATGCGGCGGCCGCCCTTGTCGTTGGGGTCGTCGAGCCGCCCGAGGTGATTGCCGGACGCGTCGATGTTGTCGATGGCCTTGCCCGACGCCTCGTTGTTGTCCTTCGCGTACGTCTCGCGGCTCAGCGTCCACACGTCCAGGGTGCTCTTGTCGTCGCCGTACTCCTGCGCCACGATCCAGCGGTAGCCGTCGCCGTCCGTCTGGCCGGTGAGGTACTTCCCCGCCTGGGCTCCGCTCGCGACGAGGATGTAGTACGCATCCCGCTTGTCACCCGCGACGGAGGCCTTGAAGCCGGCCGGCACCAGCTGGAAGAGGTCGTAGATGTCCTTGCCGCTGTCGGTGTTGCCCTTGCGGTTGATGTCGTCGGCCCACAGGTAGCTCCCTTCCATGTACAGCTTGGAGCCGCGGACGTCCCAGGAGTTGGCCACCACCTGCATCTGGAACTGCTTGCCCGTGGTCGGGTCCGTGAAGGCCGGGTCGTAGTTCTTGAGGAAGGCGCACCCGAGCGACAGGGCCCAGATGTAGTCGATGAAGTAGCCCAGACCCGCGGCGGGGTCGGAGAAGGACGACCCGAAGGACTTGTCCATGTCGGCCTGCAGCTGGTCGCAGGAGACGGCGACCCGCTCCGGCCTCAGCCTGGCAGCCAGCTCCCGCAGCTCCTTCATCCGCGCATCGGGGATCGGGATCGCGCTGGTCATGAGTCCATCACTCCTTCTCGTCGGGGCGCACCGGCAGACCGGTCGCCGGTGCTGACCGCCCCCCAGGAGTACCGCCGCGAGAGCGGGCCCGGGTAGGGCGCCGCGTCGCCCGAAGCCCTTTCCGGACAGATCAGGACTCACCCCGATTCCGGCCATTCGGATCATCCGATGGCCATGGCGGCCGGCTCCCTCTCCAGGCCGCTCCGGCCGCCGCCATCGGCGGGAGCGCCGCGACGCGATCGCCCGTGGCAGGGTTCCGGCCCGTCCGGCTTGTACCCAGTGGAGAGGAGGGCGGTTCGAGCCCGGAGGGAATGGCGCGATCGTGCGCGTCCCGGTGGGGCCGGCTCCCGGCATGCCGGCCGCGGCTACTGCCAGTCGAGCAGCAGCCAGCCGCGGTGCGGCAGCTCCTCGGTGACCTCGACGCTGCGACCGGTCACTGCGGCCTCGACCGGCTCGGGGGCGGCCAGCGGGCGGAGCAGCACGGCGTCGGTGCGGGCGGGGTTGCCGGGCAGCTCCACCCGGGGGTGGGCCGGGTCGGCGCTGCCGTTGGCGACGGCGAGCCGCCAGCCGTCCGCCGTGCGGGTCAGGTGCGGGATCAGGTGGGGGCCGCCGGTGACCAGTGGCAGAGTGGGCCGGTCACCCTCCAGGTAGCGGATCGCGGCGTGCAGCAGGCGTTGCCCGTCGTCGTCGTGGGGCAGCAGCTCGACCGCCGTGGCGGCCGTCACCGCGATCCGGCCGCCGAGTTCATTGGTGAACACGCAGCGGCCGGCGCCCCAGACCCGGTGGTCCGGGGTGAGGATCTCGGTCCAGGTCTCGGCCCCCGCGGCCGGCCGGAGCCGGGCCAGGGCCGGCTGGACGTTGACGCTCAGGTAGGCGCCCGCCCCCTCCCCCGTCAGCACCCGCTCCAGCGCGTACGGGCCCGGCTCGCAGGTGGCCTCGCGCTCGACCACCTCCTCGACGGTCACCCCGAGCAGGCCGCCGAATCCGCGGGCCCGCAGGATGTGAGCGGCGGTGCCGTCGAGCAGCAGGCCGCCGGCGAGCATCCGCCGGAGCTCGGCGTCCTCGTAGGCCCAGGCGAGCTGTCCGAACAGCACCCGGACCGGGGCGTCCGCCGCGGTGACGGGCACGCCGTAGCGGAGCAGGTGGTCCGCGGCCGGGCCGGGGTCGACGGCCAGGTCGGCGAGGTCGCCGCCCCGGCGGGTGCGGACGTGCGCGGCGGCGTCCGGGCGGACGGGCAGCGACACGCCGTGGGTGGGCGCCGCCGGCCCGGCGAGCAGGTCCAGCGCGGGCCGGGAGCGGCGCAGCAGCTCGGCGACCCGCGGGAAGCGTCCGGCCGCGCCCGACTGCATGGGGTGGAGGTTGAGGAACATGGCGTCGGAGCCCGCGAGTTGGGCGGTGACGAGCTCCGACCAGGTCTGGGTGTCGGACTTGGACCACGCGGTGTGCGGCCAGTTCTCGATCTCCGGTTCGCTGCGCACGTGCCGTGGCCGCAGGGCCCGCTGGACCTCCAGCATCCAGACCGAGAAGCTGAGTTCGCGGCCCGGCGCGTCCGAGTAGCGGGCGAAGTGCGGCCGGTGCGAGGCCTGCCCGTCGATGCCGAGCGCGTCGAAGAGGGCCGGCCAGTCGCGGCCCTCGACCGAGTGGACGCCGGGCTCGGAGCTCATCAGCCCGAGCTGCGAGCGCCCGCCGGAGGCCTTGGCGACCGCTGCCGCCACGTGGCCGGCGACCTCCAACTGTGCGGTGCGCCAGACCTGTTGCAGCAGCGCGCGCCACGGGTGCGGCGGGCCCGGGGCGGTCACGGCGGCGACCGCCCGCTCCCTGGTCACCGGCTCCCCGGCCAGTTCGGCGAGGCGCTCCAGCATCAGCGGCTCGAAGCCGCCGCCCCAGGGCAGCGGCGCGTGGTTGTGGTAGCGGAAGTCGTCCTCCAACCACAGCACGCGGAAGCCGAGTTCGGCAAAGCGGGCGTAGTGGGCGGTGATCCAGGAGCGGAAGCGCGGGCAGGCCAGGGAGGCCTGGGCGGTGGCCGCGGTGCCGTCCGGTCCGACCATCGGGGCGAAGCCGAGCCGGTCGGCCCGGCCGCGGTCGGCGTGGCCGGCGGTGACCCAGGGGTTGAGGCTGACCTCAAGCCCGGCTCCGCGCAGGATCCCCACGGCGGTCGTGGCGGTGTCGTACAGCCGGTCCTCGGCCCCGCCCGCGGGGTGGCCGGGGTACAACTCCTCGGCGCCGAGCAGCAGGACGACCTCGTCGACGCCCGACTCCCGGCAGAAGGCGGCGAGTTCGGCGGTGCGCTCGGCGGCGTCCGGGGTGGGGTGGAGCTGGAACCGCAGGTGGTACCGGGCTCGCACGCCGGGCCTCCTCATTTGACGCTCCCGGCGGTGAGGCCGGCGCGCCAGAAGCGTTGCAGGGACAGGAACAGGACGACCAGCGGGATCGCGGAGACCATCGCGGCGGTGACCACCAGGTTGAGCGGCGGCGCGCCGGGGCCGAGCGCCCGCTGGGCCTGCCAGCCGACGACGCCGACGGTGACCGGCTGGAGGTGGTCGTCGGCCAGCATCAGCACGGGCAGCAGGTAGTTGGTCCAGATGGCGACGAACTGGAATAGGAAGATGGTGACCAGCGCCGGAGACATCACCCGCAGGGCGACCGTGGCGAAGATCCTGAACTCGCCCGCGCCGTCGATCCGTCCGGCCTCGATGAGCTCGTCCGGTACGGCGGCGGCGGCGTAGATCCGGGCCAGGTAGACGCCGAACGGGCTGACCATGCTGGGCAGCAGCACCGCCCAGTAGGAGTTGACCAGGTGCAGTTCGGAGAACAGCAGGTAGAGCGGCACGGCCAGCAGCGGCTGCGGCACCAGCACCGCGGCGAGCACCCCGTTGAAGGTCAACTCCCGCCCCCGGAACCGGTACTTGGCCAGGGCGTAGCCGGCCATCGCCGAGATCAGGGTGGAGACGGTCGCGCCGCCCACGGCGTAGAGGGCGCTGTTGCCCAGCCACTGCCGGTAGATCCCGTCCTGGCGGGTGAAGACCTCCCGCAGGTTGTCGAAGAGGGCGAAGTCTCCGAACCAGAAGCCGTTCCCGGCGAACAGGCCGCTGCTGGTCTTGGTCGAGGCGACCAGCAGCCACCAGACCGGGGCGAGGAAGTAGACGGAGGCGATCAGGAGCACGCCGAGGGTGAGCCAGCGCGAAGCCGTGTACCGGACGGCACGGTCGGCGCGGTCCGGACGGCCAGGACGGTCGGTGGCGGTGGTGGCGGTGGCAGCGGCGGTGTTCACAGGGCCTCCCCGCGGCGCTGGACGAGCTTGAGGAAGCCGAAGGACAGCGCGAACGCCAGCAGCGCGAGCACGACCGATTCGGTGGCGGCGAGGTTGAAGTTGTTGGCGTCCACGGCGTTGTAGGCGGCGTAGATGGGGGTGTAGCTGCTGCTCAGGTTGGGGGCGACGTTGTGCAGGATGGCGGGCTCGTTGTAGAGCTGGGCGGTGCCGATGATGGAGAACACCGTGGTCAGCACCAGGGCCGGGCGGATCATCGGGACCTTGATCCGCCAGGCGATGCCGAAGGCCGAGCAGCCGTCCATCCTGGCCGCCTCGGCGAGCTCGGCCGGGACGGCCTGGAGGGCGGAGTGGATGATCAGCATGTTGTAGCCGGTCCAGCCCCAGGTCAGCATGTTGCCGATGGTCGGGCCGAGCATGCCGTCGGAGGTCAGGTTCAGCTGCAGGCCCAGGTGGTGGGCGGCGGCGGTGATCGGGCTCAGGCCGGGGGCGACCAGGTAGGACCACATGATCGCGCCGACCACCCCGGGCAGGGCGTAGGGCAGGAAGAAGGCCAGCCGGAAGAACCGCTTGAACATGGTCGACTTCGCGTCCAGCAGCAGGGCCAGGACGAGCGCCAGCAGCAGCATCACCGGCACCTGGACCACGCCGATCAGCAGCACCCGCAGCAGCGAGCCGCGGAAGGCCGGATCGCCCAGCGCGGTCGCGTAGTTGCCGAGTCCGGCGAAGACCTGGGTGGGGGCCGAGAGGCCGAGTCCGGAGCGGTGCATCCGGAACAGGCTCTGGTAGAGGGTGTAGCCGATCGGCGCCAGGTACAGGGCCGTGAACAGCAGCAGGAACGGGGCCAGGAACAGCGCGACGGTCCGGGCCTGGCGGCGGGAGCGCCGGGCGGCCGGGCGGGCGGCCTGGTCCTGCGGTGCTGTCCGCCCGGCGAGGGCGGTGGTCATGGGTGTCGTCCCTCCGTGGTGGAGCATGGGTGGGTCGAGCCGGGTGCCCCGGCCCGACCGGTCGGTGCCGGGCCAGCCGACAATTGGTCAGCCGGCGACGGGTCCGCTGCCGAGGGGTCAGCCGGCGACGGCGAGGCCCTGCTGCTTCATGCCCGCCACGGTCCGGCTCTGCAGGTCGGCGAGCACCTTCGGCAGGGTGGAGCCGCCGGTGCCCGCCTTGCCGAGCCCGTCGCCGAGGTCGGTGGCGGTCTGGGTCATGGTCGGCCCCCACTGCCAGTCGGTGGTGATGTGCGCGGCCTCCGCCTTGAAGACGTCGTAGATGACCTGCCCGCCGTAGAACGGGTCGGGCTGGCTGAGCGCGGGGTGGGACAGTCCCGAGGTGGCGGCCGGGTAGATACCGGTGACCTTGATCAGGTTGCCTAGGCTGTCGGCGTCGGTGCTCATCCAGGTGGCGAACTCGGCGGCCTCCTTGGCGTGGGCGCAGCCCTTGAGGACGGCGGTGGCGGAGCCGCCGTCGTTGCCGTACGCGGGCTTGGCCGCGTCCCACACCGGCATCGGGGCGACGGCCCACTGGCCGGAGCCGTCCTTGACGCTGCTCGCGATGATCGGGGCGTCCCAGACCGCGTTGACGTCGGAGAGGATCTTGCCGTTCGCCATGTCGCCGAACTGCGAGGCGTCGTTGCTCGGGTCGGTCTTGACCAGCTTCTTGTCCAGCAGGTCCTGCCAGTAGCCGGCGACCTTGCGGTTGGCGTCGCTGTCCAGGCTCACCTGCCACTGGTCGTTGCCGGTGCCGAACCACTTGGCGCCCGCCTGCCAGGCGAGCCCGGCGTAGGTGTACGGGTCGTTGCCGAAGTTGCCGAGGTAGACGGTGGGGTCGGCGGCGTGCACCTTGGCGGCGTCGGCGGCGTACTCCTCCCAGGTGACCGGGGGCTTGTCGATGCCGTACTTCGCGAAGAGGTCCTTGCGGTACATCAGGGCCATCGGCGCGGTGTCGACCGGGATGCCGTAGGTGTGGCCGTCGACGGTGACCTGGTTCCAGGTCCAGTCGGCGAACTGCCCCTTGGCGGAGGCGGTGTACTTCCCGACGTCGGTGAGGGCGCCGGCGGCGGCGAAGCTGGGCAGGGTCTCGTAGCCGACCTGGGCCAGGCAGGGGGCGTTGCCGGCCTTGGCGGCGGTGAGCATCTTGGTGTAGCCGCCCTTGGCGCCGGAGGCGGTCTTGGCGAAGTCGACCTGGATGTCCGGGTGGGTCTTGTTGAACTGGGCTACCGACTCCTCGTACCCGGGGGCCCAGCCCCAGAACTCGAGCTTGACCGGGCCCGAGGCGGCGCCCGTACCCCCGCTTCCGCTGCCGCCGGAGGAGCAGCCGGCGACGAGGACCGCGGCCGTCACGAGCGCGAGCGCGGCGGCCGTCGAAACAGGTCTTGTCTTCACGTGTGTGTCTCCTCGGACCCGGAGGGCGGGGCTCGAACCCGGGGCGAAGCGGGTACCAGCCAATTCGTTCGGTTATTGTTTGAACCAACCCTGATAAAGTCAAGAGGCCGCGGAGGAAGACCGACGGCACCCCCGTGACCACCAGAGGAGCGGTTCGTGAAGGCAGCGCTTCAGGGCTCCGGCGTACGGAGCCTGGCCATGGCGGGCCCGGCCGTCGCCCGCGACCGCTCGTCCTCCCGCCGGGCCAACCTCGGCATGGTGCTGCGGCTGCTGCGCGACGAGGGCCCCCGCTCGCGCGCCCGGATCTCCGAGGACACCGGCCTGCCCAAGGCCACCGTCTCCAACCTCACCGCGGAGCTGCTGGAGGGCCGGCTGATCCGCGAGGGCGAGGCCGAGCGGGACCGGGGCACCGTCGGCCGGCCCGGGCAGGCCGTGGAGATCGACGGCAGCGGGGTACACGGCATCGGCGCCGAGATCAACGTGGACTACGTCAGCCTGCTCGCCCTCAACCTCAAGGGCGAGATCACCGCGGAGCAGCGGATCCCCTTCGACGTCCGGGCCGCCGGGCCCGACGCCACCCTGGACACCACCGCCCAGCTGGTCGCCCGGGGCATCGAGGCACTGCGCCGCGACGGCGGACGCGTCGCCGGGGTCACCCTGGCCACGCCCGGCGCCACCGACATCGTCACCGGCACCGTCGGCTTCGCCTCCAACATCGGCTGGCGGGACGTGCCCGCCATCGCCGGTCTGCGCGAGCGGCTGGGGCCGGGCGCCCCCGAGATGCACCTGGAGAACGACGCGAAGCTCGGCGCCCTGGCCGAGTACGTGACCGCCTCCGCCGACAACGTCCGCGACCTCGTCTACGTCACCGGCCAGACCGGCGTCGGGGTGGGGATCATCGCCGGCGGGCAGCTGGTGCGCGGCGCGGGCGGCTACGCGGGCGAGGTCGGCCACCTCCAGCTGGTGCCCTCCGAGCAGCTGTGCGCCTGCGGCAGACGCGGCTGCTGGGAGACCACCATCGGCCGCGGCGCCCTGCTGCGCTACGCCGCCGACCCCGGCGACCTGGTCTGGGACCCGATGGTCGACCTGGAGCGCCGGCTGGCCGAACTGCGCGACCGGGCGGGCGCCGGGGACGCCCGCACGCTGGCGGCGCTGCAGCGGATCGCCGACAGCCTCGCTCCCGGCCTGGCCCTGCTGGCCGACATCCTCAACCCCCGGCTGATCGTCCTCGGCGGCCACTTCGCCTTCTTCGGCGAGTACCTGCTGGACAGCGTGACCGCCCAGATGCGCGAGCGGGTGATGGCCCCGGACGCCGGGGGCTGCGAGGTCGTGCTGTCCACCACCGGGCTGACCGGCACCGCGCGCGGCGGCGCCCTGCTCGCCCTGGACGCCGTCTACCAGGACCCGACCAGCGCCATGACGCCCGCCCGGGGCTGACCGGCCACCCAGGGCCCTGCGCGGGGCCGGCCTTCCCGCACACATCGGATTGCTGCACGGGGGTTGACATGACCCCTAATAAGTTCGGATTCTGGCGGAACTAATCGCCAGTCGTGCCGCCTCCCCCACTCCACCGGCGGCACGCCTCCGGAAGGATCCCCCGATGAGACGGACGACGTCCCGGCCGGCCCGGGCCTCGCTCGTGCCGGTCCTGGCCCTGGCGGCGGCGACCTGCCTGCCGCTCGCCGCCGCTCCCCCCGCCTCCGCCGCCCCGCCCACCGCCACCACAGGCACCACGGGCACGGTCACCATCGGCGGCAAGTGCCTGGACGATGCGAACGCCGGCACCGCCGACGGCAACCCCGTCCAACTGCTCAGCTGCGACGGCTCGGCCGCACAGCAGTGGACCTGGCACCCCGACGGCAGCGTCACCGCGTTCGGCAAGTGCCTGGACATCACCGACGCCTCCAACGCCACCGGCGCGCTGCTCCAGCTGTACGGCTGCACGGCCGGCCCCAACCAGCGGTTAGGCTGGCTCCCGGACGGCACCGTCTACTCCGCCAAGTCCGCCAAGTGCCTCGCCCTCCAGGGCAGTTCGGCCACCGACGGAGCCCGGGTCGGCCTCGCCCCGTGCACCCCCTCCGCCACCGAGGTCTGGGGCGGCACCGCGGCACCGCCCGCGCCCTACACCCTCTCGAGCGGCAAACCCGTCCCCTTCGGCAACGCCGACGACACCCCCGCCTTCGGCTACACCGACACCGACGGGCAGTTCTACTACCAGTCCGCCCACTCGCTGTACGGCGCGAAGGACGGCCGCAGCTGGCAGTTCTACCGCGGCGCGGACTTCGACACCGCCACCCCCGCGCCGATCAGCACCGCGGTGAACCCCGCCAACCCCCAGGACAGCAACGGCGACACCACCTGGCGCTGCAACAACAGCCCCACCGGCCTCGGCGCCACCGCCGCGCCCGCCGGCTCCGGCTACGCCCAGCGCAACTACTGCGACCTGACCGGCGTCTGGGTCGACCCCGACACCGGCTGGTGGTACGGCCTGGTCCACAACGAGTTCACCCCGCAGCCGTTCGGCGACGGCCTGCACTACGACGCCATCGACGCCACCGTCTCCAAGGACCAGGGCCACACCTGGACCATCACGGACCACGCGATCACCACCCCGTACAGCACCGTCCGCGGCGACACCGCGACCTTCCCCGGCTCCACCTACTCCTACGGCGACGGCGACCCGCGCCTGTTCACCGACTACCGCTCCGGCTACTTCTACGTGTTCTACATGTCCCGGGCCGTCGACAAGACCGGCGGCTGGGGCGGCTTCGAGGAGCACGTCGCCCGCGCGCCCATCTCCGGGAAGATGGCGGCCTCCTCCTGGACCAAGTGGCACGACGGCTCCTGGTCCACCCCGGGCGTCGGCGGCGCGGAGAGCGACCTCGTCCCCGCCCAGGGCGTCGGCACCGGCTACCTCGCCCCCGGTGACGACTACTCCCCGACGCGGACCGGCAGCATCCGCACCCAGATCGCCACCGGCACCATGCCGGCCCCCTCGCAGCTGTCCGTGCTGAACATCGCCTGGAGCGCCTACCTCGGCAAGTACCTCGGCACCCCCGAGAACGAGGCCGGCTCCGACCAGCCCCAGCACTACTACGTCACCGACGACCTGGCCACCCAGCAGTGGACCGACATCGGCTCCGTCGGCGGGCCGCAGAGCTCCTGGTACCGCTGGCTGGTCGACTCCGGAAACCGCACCGGCACCACCGTGCTCGGCAAGACCTTCCGCTCCTACTGCTGGTACAGCTGCTCCACCGGCAGCGGCGAGTACTCCGAGGTCACCATCGCCCCGACCGCCGCCACCGGCCCGCCGCCCGCCCCCGTCACCGGCGGCGTCCCGTACCGACTGGCCGCCGGCAACGGCCGCGCCCTGGCCCAGAGCGGGAACGCCCTGACCACCTCCGCCACCGCCGACGCCCCGGCCCAGCAGTGGACCTTCACCCCCACCGGCGACGGCTTCTACACCATCGCCAACGCCGGCTCCGGCAAGCTGCTCGGCGTCGACTCCCGCGGCAACGCCGGCCGCGCCTGGGGCGCCGCCCCGACGCTCGCCGCCCGCGGCGGCGCACCCACCGTCGGCCAGCAGTGGTCGATCCAGATCGTGGCCACCAGCCCGACGGGCAGCGGGCCGTCCGCACCCACCGGCGGCTACCGCCTGGTCAACCGCTACAGCGACCTCGCGCTCAGCCTCACCACCGGCCCCCAGGCCGTGGCCACCTCCCCCCAGCGCAGCTGGGACAACCCCGGCAGCACCGCCGACACCCGCCCGGTCGCCGCCCAGACCCTCATCCTCACCCCCGCCACGGCCACCCCCGGCCTCGATGGCACCCACGTGGTGTCGACCTCCGGCCAGGCCCTCGACGACCCCGACTGGTCGACGGCCCCCGGCACCCGGCTCGACACCTGGACCGCCAACGGCGGCGCGAACCAGGGCTGGACCTTCGCCCGGCAGGCCGACGGCTCGTACACCCTCACCAACACCCACTCCGGACTGTGCGCGGACGACCAGGGCGGTGCCACCGCGCCCGGCACCCCCGTGATCCAGTGGACCTGCACCGGCAACGACAACCAGCGCTGGACCGCCACCCGGCTCCCCTCCGGCACCTACACCCTCAGCAACGTCCACAGCGGGCTCCTGCTCACCACGGACGGCCCCGACGACGGCGACCTGCTGACCCAACAACCCGACAACGGCTCGCCGTTGCAGCAGTGGACGCTCGACTGAGCGGCTGAACCCGCGCCCTCGCCGCGGGGATTCCACGGGGACTCCGCGGCGAGGGCACCGGTCCGCCCACCGGCCCGCCCACCGGTCCACCCGCCTCCGAGCAGACGTCACGATCCCATCAACATTCCGGAGGATCCTCGGGATTGACGGCATTCGTCCGCTTTCGGGCCCGCCGTCAGGCCGCTGACCTCCTTAAACTCCCCGCATCACTGCCGTTCAACAGTGGGCAAAGGAGTAGCAATGCACGCCCCAAGGCCGGCCGGGCCCCCGGGGGGCCGGTGGAAGACGGTCACCGCCGCCGCCCTCGTCGCCGCGCTCGCCTCGTCCGCCGCCACCGCCTGGTGGATGTCGGCCGACGACGACCTCCGGTACGTCGACGACTACGCCGCCCACGAGCCGCTGCGCACGGTCGGATTCCCGTCCGCGGGCACCCTGCGGCTGACCCAGCAGATCGTCTGGCGCCTCGCCGACGGCTCCGAGGACTCCCTGGCGGCGATGGCCACCTCCGACGGCTCCGGCGCGGAGGCGCGCAGCACGGCCGGCAACTGGGTGCAGGCGTTCCGGGCGGGCGCACAGGGCCCGGTCACCGCGGAGTTCCACGGAGAGGGCTCGGTCCGCCAGTCGGTGGTGCTCTACTTCGAGCGCACCCGGCAGGTCAAGCAGCTCCGGCTGCGCCTCGACGGCATCGGCGGCGAGGACGGCTGGCGCGTCCTGATGCGCGAGACCGACCCCCGGGAGGCCGCCGCCCCGCCCACCTGGGCGCCGACCTCCCCCGGCGCGACGCTCCCCCCGGCCATGCCGTGAGGCCCAGCGGCACCTGACTCATCGACACCTGACCGGCCGACAGCCGACCCGACCGGCGAACGGGCGGACACCCCCTGCGGGGCGTCCGCCCGTTCTGCGTCTCCGGACCCGATCACCCGTAACCATCTTGACGGGTGACGCCGACTCATGGAACTCTTTCGTCACCGGTCAGAACAGTTACTTTCCGATGAGGACACCACCATGGCAGTCGTACGGTTCCAGCTCGTCTCCACCCTCCCCGCGCAGGACGTCCGGGCGGTGCTGACCGACTTCACCCCCGCCCGCGCCGAGACCTGGCCGTCCATCGACGCCGAGCACTTCGAGGTCCACGCCCTCGGCGACACCTGGGCCGAGGTCACCGAGGGCACCGCCGCCGCCTGGGAGCGCGCCCGCTACGACTGGGAGCCCGACGGCGACACCGTCACCGTCACCACCCTGGACTCCAAGCTCTTCGGCCCCGGCGGCGGCTGGGTCTTCCGGCTGACCCCCGAGGACGACGGCACCCGGGTCGACGTCCAACTGACCCGGCAGCCCCAGCACTTCAAGGGCCGGATGCTCGCTGCCCTGCTCCCCGTCGCCGCCCCCGCCGCCCTGCGCAAGTCCTTCGCGGGGCCCCTGCGCACCAGGTGACGGCAGGCATTTCGCACGTCTCCGGCGGCGCACCGTCAGATGACTGATGCGTCCGGCCGGTGGCCGAAGAACAGTTGGGGCACCAGCGAGTCTCCGGGAAGGACCAGACATGATCAGCAGGCGTACCTTCACCAGGGCGGTCGGTCTCGGCGTGGGCGCCACGGCCGCGTCGCTCGGCGCGGCCTCCGCCTCTGCGGCCGCGGCCGGTGCCGACCGGCCAGACCGGCCCGGCCAGTCCGGCCGCCGGGCCCCGGTCATCCCGGCCATCGCCCCGGGCACCCACACCACGTTCACCGAGCTCAAGCGGGTCCAGGCGGGCGTACTCGACATCGGCTACGCCGAGGCCGGGCCGAAGCACGGCCCCGTGGTCATCTGCCTGCACGGCTGGCCCTACGACATCCACAGCTACGTCGACGTGGCGCCGCTCCTGGCGGACGCCGGCTACCGGGTGATCGTGCCCTACCTGCGGGGCCACGGCACCACCGCGTTCCTGTCCCCGACGACCGTCCGCAACGCGCAGCAGTCCGCGATCGCCCTCGACATCCTCGCCCTGATGGACGCCCTGAAGATCGACCGGGCGGCGCTGGCCGGCTTCGACTGGGGCTCCCGGACGGCCGGCATCATCGCGGCGCTGTGGCCCGAGCGGGTCCGGGCCCTGGTGTCGGTGAGCGGCTACCTCATCACCGACGTCCCCGCCCAGCGCAACCCGCTGCCGCCGAAGGCCGAGCACACCTGGTGGTACCAGTACTACTTCGCCACCGACCGCGGCCGCGTCGCCATGGAGACCAGGCAGAACCGGCACGACCTGTGCCGGCTGGTGTGGGACGAGGTGTCCCCGACCTGGAAGTTCGACGACGCCACCTTCGAGCGCACGGCCGCCGCGTTCGAGAACCCCGACTACGCCGCCATCGTGATCCACAACTACCGCTGGCGCCTCGGCCTGGCCGACGGCGAGCGCCGCTACGACCGCTACGAGCAGCTGCTCGCGGCCCGGCCGGTCATCACGGTGCCGACCATCACCCTGGACCCAGCGCTCGACCCATTCCTGGCCACCACCGACGGCGCCGGGTACCGGAAGTTCTTCACCGGCGCGTATGAGCACCGAGTCCTCACCGGCACCGGCCACAACGCGCCGCAGGAGGCGCCGACCGCCTTCGCCCAGGCCCTGGTGGACGCCGACCGACTCTGACCGTCTCTGACCCGGCGAGCCACTGCACTGTTTCCCGACCCCTTGGAGAGTGACCTTCCGTGTTCAGCATGAAGAACGGCCGCCTGCGCCGCCTCATCACCGGTGCCGCCGCCGGAGCCGGCGCGATCGCCTCCGTCGGCGCGTTCGGCATCGCCGGCGCCGCGAACGCCGCGAACGCCGCCGCCCCGGGCCCGGCCACCGACCGGGCCCCGAAGCCGACCGTCGTGCTGGAGCACGGCGCGTTCGCCGACGGCTCCAGCTGGGACGGCGTCATCGCGCAGCTGCGCCGCGACGGCTACCCGGTGGTGGCCGCCGCCGACCCGCTGCGCGGCCCGGCCTCCGACGCCGCCGCGCTGCGCAGCGTCATCGACCACGTCCAGGGCCCCGTCGTCCTGGTCGGCCATTCCTACGGCGGCTCGGTGATCAGCGAGGCCGCCGTCGGCGAGCCGCGGGTCAAGGCCCTCGTCTACGTCGCCGCGTTCCTGCCCGCCCCGGGCGAGTCCGCGCTGCAACTGACCGGCCAGTTCCCCGGGTCCACCCTGTCCGGCACGCTGGACCCGGTGCCGGTCACGAACGCCGACGGCAGCACCGGAACCGACCTGTACATCCGACAGGACAGGTTCCGGGCCCAGTTCGCCGCCGACGTGCCGGCCGACCGGGCCGCACTGGCGGCCGCGACCCAGCGGCCGATCGCCCAGGCCGCGCTGACCGAGCGGGCCACCGTCGCCGCCTGGCAGACCGTGCCCAGCTGGGACGTCATCACCACCGAGGACCTCAACATCCCTGCTGCCGCCCAGCGGTTCATGGCCGAGCGGGCCCACGCCCACACCACCGAGGTCGCCGCGTCGCACTCCGTCGCGGTGTCCCACCCCGGCCTGGTGGCGGGCGTCGTCGAGCAGGCCGCCCGCGTGACCCGCTGACAGTGAGGATGTTCATGAGCGGTTTCCGGGCAGGTCTGACCCGCCCTCTGACTGACCTCGGGTCCTCAACGGGATCTGTCGGCCTCGTCCG
>NZ_JBHVUS010000032.1:0-32590 GCF_042884005.1 Kitasatospora sp. NPDC058162
CGGCTCCGCTGCCTCACCCCGGCGTCACCCCGGAGGACGAGAGCCCCCTCAGCTCTGCCCGTCGAGGAACAGCGCCCAGGCGAGGCACCCCAGCGCGGCCGTGCACAGCAGCGCGCGCAGCACGTTGAAGCGCACCCAGCGCGGCTCGAAGCGGCCGCGCACGGCCGCCGGGTCGGCGATCCGCTGCGGCGCGCCGGCCTTCTCCAGCTCGTCGTTCAGCGGGATGTTGATCGAACGGGTGACCCCGATCGCCGCGACGTACAGCACCAGGGCGGCGATCGTCGCGGGCAGCGCGTGGTGGCCGTCCGAGGGCAGGTGCAGGGCGACCGCGGCCGCCGTGGTGAGCAGGGCGCCGACGAAGCCGAGCACGAACCAGCCGTTCAGGATCGCCACGTTGACGCGCTGCATGACCTCGATGAACGTCCGGTCGTCGACCCGGGCGAGCGCCGGCATCACCGAGCACGCGTAGGCGTAGAACAGCCCGGCGGTCAGTCCGCAGGTGACAGTGGCCGCCACCAGGACGAGTGTGCGTGCCGTTTCCATCTTCGCAGCCCCTCTGTTCTCTTGCGCTGGGTATCGGTCCGTTCCCCGTGGGCCGATCATCCGGCATCCGGGCCGTTCGGACCAGCTCGATCGCTCAAGACCCTCTCAAATGACGAAGCGTCAAATGATGTCCTGCCGTCTACACTTGACGCATGGACACTCTGACGGGACTCCTCGACGGCCCCAAGGCCCGCGGCGCGTTCCTGCTGCGGTCGATCCTCACCCCGCCCTGGTCCCTGCGCATCGAGGACCGGGCCCCGCTGTCGGTGGTGACGATGGTCCGCGGCGACGCGTGGATCCTGCCCGAGCGGGGCACCCCGCTGCTGCTGCACCCCGGTGACGTGGCCATCGTGCGCGGCCCGGAGCCGTACACGGTCGCGGACGACCCCGATACGCCGGTGGACGTGATCGTCGGCCCCGGCCAGGTCTGCACCAAGGACGGGGTGGACGTCTCCGAGGTGATGTCGCTGGGCGTCCGCACCTGGGGCCAGGGGCGCGAGGGCGACCAGGCCTCCTCGGTGGTGCTGTCCGGGACGTACCAGGCCGAGCACGAGATCGGCCAGCGGCTGCTCGGCTGCCTGCCCGCGCTGCTGGTGCGCCCGGCCGGGACGGGCGCCGACGACACCCTGGTGCACCTGCTGGCCGCCGAGATAGGGCGCAACGAGCCCGGCCAGGAGCTCGTCCTGGACCGCATCCTCGATCTGCTGGTGGTCTCCGTCCTGCGCTCCTGGCTCGCTGCCCCGGACTCCGGCGCCCCCGCCTGGTACCGCGCCCAGCACGACCCGGTGGTCGGCCCGGTGCTGCGGATGATGCACGACGACCCGGCGACCCCGTGGACGGTCGCCGACCTGGCCCAGCGGGTCGGCGTCTCCCGGGCCGGCCTCGCCCGCCGCTTCACCGCCCTGGTCGGCGAGCCCCCGATGGCGTACCTCGCGGGCTGGCGCCTGGCCGTCGCCGCGGACCTGCTGCGCGAGCCCGAGTGCACCGTCGCCTTCGCTGCCCGCAAGGTCGGCTACAGCAACGCCTTCGCGCTGTCGGCGGCCTTCAAGCGGGTACGCGGGGTCAGCCCGCAGGAGCACCGCCGCTTGGCGGCGAGCGGGACGCCGGCCCAGCCGGTGGGCTTCTCCGGCCCGGCGGAGACGGTCATCCTGGCCGGCTGACCCCGGCGCGCCCCTCACTCCGCCCCACCTCTCCCCACCCCTCCCTGCACCCATTTCCCATTTGCCTAAATCATTTAGGTAACCCCATACTGCTCATAGGAAGCAGCGAGGGGAGAACCGGCCATGGCACGAGCAGGACTGAGCACCGACCGCGTGGTGCTCGCAGGCGTCGAACTCGCCGACGAGGTCGGCTTCGACCACGTCACCGCCGCGGCCCTGGCCCGCCGCCTCGGCGTCCAGACCGCCAGCCTCTACTCCCACGTCAAGAGCTCCCAGGACCTCAGGACCAGGATCGCCCTGTACGCCCTCGAGGAACTCGCCGACCTCGTCGCCGACGCCCTGGCCGGCCGCTCCGGACGCGACGCCCTCGCCGCCTTCGCCGACGCCTACCGCGACTACGCCACCCGCCACCCCGGCCGCTACGACGCCACCCGGCTCCGCCTCGACGCCGAGACGGCCGCCGCCAGCGCGGGCGTCCGGCACGCCCAGATGAGCCGGGCCCTGCTGCGCGGCTACGACCTCGGCGAACCCGCCCAGACCCACGCCGTGCGCCTGCTCGGCAGTGTCTTCCACGGCTACATCAGCCTGGAGGCGGCCGGCGGGTTCAGCCACACCGCCGTCGACCCGCGGCAGTCCTGGGACTGGATCGTCGACTCCGTCGACGCCATGCTCCGCTCCGCCGCGGCCCCGGACGGCCCGCCCCTCGACTCCGCACCACAGAACGAAGAAGCACGATGATCACCACACCCGTCACCGAAGCCCTCCTGCACGGCCACCTGGACGTCGAACACACCGGCCGCGGCCTGCTCCCGCACCGACTGCCCGCCAAGGCCCGCCGACAGATCCCCGACGAGCAGCTCGCGATGGCCGAGTCCCAGCCCTCCGGCGTCCGCCTCGCCTTCCGCACCCGCGCCACCACGCTGGCACTCCACACCGTCCCCACCAAGCGCGCCTACCCCGGCGTACCCGACCTGCCCGACGGCGTCTACGACCTCCTCGTCGACGGCCGGCCGGCGGCCCGGGCCACCGTCCCCGGCGGCAACCTGCGGACCGTCGACCTCACCACCGGCCGCACCACCCTGACCGAAGGCCCGCCCGGTACCGCCCACTTCACCGACCTGCCCGCCCACGACAAGACCGTCGAGATCTGGCTCCCGCACACCGAGACCACCGAGCTCATCGCCCTCGACTCCGACGCGCCCCTCACCCCCGTACCGGCCGGCACCCGCAACCGCTGGCTGCACCACGGCAGTTCCATCAGCCACGGCTCCAACGCCACCCACCCCACCGGCACTTGGCCCGCCCTCGCGGCCCTCGCGGCCGGCCTCGACCTCACCAACCTGGGCTTCGGCGGCAGCGCCCTGCTCGACCCCTTCACCGCCCGCACCATCCGCGACACCCCCGCCGAGCTGATCAGCCTCAAACTCGGCATCAACCTGGTCAACGCCGACGTGATGCGCCTGCGCGCCTTCACCCCGGCCGTCCATGGCTTCCTCGACACCATCCGCGACGGCCACCCCACCACCCCCCTCCTGGTCGTCTCCCCCCTCCTCTGCCCCATCCAGGAACACACCCCGGGCCCCCTCGCCCCCGACTTCACCACCGGCACCCTCCGCTTCCGCGCCACCGGCGACCCCGGCCCCGGCCGCCTCACCCTCACGGTGATCCGCGACGAACTGGCCCGCATCGTCGAAGCCCGCCGGGCCGACGGCGACCCCCACCTCCACTACCTCGACGGCCGCGCCCTCTACGGCGAGCCCGACTTCGAGACCCACCCCCACCCCGACGACCTCCACCCCTCCCCGGAAGCCCACCGCCTGATCGCCGCCCGCTTCACCCACCTCGCCCTCACCCCGGGCGCCCCCCTGGCCCCATGAGGCCGGGAGAGCCGCCGCGGCAGGGGCGAATCCCCCGTTCGGGTGCCGTCCCGGCTATCGTGTCGGGCATGACGTACCGGGTGCAGTACACCGTGGAGGCGAGGGCGACCATCGACGCCCTGCCCGTCGAACGCCGTGAACTCCTGGAGCGAGCGCTCGGTGTCCTCGCGCGGGACCCGTACCACAAGACCGCGACGGCGCCGATCGGCCCCGACGAGCACCTGCGCAAGGCCTACGCCGCACCCGGCGTGGTGGTCGAGTTCATGGTCGCGGACCACGTCCTGGTCGTCGTCGTGCTCCAGGTCTTCGACGAGCTCCAGTACCTGATCGAGGAAGCCGACGCCCGCTGACAGCGGTCGGCCCGATCACTCCGGTCCGATCTCGAACTGCGGCGGCCTGACGTCGCTGGCGCAGCCGGTCTGCGGGGTGCCGGGGGTGTCGAGGAAGGACACGACGATGCTCCGGGCGCACGGCGAGGCCGCGACCACGACGTGGGCGGTGTACGGGATCGTGACGGCGGTCGCGTTGGGCAGCGTCCGGGCGGCGTAGGCGCCGTTCGATGCGCCGGTCTGGGCGTCGAACCCTCCTGACAGGACCAGGGTCGGGATGTCGCTGCGCGTCACGTCCCTGACCGCGGGCGGTGCCGCCGGGATGTCCCAGGCGTGGCAGTCGCCCCGCAGGAAGGGCAGTTGCGGGCCCTGCGCCAGCACGGAACGCGGGAACGAGGGGAATGCGCGCCGGCCCGCCCGGATCACGTCGGACGGGTCCTCGTACGGCACCCACTCGCTGCAGAACACCCCGTAGGCCAGGCCCTGGCCGATCCTTCCGATCGCCTGCGGGCTGAGCTTGCCGCCCGCCCACTGCTCGGCGATCCGCTGCGGATCGCCGTGGGCCAGCTCGTCGAGGGAGCGGGGGACACCCGCGGCCACGTGGGTGGCGGAGGTCAGCCAGTTCACCAGCGTCCCGCCGTCGATCACGACCTCGACGGGCTCCTTGCTCGACGGGACCGTGACGCGGGTGGTGACCGGATCGGCCTCCAGCTCCCGTACGAGGTCGGTGAAGGTGTCCTCCAGGTCCGGGTAGCGGCTCGCGCAGGCGGGCTGCTCGGCACAGGCGCGGAACAGGCCGTCGAAGCCCTGCGCGGCGCTGCTCCAGGTCAGGGCGGCGCCGGCCAGGGACGGCGGGAGGACCCCGTCGATGCCGACCGAGCGGATCCCCTCCGGGTGCTCCCGCAGGTAGACGAGTGCGAGGTCGGTGCCGTACGAGATCCCGAACACGTTCCACTGCGGGATGCCCAGCGCGACCCGCAGGTCCGCGTAGTCGGCGGCGCTCTCGGTGCCGTTGTACGCGCTCAGGTCGACTCCGCGGGCCGCCAGTTCGTGCCGGCAGGTCCGGGTCGCCTCGACGTGCTCGCGGCCGGTGGACCGCGCGTCGTAGACGAGTCCGACGGAGCGGGCGGTGAACCGGTCGACGACCGGGCAGGTGAGTGCCGGATCGGCCGAGTAGGTGCCCCGTTGGGACATCAGGATCAGGTCGCGGTCCCGGTTGAGGCCGCTGTCGACGGCCAGTTGCGCCTCCCCGACGGCGTCGTCGCCGGGGCCGCCGGCCAGCCACACGACCGGGTCGGGTGCCGGTGTGCGCGAGAGTGCCGGCACGATCGCGACCCCGAGGGTGATGGTCCGCCCGTCGGGCTCGGCGCGGTTCTCGGGCACGGTGAGCGTCCCGCAGCGCGCGTTCTCCAGCGCGGGGACCGGCTCCGGCGTCCGGGGGCAGGCGCCGGGGGTGAAGGCGGCCGACCCGGCCGTCCGGGCGACCGTGCCGAGCGGCGCGGCCGGCCCGAGCGGGCGCGTGGAGGCGTGCGTCGGCATTCCCGGCACACCGGCGAGCAGGACGGCGCCCGCCGTCGCTGCGGCGAGCCGGCCCGGTAGCCCCGTCACGACGGGCCGTCGGTTGAGTCGATTGAGTCGATCAATGCGGTGAGCATGCTTCTCGGTCTCCTGGTCAGGGCGTGATCGTGAACGGCTTGGGCGCGAGGTCGGCGACGCAGCCGGTGTCGACGGCGGCCGGGTCGGCGAGGAAGGAGGCGAGGACGCGCTGGGCGCAGGGCGACTGCGGAGTCACCCAGTGGCCGACCCCCGGGATCCGCACGACGGTGGCCTCGGGAAGCGTCCGGGCTGCGAACCGTCCCCAGCGCGCCCCCGTCTTGGCGTCGAAGGTTCCGGAGAGCACCAGCGTCGGGACCGCGCTGCGGGCCGCCACGCGCTGGACGTTCGTCAGGTCCGGGACGTCCCAGGTGCGGCAGACCTCGCTCTGGTAGGGGAGTTGAGGCGCCTGGGCGAGGACCTGGTCCGGGAATCCCGGGAACGCCCGGCGCCCCGCTGCCAGCAGGTCCTCGGCCGAGCTGCCCGGCACCCACTCGCCGCACGCCACGCTCTCGGTCAGGCCGTAGGCGAACTCGCCGACGGCGGGGGTGGTGCCGGCCGCGCGGGCGGCGGCGAAGCGGTGCGGGTCGCCGTGCGCGAGCTCGTCGAGCGCGGCGGGGACGTCGGCCGAGGGGACGGCGTTGCCGACGAGGAGGTTGACCAGGGCGCCGCCGTCGAGGACGACCTCGACCTCCGGCCCGCCGCCGGGCGGCGACGCGCGCAGCGTCAGCGGCTCGGCCTCCAGCTTCCGCACCTGCCGCGCCAGCGTCCGGCCGAGGTGCGGGTAGCGGTCGTCGCACAGCGGCTGGTCGCGGCAGGCCCGGAGGATCGCATTGATCCCCTCCCCGGCGCTGCTCCAGGTCCACGGGAGGCTGACGACCTGCGGGGGGACGACGGAGTCGATCGTCACCGTCCGGATGCCCTCCGGGTGCTCGCGCAGGTAGGTGAGGGCGAGGTCGGTGCCGTAGGAGTAGCCGTACACGTTCCAGCGGGCGATGCCGAGCGCCGCGCGCAGATCGGCGAAGTCCGCGGCGTTCTCCAGGGTGTTGTAGGCGCTCAGGTCGACGCCGCCGGCCGCGAGGCGGTCCCGGCACTCGCCCATGGCCTGGACGAGGAGCTCCTCCGTCGGCTCCGCGTCGTAGCGGAGTCCCACCGCGCGGGCGTAGAAGCGGTCCACCTCCGGGCACGCGAGGTTCGGCACGGAGTGCAGCGTCCCCCGCTGGGCCATGACGATCAGGTCGCGGTCCCGGTTCAGCCCGGCGTCGACGAGGAACTGCGCGTCGTCGATCGCGTCGCTCCCGGGCCCGCCGGTCAGGTGGACGACAGGGTCCGGGGCGGGCGACGAGGACGCGGCCGGGATGATCGCCACGGCGAGCCGGATCGTCGGGCCGCCGGGTCGGCCGCGGTCCTCGCTCACCACCAGGAACCCGCAGCGGGCGCCCGCCAGCGCCGGAACCGGTCTCGGGGTCCTCGGACAGGCGCCGGGCACGAACTGCGGCGGCCCCGCCGAGCGGTCGCCCGGGGCGAGTGCGGACGCCGAGCGATGGCCCGGGGCGAGCGCCGACGCCGATCCGCCGACGGGGGCGCCCGCCAGCAGGACGAGCGCGCCCGCCACCGCGACGGCCGCCCGGAGCACCCGCCGCGCGCCGGTCCGCCGCGCTCGCGGGCGCCCCTCCGCCGGACCGGGGCCGGAGGATCCGCCCGGCGGGGTGACCGGTGAACCGGGCGTGCGTATCTGCTGCCGCTCCATGCGGGTCGTCCTCCGTCAGCCGGAACCTCCGGCCGGTGGAGCCGGACACATCGTGGTGGTCCCGAGCCTGCCTGCCCGTCCGCCACCGCGCACGGCGGGCTACCCCGGTCGGCTGGTGGGCCGGGCACCGGCGTGGCACGAGCGGCAGGCGCGGCAGCGCGGCAGGAGCCGCCGGGACACGGCCACCGGCCGCCGCCGGGGCCCGGCGTCCAGTAACGTGACAGCCAGTCGGCGGACGCACGAGGCGGGGGCGATGGACGGGGAACGCGAAGCGGCGGACCGGGCTGCGGCCACGGTCAGCAACGACCTGTCCACGAGCACCGTGCACGGCCCGGTGGTCCAGGCCGGATCCGTGCACGGAATCACCTTCAACTACCGTATGGAACAAGGCCCGACGGCCGGAGCCCGGCCCGACCAGGTGCCGCGGGCACCCCGGGCCTTCGTCAACCGCGACGCCGAGATCGCGGCCCTCGACGAGCTGTTCGCCGACGGCGGCACCGGCGAGGCCGACTGCGCGATCGGTGTGATCAGCGGACTGCCGGGCATCGGCAAGACGGCCGCCGCCTGCCGGTGGGCCCACCTGAACCGGTCCCGCTTCCCGGACGGGCAGCTGTTCGTCGACTTCACCGCGCTGCGGGAGGGCGCGGGGGCCGACGTCTCCGAGGCCGTCGCCGTGTGCCTGCGTTCGCTGGGCGTCACGGACCAGTACATGCCCGGCCGGCTGGCCGAACGGGTCGGCCTCTACCGCTCGCTCTCCGCGCAGCGCAGGATGCTGGTGCTGCTGGACGACGTCACCCGCCCCGCCCACGTCACCGCCCTGCTCCCGCACGGCCCGGGCAGCGCGCTCCTGGCCACCAGCACCCAGCGGCTCGGCGACCTCGCGGCCGACGGCGCCGCCCTCCTGCCGCTCGAACCCCTCGCGCAGACCAGCGCGTTGGAACTGCTGGCCCGGCTCTGCGGCCCCGGGCGGGTGGCGGCCGAGCCCGAGGCGGCCGCCGAACTCGCCCGGCTGTGCGGCGGTCTGCCGATCGTGCTGCGCGTCGCCGCCGGCCGCCTGCACACCCGCAGCAGTCTCACCATCGCTGCCCTGGTCGCCGAACTGGCCGACGAACACGGCCGGTTGAACCCCCTCGGCACGCCCTCCGACGACGAGGAGCACACCGTGTCCGCAGCGCTTCGACTCGTGTACCGCGACCTTCCCGCCGACGCCTCCGCGCTCTACCGGATCCTCGGCAGCCTGCCCGGCCGCACCTTCGACACCGCGGTGGCGGGAGTCGCCGCGGGCCTCAGCTGCGAAGCCGCCCGGCGCCTGCTGGACGTCCTGGACGCGGCGAGCCTGCTCGAGACGACCGAGGACGGCCGCTACCGCCTGCACGACCTGGTCCGCCTGCACGCCCTGAACGAACTGCGCGAGAGCGACCCGCCGGAGACCGAGCGGCAGGCCGTCGGCCGGGTCATCGGCCACTACCTGGTGCTCACCGCGCTCGCCGACCTCACCATCCGGTCCGACCGGCTGAGGATCACCGACGTACGGGCCCTCACGGCCGGGGCGGCCAACCCGTTCGCCGACGCCGCTGCCGACCCCGCGGCCGACGCCCTCCGGTGGCTGGAAGTGGAACGCCCCAACATCATGGCCGCGCTGCGCGCCACCGCCCGGTACGGCTTCGACCGCCCCGCCTGGCAGCTGGCCGAGCCCTTGACGGTGCTGTTCCTGCACCACCGTCACCTCGCCGACTGGCGGGAGTCGCTCACCATCGGCGCCGAGGCCGCGGCGCGCGACGGACAGGCCGCCGTCGAGGCCCGGCTGCGGAGCCTGCTCTCCCGGCCGCTCCTCGACCTGGGCCGGGACGACCTCGCGCAGGCCGAACTGGCCACCGCCGAACGCCTCGCGGAGTCCACCGGGAACCTCCTCCTGCGCGCCTCGGTGCAGGAGTTCCTCGGGCGGTACTGGCAGGCCCACGACCTGGGCAAGGCCGTCGCCGCGTTCCAGCGGTCGCTGGCCCTGAACGCCGAGGTCGGCGACCGGCGGGGGGAGGCCCTGGCGCGGTACTTCCTCGGCCTCGCCGTCGGGGAGGCGGGCGATCCGGCGCAGGCGCTGGAGACCCTGACGACCGCGTACGACGGCTTCCTGGAGGTCCGGGACGCCCGGATGGCCGCCCGGACGAGGGCCGACCAGGGCAGGATCCGGTGGCGGCTCGGCGATGTCCCGGGTGCGCGGCGGGACTTGACGACTGCCGCGGACGACCTCGGCCGGCTGCGCGCCGAGCACTACGAGGCGCTGGCCCGCGAGGACCTGGCCGCGCTGGCCGAGGAGGCCGGCGAGCCCGCGCACGTGGTGACGGAGCAGTTGCGGCGGGCCCTGGCCGTCTACGAGGCGGGCGGGAACCCGCGCGCGGCCGAACTCCGGGCCCGGTTGGGGGAGTCCGGGGCGGGGGAGTCCGCGCCGGGGGAGTCCGCGCCGGGGGACTGAGCGGCCTCCTGCGGCAGGGGGCGCAGCCCGACCTGCTGCACGGTCTCCCCGTGCCGCAGGGCCACGATCCGGTGCCCGAGCGGCTCACCGGCGCGCAGGCACGCGTAGACGAGCGCCGCGGCGACGGCCGGACCCGGGGCCCGTCCGGCCCCGGCGGCAGCTGGACCCCCTTCGGCCCCGGCGGCCGTCACCTCGAGGACCCTGCCGTCGCGCAGCCCCACCAGGCAGCCGCCCTCGAAGGGGAGCGCGGCCAGACGGGCGCCGGGGAAGTCGGCGAGCATGCCGCGGACCAGCCGGACGCCCGCCGAGAGGCCGTCCGCCCGCCGTTCGCTCAGCAGGACGGTGGCGCTCTCCACGAGCCGGGTGTCCGGTTCCCCGACGTCGCAGGCCAGGTGCCAGAACACTTGCTCGCTCTCGGAGCCCTCCTCGGCGACCGGGAGCGGGTAACGGCGCACGTCGACGCCGAGGCGGTCGCCGGAGCCGTCGACGGTCGTCTCCACGAACATCGCGGTCGGCCGGGCGGTCGCCGCGGGGGGAAGCGGGAAGGCCTGCACCCCGCGCACCGGGGTTTCGGCAGGCGCGAGCCGCAGCAACTCGTAGACCAGGCGCCGGAGTCGGGTCATCGCCTCACCGGGAACGGCGAAGGCCTGGTCGGCGACCTCGGCGTACCGGTCCGGCCGGTGGCCGGCGATCGCCGCCTCGACCTGCGGACGCGCGGGGGCGCCGACGTCGAACCCGGTCGCGACGCGCCGCAGGGTCTCGCCGGCGGTCCCCGGCACCGCCTCCGGCCCGAAGGCGCCCAGCAGGACCGGCCTGCCGACGGCCGCACCGTACAAGGTCACCGAACCGTGGTCGCCGATCAGCAGGTCGGACGCGATGACCGCCTGCTGCCAGCCGTCGGTCGGATCGACGACGTGGAGGCCCGCGGCGATCGCGGACCGGAGCATCACCTCGATCTGCCAAGCGCCGTGCACGGACCACACGTTGGGGTGCAGCACGAGCGCGACGCGGAACCCGTCCAGGGGGAGCCGGGCGAGCAACTCAGCGGGCAGCCGCGGGTGACGGGCGATCAGCGCACCCGGCCCCCAGGTCGACGACAGCAGGACGAGCCGCTGGTCGGGCAGGACGCCCAGGCGCTCCCGGTACCGCTCGCGCCACCGCGAACTGGCGGTCAGCCGGTCGAAGCACGGGTCGCCCACCAGGACGGTCCGCCCGGCGGTCGAGGGGCTGGCCTCCTCGGCCTGACGGGCCTGCTGCGGATGGGAGACGGTCAGCCACGCCCGGCGCGCCGCGAGCAGGCTGTCCCTGGCGAGCCCCGAGAGCCGGGTGCCGGGGTTCTCCGAGTCCGGCACCCACTTCTGGAAGCCGACACCGTGCGGCAGCACCAGGACCGGGAAGTCACCGGGAGGGTCGACGTTCTCGCTGGCCGACAGCAGCAGGTCGACCTCGACCTCGTGGAGCTGCGCCCACGGCATGGTGCGGCAGCGAAGCCTGCGCAGGAGGTCGAGGACGCCGTCCTCGAAGGCGGACGACGGGTCGTAGGCGAAGACGACGGCCACCCGGGGGTCGTCCGCGACCACGTCGGGGACCACGTCGAGCGCCCGCACCAGCGAGGTCACCGTCCGCGCGGCCACCACGAGCGTGCGCTCGGGCCCGAAGGTGCGCCACCGGTGGGCCTGGGCGCCGATCGGGGCGAGGATGCGTCTGCCCGCCTCAGCCGACTCCATGTGCCCACCTCCGCCCGGAGGAAGGATGGCACACCGACCGTCCGCGGACGCTCGCGGCTCGCGGCTCGCGGCTCGCGGCTCGCGGCTCGCGGCTCGCGCAGTCTCCGTACCATGACGCGGGTATCTGTGACAACGGTCCTGTCCGTCCTCGGCTATCGCAGCAGAGCTTAATGCTGAGCGGCCGGGGCGCGGGTACGGACCGGGGCCCGGGTGCCGACGGCCGGGGCCGGTCCGACGGCGACCGTGGTGTCGGCATGCCGGTGGCTCTCCCCGGCCAGGTCCGACACAGCGTCAGGTTCCGCTCGGAGCAGCCGAGTTGGAGCCGGGTCGGGAGCGGATTCCGTGGCCGGCCGCTAAGACCGATCCAGTCGACACATCTTGAACGCATTGCCTCCACAGGTCGCGGGGTGGTACGCGCGGCACTCCACGGCGTCGCCCCGTCCCGGTGGGGCCGCCGGCTCGGCGCCGCCCGCCGTTACCCACTGTTCAACGTGCGTCTCTGTGTGTTCATGACGTCCACGGGCCTACGCGTACCGGCGCGGGCGGGACGGCCCGGAGCGGCCGCTTGCCGACCATCGGCCCGCCGGGGGCCGGCCGTCTGGGCACCTGCGTTCAAGAAGATAACGAAAAGGTCCAGCTCGATCACTTCTTGGATTTACTTCTTGACTCAATCCGGCAGGTGCGGGTTGACTCCGTCCCACCCCGCCGCACCGTCGCGGCGACGTCAGGGAGGCACCCCCACATGAACGCAATGATGCGTCGCGCCGTCATCGCCACCGCGGCCGTCTCGATGGCCTTGTCCATGGCCGCGTGCGGCAAGGCCGGCAGCGACAAGAAGGACTCCGCCGCCTCCGGCGACAACAAGTCCATCGGCCTGCTGCTGCCCGAGAACGCGTCCTCGACCCGCTACGAGTCCTTCGACCGCCCGTTCATCGAGGCCAAGGTCAAGGCCCTGTGCGCCGACTGCAAGGTGCTCTACAACAACGCCGAGGGCAGCGCCGCCAAGCAGAAGCAGCAGTTCGACACCCTGATCGCCCAGGGCGTGAAGGTGATCGTGCTGGACGCCTTCGACGCCACCTCCACCGAGGGCTGGGTCAAGGAGGCCGCCGCCAAGGGCGTCAAGGTCGTCGCCTACGACCGCCTGGCCACCGGCCCGGTGGCCGCCTACGCCTCCTTCGACAACGAGAAGGTCGGCGAGCTCCAGGGCCAGGCCCTGCTGGACGCGCTCGGCCCGCAGGCCTCCGCCGACAACATCGTCATGATCAACGGCGATGACGCGGACCCGAACGCCGGTCAGTTCAAGGCCGGTGCCCACAAGGTGCTCGACGGCAAGGTGAAGAAGGTCGTCTACGAGCAGTCGGGCGAGTGGAAGCCCACCGTGGCCGGTCAGAAGATCGGTGCCGCGATCACCCAGTTCGGCAAGGACGGCTTCCAGGGCGTCTACTCCGCCAACGACGGCATGGCCGGCGCGATCATCACCCAGCTCCAGGGCGCGGGCATCAAGGTCCCCGTCGGCGGCCAGGACGCCGGTCTCGACGCCGTCCAGCGCATCGTCAACGGCGACCAGGCCTACACCATCTACAAGGCCTACAAGCCGCTCGCCGACAGCGCCGCCGAACTGGCCGTCGACCTGCTCCAGGGCAGGGACGTCAAGGCCGTCGCCACCTCCACCGTCGACAGCGCCACCGACAAGGGCATCCCGGCCAAGCTGCTCGACCCCAAGGTCGTCACCAAGGCCAACATCGCGGACACCGTGATCGCTGACGGCCTCTACAAGGCCTCCGACATCTGCACCGCCGACTACGCCGCGGCCTGCGCCGCCGCCGGCCTCAAGTAGCACCGAGCCGGACTGAAGCAGCACCGCCCGGGCGGGGCTCCCCGCCTCCCCGGGGAGCCGCCCGCACCGCGTGGCGGTCCCCGCTCCGCCCCGGCACCCCTTTTCGACGTTCATCCGCCCGCGCCGCACGGTGCGCGGGCCGGCCCGGCCGCCCCCGCGCCCCCACGGCGTGCACGCGTGCACGGGAAGAAGGAGATGGTTCACGTGACAGGCGCACCCGTACTGGCGTTGCGCGGGGTCTCCAAGCGCTTCGGCGCCGTCCAGGCGCTGACGGACGTCCACCTGGACGTCCACGCAGGCGAGGTGGTCGCCCTGGTGGGCGACAACGGCGCCGGAAAGTCCACGCTGGTGAAGACCATCGCTGGCGTCCACCCGATCGACGAGGGGACGATCGAGTGGGAGGGCGAGGCGGTCTCCATCGGCCGCCCGCACGACGCCCAGGCCCTCGGCGTCGCCACCGTCTACCAGGACCTCGCGCTCTGCGACAACCTCGACGTGGTCGGCAACCTCTTCCTCGGCCGCGAACTCAAGAGCTTCGGCATGCTCGACGAGGTCGCCATGGAGAAGCGGGCGCGCGAACTGCTGGACACCCTGTCCATCCGCATCCCGAGCGTGCGCATCCCGATCGCCGCCCTCTCCGGCGGCCAGCGCCAGGTGGTCGCCATCGCCCGCGCCCTGGTCGGCGACCCCAAGATCGTCATCCTGGACGAGCCCACCGCCGCCCTCGGCGTCGAGCAGACCGCCCAGGTCCTCGACCTCGTCGAGCGCCTGCGCGACCGAGGCCTCGGCGTCATCCTGATCAGCCACAACATGGCCGACGTCAAGGCCGTCGCCGACACCGTCGCCGTCCTGCGGCTGGGCCGCAACAACGGTGTCTTCGCGGTGGCCGACACCTCGCACGAGGAGATCATCTCCGCCATCACCGGCGCCACCGAGAACGCCGTCACCCGACGCCAGGCCCGAATCGCTGAGGAAGCCAAGTGACCACCGAACAGACCACGGCCGAGCCCGCACCGGCCACCCCCTCGGTCGATCCCCGTCTGCTCGTCCGCGAAGCCGGCCTCGCCGGCTACCTCGCCGAGTTCAAGCGGAAGATGAAGAACGGCGACCTTGGCTCCGTACCCGTCGTCCTCGGCCTGATCCTCATCGGCGCCATCTTCCAGGGCGTCACCGGCGACTTCCTCAACGCCGACAACCTCACCAACATCACCAAGTGGATCGCCGGCCCCGGCCTGATCGCCGTCGGCATCGTCTTCGTGCTCCTGCTCGGTGAGATCGACCTCTCGCTCGGCTCCGTCTCCGGCGCCGCCGCCGCGATCGCCGCGAGCCTGTCCGCGCGCTCCGGCTACAACGAGTGGCTCTCCTGCCTCATCGCCCTCGCCGCCGCCGTCGCCATCGGCGCCCTGCACGGCTTCTTCTTCGCCAAGATCGGCGTCCCGGCCTTCGTCGTCACCCTCGCCGGCCTGCTCGCCTGGAGCGGCCTGCAGCAGTACGTCCTCGGCGACAAGGGCACCGTCAACGTCGTCCACGACGGCGTGCTGGCCAACCTGGACACCTACTTCCTCGGCGACGGCGACGTCGCCTACACCTGGGGCCTCGCCGTCCTCGGCATCGCGCTCTTCGCCGCCGGGCAGCTCCTCGACGCCCGCCGCCGCAGCGCCGCCGGCCTCGCCGCGCGGCCGATGGGCGAGATCGCGCTGCGCACCGGCGTCCTCGCCGTCATCGCGCTGACCGCCGCCTACATGCTCAACCAGGACCGCGGCCTGCCGCTGCCCCTGCTCATCTTCCTGGGCGTCGTCGTCATCACCGACTTCGTCCTGCGCCGCACCAGCTACGGCCGGCAGATCTTCGCCGTCGGCGGCGGTGTGGAGGCCGCCCGGCGCGCGGGCATCAACGTCGCCTGGATCCGGATCTCGGTCTTCATGATCTCCGCCGGCATGGCGGCCCTCGGCGGCCTCTTCTACGCCTCCCAGCAGGGCTCCGCCGACAAGATCCTCGGCGGCGGCAACGTCCTGATGAACTCGATCGCCGCGGCCGTCATCGGCGGCACCAGCCTCTTCGGTGGGCGCGGCAAGACCTGGTCCGCCCTGCTGGGCATCCTGGTCATCCAGAGCATCACCACCGGCCTCGACCTGGTCCACGTCAGTCAGGCCATCCAGTACATGATCACCGGCGCCGTGCTGCTCGCCGCGGTCGTCCTGGACTCCGTCTCCCGCCGCACCCGCAAGACGGCGGCGCGCTGACCCGTCGTCACACCGTCGTCACGCCCGGCCCGGCATCCACCCCTGGATGCCGGGCCGGGCGCTGTCGTGGACCCGATCCGGCCTTGCGCGGACGGCGCCCTCAGCCGTCGGCGCCCAGCAGCTCCCGGGCCGCGCGGTGGAACGCCTCCGTGGCGGGCGTCGCGCGGTCGCGGTGGTGGAGCAGGCCCCACTGCACCGGGGGCGCGTCGGTCAGCGGGCGGTAGGCGATGTCAGGGCGGGGGTGGTAGCGGCGGGCCTGGGCGCCGAGCGGGAAGGCGGCCCGGCCCGCGCCGACCAGGGTGAGGATCTCGTTCAGGGTGCCGCCCTCCGGCCCGGAGGGGATCGGCCGCCCGGCCGGCGTCCGCGTCGGGACGCGGTCGGCGCGGAAGGACTCCGGTACGGCGGCGGGCAGTCGGACGAGCGGGATCCCGGCCAGCTCCTCCAGGGTGACGGCGTCCTGTCGGGCGAGCGGGTGACCGGCGGGCAGGGCGATCATCCGCGGCTCGCTCACCAGGACCGGACCCGGCACCAGGTCCGGCTCGCGCAGCGGGTACTCCGCGAACACCAGGTCCACCTCGCCCGCCCTCAACAGGCTTATGCGGTCGACAAGTTCGGCCTCCCGAAGGGCCGCCTCCCAGCCCGGCAGCCGGTCCCGGAACCGCTCCGCGACGCCGACGAGCAACTGCCCCGCCGCCGGGCCCGCGAACGCCACCCGCAGCATCCCGGTGCGGCCGTGCCCGGCGTCGGTCACCCGCCGGACGGCGGCGCCCACCGCCTCCCACGCGGGCCGCAGCTCCTCGGCCAGCTGCACCCCGAGCGCGGTGGGCTCCACCCGGCGGCTGGTCCGGACGAACAGCGGTGCGCCGAACCGGCGTTCCAGCTTCCGTACGGTCTGGCTGATCCGCGCGGTGGAGACGTGCAGCCGCTCCGCCGTCCGCCCGAAGTGCAGCTCCTCGGTGAGCGTCAGGAACGCCTCGATCTCGTACCGCTCCAGCACGCCGTACCGCCTCTCCCCGACCACCGCGTCAAGTCTCGCTTAACGATCGTTGCACAGCCTGCCGTTGATCGTCCGACCGCTCCGGCGGGAGGGTGGACCCATCGCCGAAGGACAGCCACCCGACCGGGAGTTCACCGTGTACGTCACCACCGACCGCGCCCTCACCGCCCCCGCCGCCGATCCGGCCGCCGTCGCCGCCGAACTGCGCGACCGGACCGAGGTCCTGGACGCCCTGCTCCGCTTCGGCCTCGGCCAGGACCTCCAGGACCGCGAGCTCTTCGCCTCCTCCTTCACCCCCGACGCCGAACTGGACTTCCGTCCCGCGGCCGCCGCCTGGGGCGCCGAGCCGCCGTTGATGACCGGCCGGGACCACATCGTGACGACCATCCTCGCCATGTTCGCCGGTCGGGTCACCACCACCCACCAGATCACCAACCCCCGCATCACCGTGGACGGCGACCGCGCCCGGCTCACCGCCCTCGTCGAGGCGCAGCACCTGCTGACCGCCGACCCCGCGACCCACGCGCTGCTGAAGAACCGCTACGACGTCGACCTGCACCGTGACGGCGGGCGCTGGCTGATGCACCGGGTGCGGATCGACAACGTGTGGCTCACCGGTGAGCCCCGGGCCATCTTCGGGTGAGCACGCGGGAGCCCCCGAGGCCCGTAGCGGCCAGGCCCGGCGTGGCCGTTCGTATCCGCCCCCTTCGTATCCACCCCTTATGATCCCGCCCGGGGGGAAGGTCGCCGAGCCGGTACGACACCGCTGTGTCCGCTCTCCCTTCGGCGACGCGGGCCCGCGCCGCCGATTCGACGACCGGGAGACGACCACTCGGTGATACTCACTCAACGCCTGGCCCGCCGGCTCCTCGCCGGCGCCTCGGCGCTCGCGCTGGCACTGCTGCCGTCCGGCCTCATACCCGCCGATGCGGCCGCCGCCGCACCGGCGGCCGCAGCAGCCGGTGACGGGTCCGGGCCGGTGCCGGTGGACCTCGACACCACGCGTGCCTTCTCGGACACCTTCCAGTTGGACCCGGCGCTGGACACCGACCCGCTGTACGGGCTGAACGTCGGGCTCGACGCCCGGCAGTCGCCCCCGGCCGGGCAGCACGGGATCTCCTACACCCGGGTCTCCGGCCGCTGGGACACCACGGTCGCCCCCGACCAGTGGTTCGTCCAGACCAGCCATCCGGACCACCCGAACAAGCTGCTGTTCGCCAAGGGCGTGTCCGCGGTGATGCTCGGGGCACCGGCCGTCGCCGACGGCACCGGCCACTACACCGTCTCGACGGTGATCGACCCGGTGGTCGGCGACACCGCCGCCGGCGACTGGGGCTCGCTCGTGCTGAGCCGCAGCCACCGCGGCACCGGCTACGTCACCGGCGGCGACGTCGACCTCGGCCTGACCGTCGGCTCCGGTGGCAAGCTCGCGCTCTTCCACGGTGGCGGCGGCGAAACCCCGTTCTGGACCGGCACGGTGGCGCCCACGGCGCAGTACGCCGTCTCGCTCACCGTCTCCACCGGCGCCGACCGCGCCGTCGCCCTGACGGTGAACGGCACCCCGTTCACCGTCCCCGCGCCGACCGGGGTGACCCGCTGGCCGGGCAGCGAGTTCCTCTACCTCGGCGCCTACCTCTCCAGCCCGGACCGGGTCACCACCTTCGGCGACGGCGCCGGCCACGGCCTGACCGTCAGCGCGGTGGACACCGCTGCCACCCGTAGCGCCAAGCCGTTCGTCGACACCTTCGACGGCGCGCCGAACGCCACCCCGGACTTCGGCCTCAACCAGGACCTCAGCGCCCGCCAGCCGAGCCTGATCTCCGCCGGTTACACGGCCGTATCGGGCGTCAAGGGCCTGGCCCTCGACCCGCCGGCGGGCTCGGTGCAGGTCAACAGCCCGGCGAACCCGAACGTGCTCTCGTTCCCCAAGGGCACCTCGGCCGTCCGCCTGAACAAGCCGGCCACCTCGGACGTCCCGACCGGCGCCTACACGGTGCACGCCGTCCTGACTCCGTTGGTCGGCAGTACCTCAGGCCAGGACTGGGCCTCCCTCGCCGTCAGCAACGCTTCCAGCGGCACGGGCGCCGTGGACGCCGAGGACATCGCGCTCGGCCTGCGCGTCCAGGCCGACGGCGGGCTGACGCTCTTCCAGGGCGGCACGCCGACCGCCCTGCCCACCGTCCCGCCGGCCGGCTCCTACCAGGTGTCGATGGCGCTGGCGACCGGCGACCGGCAGCAGGCGACCGTCCAGGTCAACGGCACGACGGTGTTCTCCGGCCGCACCGCCGCCAAGCTGCCCCGCGACGGCTACGTCTCGCTCGGCGCCCACCACTCGGCGGCCGGCCAGGTCACCACGGTGGACGACCTGCGGGTCTCCATGCTGGGCGGGCTCGGCTACTACGGGTACTTCGACATCCGGGACCCGAACCAGCCGAACAACGGCGTCAACCACGCGCCGGAGGTGGCGCAGTGGACCAACTTCAACAACTACCTGCGCGACCAGGACCGCCGCCTGGAGTTCCTGGACCAGTGCCTGCCGGCCTCCTGCGTGATCGACCTCAACCAGGAGACGGTGGTCCCGCGCTCGCCCGGTAGCTGGCTGTTCGACCCGAACCCGAACGCCGCGCAGAACCTGCTCGACCTGGTGAAGCGGATCGGGCCGAACATCGACAAGATCGCCGCCGTCGACCTGAGCGACGAGCCCTACTCGCACGGTCTGAGCCCCGCGCAGGTCCAGACGCAGGCCGAGCAGATCAGGGCCGCGTTCCCGGACAAGATGCTGATCATGAGCCTCGACCGCTGGAACGCCGAGCAGACCGCGCCGATCCCGTCCACCGTCGACATCGTCGGCTTCGACTACTACTGCGTGGGCCGCGGCGAGATCCAGTGGCGGCTGGCGCACTTGGAGACCTTCCTCTCCTCGCCGGACCAGCACCTGATGCTCTTCCCGGAGTCCACCAACGAGCAGAACATCGCCGACGGCTGCTACTCCGGCAAGACCGACGCCGACGTCGCGGCGTACAACGCGGAGTACCGCGCGATCGCCGCGCAGGACCCCCGCGTCGTCTACCTGCAGAACTTCCGCTGGCTCGGCCCCGACCAGCCGAACAAGGTGCCGCTGACCGTCGCGGCCCAGCAGCGGATCGGCAAGGCCGTGGTCAACGCCACGCCCACGCCGGCGCCCGCCTCGGTGGGCGTGTACCGGCCGTCGGACGGCAGCTTCGGCGAGGCCGCCCACAACGGCTGGTACACCGGGCAGGGCGTGTTCGGCGGCGGCGGCAACGCCGTCCCGCTGACCGGCCACTGGAACGAGCCGGGCACCGACACCATCGGTGTCTACCACCCCGACACCGCGACCTTCCAGCTGTCGAACGACAACGTCACCGTCGCCGCCACCTTCCCGTTCGGGGTCCCCGGCGACATCCCGCTGGTCGGCGACTGGAGCGGGCAGGGGCGGACCACGGTCGGCGTCTACCGGCCCAGCGAGCAGACCTTCTACCTCTCCGACGACAACGTCGGCGTCAAGTACCGGATCAAGCTGGGCAACGCGGGCTGGAAGCCGTTGGTCGGCGACTGGGACGGCAACGGCACCACCACCGTCGGCGTGTACGACCCGCAGACCCAGACCTTCTACCTGAACGACTCCAACCAGACGGAGAACCCGCGTCCGGGCGTCCGGTTCGGCAACCCCGGCGACATCCCGATCAAGGGCGACTGGGACGGCACCGGCAAGGAGACCATCGGCGTGTACCGGCCCGGGGACCAGAGCTTCTACGGGGCCGCCGAGAACTCCAACCTGGTGATCTACAGCAAGAAGTTCGGCAATGCGGGCGACGTGCCGCTGGTGGGCAACTGGGGCTGACGGACCGTCCGACCGGTGCCCTCCTGGTCGCTTCGCGGCGACCGGGAGGGCGCCTTCGGGCCCTGGGCCCCGGGCCCTCAGGGAATGATGATGACCTTGCCCCGGGTCCGGCCCGCCTCGCTGAGGCGGTGGACGTCGGCGAGGTCTGCCAGCGGGTGTGACGCGCTGATGTCGATGCCGAGCGCGGCCGTGTCCACGAGTCCCACGAGCGCCGCGAGTTGTGCGACATCGTTGCGGGCCACCATGTGCATCGCGCTCACCCCGGCGTCGGCAGCCGGTTCGGCGGTGTAGTCGATCACGCGGTCCGCCCCCTGCCGCCGGACCGCCTCGGTCCCGGCGACGTCCCAACCCGGTGTGTAGGGCAGGTCGACGGGGAGGAACGCGTGCAGCAGCCCGGCCCGCAGAGCGGCCTCGGTGGGATTGAACGAGGTCGCCGCGACGCGGAGGAGCACCTCGCCGGAGGCGGGCCGTGGACGGGCGACGGCTTCGTAGCGGATCACCGAGGTGCCGCCGTACTCGTGGAAGCGCGCGGCCTTCATCATCGTCATCATCGTCATGCCGCGAACCTACGATCGGCGGGGGAGACGATCCATGCGTCAGACTGCCCCGTTCATGCGCGTGCGTCTCGCCGTCGCCGTACGCTCGGCGGCATGGACGTACTGAGCGACGTGGTCGCGGTGGCACGGACCGGCCGGCCCCGGTCGGCACACGTGCGGTGGCATGCCCCGTGGGGACAGGAGTTCGCCCCCGTCCCCGGGTCGGCGGGCTTCCAGGTGATCCTCCGGGGTTCCTGCTGGCTGCTGCCCCCGGGCGCGGAGCCCGTCCGACTCGGCACGGGCGACGTGGTGTTCCTGCCCCGCGGCAGCGGGCACACCCTGGCCGACAGCCCCGAACGCCTGGCGGCGGCGCCCGTCTGCGGCCCCGAGGACCACGAACTGCTCGGCGCCTACGCGTCCGACACCGTCGACCGCACCGGTGGGCGCGGCCCTGCCACCGTGCTGCTCTGCGGGGCCTACCGGCTCGACCCGTCCCGCGCGCACCCGCTGCTGTCGACGCTCCCGGACGTGATCCACCTGCCGGCCCAACCGGGCCGCCATCCCGAACTGCGCTCAGCCGTCGAACTCCTGGCTGCCGAGCTCGAGTCCCCGCGCCTGGGCACGGACGCGGCCGTCCCCGCGCTCCTGGACACGCTCCTGCTGTACATCCTGCGGATCTGGTTCGCCGGACGGACCACCCGAGCAGCGGACACCACGGGATGGGCCGCCGCACTGAACGACCCGGCCGTCACTGCCGCCCTCCACGCCATCCACCGAGACCCGGCAGCACCCTGGACGGTGGCAGGACTGGCCGCGGAAGCCGGGCTCTCCCGAGCACACTTCGCCAGACGCTTCGCCACGCTGATCGGCCAGCCGCCCCTCGGCTACCTGACCTGGTGGCGGATGACCACGGCGGCACGCCTGCTGCGGACAACGGACGCACCCTTGAGATCCATCGCCGCCCAGGTCGGCTACTCCTCCGAGTTCGCCTTCGGCAACGCGTTCAAACGCGCGAACGGAACCGCACCCGGGGTGTACCGGCGGAAGGGCTGATCCTGGGCGTGCTGTGGGCATCAGCGTCGGCGGGTCGGGCGGGCCCACTCGTAGCCGCTGGTGTCCGGGGGCAGTGCCAAGGTGGTGACCAGGATGCCGCGATGGGCGGTCCACCGGCCCGTGCGGGGCAGCGGATGGAGCGGATGGCGGGCGGTGAACCTCCCGTCGGGGTGGAGCGTGACGCTGATGGACGCGAGCCCCGTCCACGTCTCGGTGAGGGGGTAGAAGGCCTTGTAGGTCGCCTCCTTGGCACTGAACAGCAGCCGGTCCCACGGCACGGGGCCGTTCGGTAGCCGTGAGAGCCGGCGCCGCTCGGCGGCTGTGGCCGAGAGCTGGAGCACTCCCTGGGGGAGCGGCTCCTGCGGCTCGGCGTCGACGCCGAGCGAGGCGTGCCGGTCGGCGCCGGCTGCCGCGCAGGCGGTGTACCCCTCGCAGTGCGTGATGCTCCCGACGACCCCGCCCGGCCACCGCGGCGCACCACCCCGCCCGGGCAGCAACGGCCCCGGCGCACGCCCCAGCCCGGCCAACGCCTCCCGCGCCAGAACCCGTGCGGCGGTGAACTGCCGCTGCCTGCGCGGCGATCGCCCCTCGACGTGGGCGGCCTCGGCGCCGAACAGGGTCCCGGCGGGCGGCGGGCCGAAGGCCTCGGCGCACTCCACCCCCACGGGCAGCAGCCCCGCGAGCGCGCCGGCGGTGAGGGTCGTGGTGGTCACGGGCTGTCCTCCGTTCGTTGGGGGTGTTCCGGGTTCCGGGGGTTTATGGGGTGGGGGTGTGGGTGGTGGTGTGGTAGTTGGTGTGGTCGAAGTGGCGGGTTTGTTGTTGGTATCGGCGGGTGTAGGTGGGCCAGATTGAGGGGTTGTTGCCGTGTTGGTCGGTGTACCAGCTGGTGCAGCCGCCGGTGTTCCAGACGGTGTTTTTGAGGCGTTGTTGGAGGGTGTGGTTGTAGGTGTGTTGGGCGTGGGGGGTGACGTCGAGGGTGGTCCAGCCGTGGGTGGTGAGGGTTTTGAGGGCGTCGAGGATGTAGGTGATCTGGGCTTCGATCATGACGGTTTGGGAGGAGTGGCCGAGGGTGGTGTTGGGGCCGAGGATCATGAAGAGGTTGGGGTAGCCGTGGATGGTGGTGCCGCGGTGGGCGGTCATGCCCTCTTGGTTCCAGGTGTGGGCGAGGGTGTGGCCGTCTTTTCCGTGGATGCGGTGGGCGATGGGGCGGTTGGTGGCGGTGAAGCCGGTGGCGAGGATGAGGGTGTCGGTTTGGCGGGTGGTGCCGTCGGCGGTGGTGATGTGGGTGGGGCCGATGCGGGTGATGGTGTCGGGGATGATGTCGACGTTGGGCTGCTGGATGGCGGGGTACCAGGTGTTGGAGAAGAGGAGGCGTTTGCAGCCGACGGTGTAGTCGGGGGTGAGGCGGGCGCGCAGTTCGGGGTCGGGGACGGATTTCTTGAGGTGGCCGGCGGCCATGTTCTTCATGCCGGTGGTGCGGCTGGGGCGGGACATGAAGAACGCGACGATTTCGCGGCCGTTCTTGTTGAAGGCTCGGCGGAATCGTTGGTAGCCGGGCAGGTGGCGCAGCATCCAGGTGTGGCGGGGGGTGTTGGGTTTGTCGGGTTTGGCGGCGACCCAGGGGGGGGTTCGCTGGTAGAGGTGGAGGCGCCCTGCCTGGGGTTGGATGTGGGGGACGAACTGGATGGCGGAGGCGCCGGTGCCGATGACGGCGACGTTCCTGCCGGTGAGGTCGTGGTCGTGGCGCCATTGGGAGGAGTGGAAGATGGTGCCGGTGAAGGTGTCGAGGCCGGGGATGTCCGGGAGGGCGGGTTCGGAGAGGTAGCCGGTGCCGGTGACGAGGATCTGGGCGGTGTAGCGGCCCTGGGTGGTGTCGATGGTCCAGTGGTGGTGGGTGTCGTCCCAGCGGGCGGCGAGGAGTTCGTGGTTGTAGCGCAGGTGGGGGGTGACGCCGGCGTTGTGGGCGCAGGTTCTGAGGTAGTCGTGGACTTCCTTCTGGGTGGCGAAGGTGGATTTCCATTCGGGGTTGCGGGCGAAGGAGAAGGAGTAGAGGTGGGCCTGGACGTCGCAGGCGCAGCCGGGGTAGGTGTTGTCGCGCCAGGTGCCGCCGAGGTCGTGGGCGCGTTCGAAGACGAGGAAGTCGCGGGTGCCGGTCTGCAGGAGGCGGATGGCGGTGCCGAGGCCGGAGAAGCCGGCGCCGATGACGGCGACTTTGAGGTGGCGGATGGGGGTGGGGTCGGCGGCGTCGGGGGCCTCGGCGGGGGCCGGGGCCGCCGCGGGGGCGGGGTGCCCGGTGGCGGTCCCGGTGGTGGGGGTGGTGCCGTTCCCGGCCCCGGCCGCGGTGGTGCCGGTCGTGGTGCCGGTTCCGCCGGGGTTGTCGTCGGGGTTGTTGTGGGGGTTGTTGTCGGGGGTGGTGGTGGGGTGGGGTGTGGTGGTGGTCATGGCGTGTCTCTCCTGCGGGGGCGGGTGGGTGGGGGTCAGGCCCGGCGGGTGAGGGTGACGCGGAAGTTGTTGAAGATGTGGTCTTCGAGGGTGTAGGCGAAGATGTCGAGGTAGCGCTCGAAGCGCTGGACGGTGGTCTCATCCGCCATGTTGACGGCTTCGTCGCGGCGGGCGGCGAGGAGTTGGAGCCAGGCGCGGCAGGCGCGGGCGAAGGATTCGGGTTCGTTGCGGATCTCGGTGACCTCGAAGAGGCCGTCGAGGCCGGCGGCGAGTTCGGGCAGGCGGGGGATGTGGCAGCCTTCGAACTCCTCGCGCTGGAGGAATTTGAGGTCGTCGAGGAGCTGGCGGCGCAGTGGGGGGTTCTCGACGGTCATGGTGTGCAGGACGAAGCGGGCGCCGGGCTTGAGGAGGGAGTGGACCTGCTTGAAGAAGACGCGGTAGCGCTGGGTGCGCTCCTTGGGGGTGAGGGAGGACAGGACGAAGTGTTCGAGGGCGTTGATGCAGAACGCGGCGTCGTAGGGGTCCTGGCCTTCGGGCAGGCGGTGGTCCTCCCAGCTTTCGACGCGGGCTTCGATGGCGGGGTTGTTCAGGGCGGTGACGAAGTCGGCCTGGGTGCGGGAGAGGGTGACGCCGACGGCGCGGGTGACGTTGTGGACGGTGGTGAGGCGGTTGAGCATGGTGCCCCAGCCGCAGCCGATGTCCAGGACGCGGGCGGTGCCGGCGGCGTGGGCGAGGTCGGTGAAGGTGTCGAGTTTGCGTTCCTGGGCTTCGTCGAGGGTGGCGACGAGGTCCTCGCCGTCCTCCCAGTAGCCGCCGGAGTACATCATGGTGGGGCCCAGGATGAGGCGGTAGAGGTCGTTGCCGACCTCGTAGTGGTGGCGGATGGCCTCGACGTCGGGGTTGATGGTGCGGGCTTCGACGGTGGTCATGGGACGGGGCTCCTCGGTGGTCGTGGTGGGGTGGGACGGGGTCGTGCGGCCGGTTCGGCGCCGGGCGGCGCGGTGCCGGTGTGGTGCCGGTTCGGGTGCCGCCTGTTGCGGGCGGGGCCGCGGGGCGCCGTTGGTTCCGGGCGTCGCGGTGCCGGTGTGGTGCCGGTTCGGGTGCCGCCTGTTGCGGGCGGGGCCGCGGGGCGCCGTTGGTTCCGGGCGTCGCGGTGCCGGTGGTGTGCCGGTGTGCGAGCCGGGGCGCTCGGGCTGCCGGGCCTGCCCGGGTGCCGTGCCCGGCGTGTGGGTGTCGCCGCTGTGGTGCTGCCTGTACCGCCTGGTGCTGGTTGTGCGGTGGCCTGCCCTTGCCCGGCTTGGCACCGTAGGCGGGTGCTTCCCGTCCGGGCTGGGCGTTGTGGCCGGTGTTGGCCGGCTCTCCGGGGTGGGCCGTTGGGGCTTTCCCGGGAGTAGGGCGTCGTGCTGGTGTGAACTGGCCTTCCGGGGAAGGTGGTTGGGACGTGCCTCCCGTGTGGGCGGTGGCGGCCGGTGTGGCCGTCCTGCCGTGACGGGCGGTGCCGTGTAGCTGCGGAACCGGTGTGCGGGTTCCGGCGGTTGGACTGCCGGTGCGGCTTTGGCGTCGCACCGGCGTGGGCCGGCCTGTGGGCGCCGTGGTCCTGGTGCCGTGCCCGGAACCGGTTGGTGCGTGGTGCTGTTGTGCGGTGGCCTGTCCTTGCCCGGCTCGGCACCGTAGACGGGTGCTTCCCGTCCGGGCTGGGCGCTGTGCCGGCGTGGCCCGGCTCTCCGGGGTGGGCCGTTGGGGCTTCCCCGGGAGTAGGGCGGCGTGCTGGTGTGAACCGGCCTTCCGGGGAAGGTGGTTGGGACTTGCCTCCCGTGTGGGCGGTGGCGGCCGGTGTGGCCGTTCTGCCGTGGCGGGCGGTGCCGTGTTGCTGTGGAACCGGTGTGCGGGTCCCGGCGGTTGGGCTGCCGGTGCCGAGGTGGCGTCGCGCCGGTGTGGACCGGTCTGTGGGCGCCGTTGGCCGGGTGCTGTCCGTGCCGGCTGGTGCGTGGTGCCGGTTGTGCGTTGGCCTGCCCTTGCCCGGCTCGGCACCGTAGTTGGGTGCTTCCCGTCGGGGCGGACGTGGTGCCGGCGTAGGCCGGCCTTCCGGGGGTGGGCCGCCGGGGCCTTCCCCCGGGGTGGTCGGGCGTCGTGCTGGCGTGAACCGGCCTTCCAGGGAAGGTGGTTGGGACTTTGCCTCCCGTGTGGGCGGTGGCGGCCGGTGTGGCCGTCGTGCCGTGACGGGTGGTCGGTCCGGTGGTGCGGGCGGTGCCGTGCAGGCGCGGAAACCGGTGTGCGGGTCCCGGCGGTTGGGCTGCCCGTACCGCTGTGGCGTCGCACCGGTGTGGGCCGGTCTGTGGGCGCCGTGGGCCGGGTGCTGTTGCCCGGTGCCGGTTGGTGCGTGCTGCCGGTGGTGCGGTGGTGCGGCCCGGCTCGGCACCGCAGGCGGGTGCTTCCCGTTCGGGCGGACGTGGTGCTGGTGTGGACCCGCTCTCCGGGGGAGGCGGTCGGGTGGTGCCGGTGGCTTTCGGCGCCGTGCCCGGCGTGGGCCGGTCTGTGGGCGCCGTGGGCCTGGTGCTGTCCGTGCCGGCTGGTGCCGTGGTGCTGGTGTCGGCCGGCTGTCCGGGGTGGGCCGTTGGGGTCTTCCCCGGCGGGTCGGGCGTGGTGCTGGTGTGAACCGGCCTTCCGGGGAAGGCTGTTGGGACCTTCTCCGTGTGGGCGGTGGCGGCCGGTGCGGCCGTCGTGCCGTGACGGGTGGTCGGTCCGGTGGTGCGGGCGGTGCCGTGCAGGTGCGGAACCGGCGTTCCGGTTCCGGTGGTTGGGCTGCCGGTGCGGCTTTGGCGTCGCACCGGTGTGGGCCGGTGTGTGGGCGCCGTGGGCCTGGTGCTGTCCGCGCCGGTTGGTGCGTGGTGCCGGTTGTGCGGTGGCCTTGCCCGGCTTCGGCACCCATGGGTGGGTGCTTCCCGTCCGGGTGGACGTGGTGCCGGTGTTGGCCGGCTGTCCGGGGTGGGCCGTTGGGGCTTTCCCTGGGGTGTCGTGTGGCGGGCCGGGTGGGTGTTTCGGTGTGTCGGGGTGGGCGGGTGGGTGGGTGTGGTGGTGTGGGTCAGGTAAGCGTGTGTCTCGCAAGCGGTGCGCAAGTGTGGGGGCGTGGGGCGGGTTGCGGGGCGTTTGCGTGGGGGCGGGTTTCATGCGGTGTCGACAAGACCCGTGGTCCTGTGGTTGTCCGGGTGGTCTCCGTCCGTTCCTCCTGCCGGAGGGTGGTGCGGGGGGTTTCCGGGTGTCGGGGCTGGTGTCCTGCCTGTTGTCGTGGTCCCCCTTCGTGTGTGTTCGTGTCCGTGTCCGCCGGTGCCGCGTGTGCCTGTGGGGCGCCGGTGCGGGTGCGGGTGGTGTGTGTGGCCGGGGGGCTGCGGTTGGGGCTGGGCGGGGTGTTGTCGTTCCTGCGGTATCCGTCGTCAATTTCGTCCGGCCGTCCTGCGCGGTCCTGCTCGTGTCGTTCCTGTCCGTGTGTCCTGTCCTGTCGGTTGTGTCGCGGGCCCGTTTTGGTTTGCGGGCCTTGTGGTGCGGGCCGGGGTGGGGGTGCGGGTGGGGGCCGGCGGGGTGGGGGGTGCGGGGGCCGGTGGAGAGGATTTGATCATCATGTCGGACATTCCCACTGTCGAGGACCTGGCCGCGCAGTTGCAGGCGGTCTCGGGTGCGGCCGCGATCGACGCGGACGCGGCGTTGCAGCACATCGCGGATGTGGACTCGCTGGACCTGATGGAGTGGCTGTACGGGTTCCAGAACCAGTACCCGCACATCCCGGCGGACGAGTCGCTGTTCGCGGACATCGACGACACGACGACGCTGCGGGTGGTGCACGGGCGGATCCTGGCGCTCGTGGCCTCCTCGGGTTCCTGAGCGCGGGGCGGGCGGGTGTGTGCGGCCGGGGCCGGTGCCGGCGCGCGGTTGTGGCGCGGGCGGGGCGGGCGGGTCGGGAAGCGATGAGGAGCTGGGGAAGGAGGGGTTGCAGGTGAGCGGTTTCGACATCACCGGCTGGGGGATGTCCGTGCCCGAGCGTGTGGTGACCAGTGCGCAGCTGGCCGAGCGGTTCGGGGTGGACGAGCACTGGATCGTCTCGCGGTGCGGGATCCGGGAGCGCCGTGCGGTGGGCGAGGGGCAGAGCACGGCGTCGATGGCCGTTCAGGCGGGGCGCCGGGCGCTTGAGCGGGCGGGGCTGTCGGGGGGTGACATCGCGCATCTGATCGTGGCGACCGCGACTCCGGAGCAGCCCTCGCCGGCGACGTCGGCGTTCGTGCATGAGGCGCTGGGGATCGCGGGCAGCGCGCACGACGTGAACTCGGAGTGTGCGGGGTTCGTGTACGCGCTGGTGACGGCGGTGGCGCTGATGCGCATGGATCCGCGGCCGGTGCTGGTGATCGGTTCGGACACCCACACGCTGACGGCGAACCCGGCGGACCGGGACCTGTCGATCCTGGTGGGCGACGGGGCGGGCGCGGTGGTGCTCGTGCCGGGTGCGGTGGAGCGGTTCCTGGCGTGGAACCTGGGTGCGGACGGCTCGTGCAAGGACAGTCTGAAGGTCCTGGCGGGGGGTTCGCGGATGCCCACCACGGCGGAGACGGTCGCTGCGGGGCTGCACTACGCGCAGATCAACGGCAACGAGATCTACCTGAACGCGGTGCGGTACACGGTGCGTACGATCCGCGAGACGCTGGAGCGGGCGAAGGTGGAGCCGGGGCAGGTGGACCACGTGGTGCCGCACCAGGCGAACATCCGGATCATCAACTCGGTGCTCGCGCACACGGGGATCCCGGCGGATCGGCTGGTGACGAACCTGGAGCGGTACGGGAACACGGCTTCGGCGTCGATCCCGATCGCTTTGGCGGAGGCGCTGGACGCGGGGCGCATCCGGGAGGGCGACAGGGTGCTGCTGGCCGGGTTCGGCGCGGGCATGACGTGGGGCTCGGTGCTGATGACCTGGGGAGGGACCCCGTGAGCGGACAGGACACGCCCGGCACGCAGGGCACGGCGGGCGGGCCGGGCACGCCGCCCGGGCCGTCGGGCGGGCGGGGCGGGCCTTCGGGCACACCGGCCCGGCCGGGAACCCCGTCCGGGCGGGCGGTGTTCGGTACGCGGCCGGCCTCGCCGGTGGCGCTGGTGACGGGTGCGTCGGGGGGTCTGGGGCGGGAGCTGGCGCTGGAGCTGGACGCGGCGGGCTGCCGGGTCGCGGTCCACTACAACAGCTCGCGCGCGCAGGCCGAGGCGCTGGCGGCGGAGTTGACCCACGAGCATGTGCTGGTGACCGGTGACGTCGGTGACTGGCAGGCGGTGGGCGTGATGCACGCGCGGATCCGTGAGGTGCTGGGCGAGGTGGACGTGCTGGTCAACAACGGTGCGATCCGCAAGGACTCGCTGATGGCGATGCAGGACCCGGCCCAGTGGCGCCAGGTGGTGGACACCAACCTGGTGGGCGCCTTCCACACGACGCGCGCGTGCGTGCCGGCGATGCTGCGGGCCCGCTGGGGGCGGGTGGTGAACATCGTCTCGCCGTCGGCGCTGATCGCCACCGCGGGCCAGACCGCCTATGCGGCGTCCAAGGCGGGGCTGATCGGCCTGACCCGCACGCTGGCGGCCGAGTGCGGGCGCCGGGGGGTGACGGTGAACGCCCTGTCGCCCGGTTTCATGATCACGGGGATGACGGACACCCTGCCCGCCCATGTGGTCGAGGGCATGCGGGAGAAGATCCCGGTGCCCCGGTTCGTCACCCCGCGCGAGGTGGCCCGTTCCATCGGGCTCTTCCTCGACCAGGACTGCATGACGGGCCAGGTCATCAGCATCGACTCCGGGGCCTCCATCACCTGAGCCCCGGGGCCCCGTACCGCCCCCTTGCACCGCCCCCGCGCCGCGGGGTGGCCGCCGCGCGCGCGTGGCGGCGCCCGTGCCCCCGTCCCCGGCCCCCTGCCGCGGGCGGGGGCCGGCGCGTTCCCCGCCCGCGGCAGGGGGCCGGGCCCGGCACCGGGGGCGTGGGTGGGTGTGGTGGCCCGGGTGGACTTCCGGGCTGCCGGGGGCTCTTGAGCGGTGACGGGCCCGGTGTCGCCGCCTGGCCCGTGCGGGACCGGTGGGGGTCTTCCGGCCTGGCCCCAGCCTGGTGTCCCGGGGTGGTCGCGGCGGCGGGGGCACGCGGTGTGGTGACCGGTCTGGGCATCGTCTGCGGGCTGTCGTGTCCGTGGTGTTCAGGCCGTGCCCGTTCGTGGTGCGGCGGCTGTCGGCGTGGGCGGGACCGGACCGGTGCGGCGGGGCCGGTACCGGGTGGAGTGCCGGGAGGGGCGGCGGGCGCCGCGTGCCCGCGTCATGGAACCGTGTCCGTGCTCGTGCTCGTGCTCGTGCCCGTGTCGGGGCGGGCCGGTGCCAGGCCATGCCCGGGGGCGTGGGCGGGTGTGGCGGCCCGTGTGGACTTCCCGGCTGCCGGGGGCTCTTGGGCGGTGATGGGTTCGGCGTCGCTGTCCGGTCCGCGTGGGGCTGGCGGGGGTCTTCCGGCCCGGCCTCGGCCAGGTGTCCCAGGGCGGCGCGCGATGTGGTGACCGGTCTGGACACCGTCCGCGGCCGTCGCGCCTGTGGTCGTCAGGCCGCGGCGGGCCCGGCCAACCCCGGCCAACCCCGGCCCGGGCCCGGGTGTCGGGGAGGGTGCGCCCGGTGGATCAGGACCGGGGCCGTGGCCGTTCCCGGTGTTGTGGGCAGGTGTGGCGTGCGTGGCGGCCTGGTCCGGGCGGTGTCGGCATGTGAGGGGCCGGCCGGCCCGCTGGGTGCGCGGCCGGTCGACGCGCCATGGTGCCGGTGCCGGGACGCTGGATCCGGCGCCGGCCCGGCCGGCCACCGGGACATCACGTCCACCGCGTCCACCCGTGGACTCCCGGACGACCGGGCGGTTCGGCCCTGGGCCCGCCCTGCACCGAGCGGGGACGGGCACCAGTGAACGGCCGGCGGCCGGGACACCGTGTCCGAAGCGTCCACCGTGGACTCCCGGACGGGCGGTTCGGCCCGGGGCTGCGCCCGGTCATGGCGCGGCAGGGCCCGCGCGGGCCCTGCCGCGCCTCACCTGACGGTCTGCCGACGGTGGCGCACCGTATGTCGGGGAGTGTCGGCGGGGTGCTTGCTGTGTCCGGGCGCGGGACCGGGCGGGTGCGGCCGTGCCCGCCGGTTGGGTGCCCGCCCGTGCCCCGTGCCCTGTGCGCGTCGGGACTTCGGGCGGGCCTTCGTCGCGTCGCGCAGGGGGGCGCGGGGCCGGGCGGGTGCCCGCCGGTCACCTCGTGCACGGGCTGTGAGGCGGCGGAGTTGCTGCGTTCCGGCGGCCCAGTGCGGCAGGGCCGGTTTCCGGTGGACGGCCCGGGCGGCGATGGGCCGGGCACCGTGGGTGGGCGGCCGTGGCCGTTCCCGGCGTTGTGGGGCAGGCGTGGTGTGCGCGGGGGCTGGGTTCGGGCGGTGTCGGCGTGTGAGGGGCCGGCCGGTTTCGCCGGGTGCGCGGCCGGTGGACGCGTCGTCGTGCCGGGCCCCGGGCCCCGGGCCCCGGGGGGGGGATCCGGGGCTGCGCCCGGTCATGGTTCGGCACGGGCTGCCTGCGGGGCAGTGCTGCGCGACGGCCCGCCCGGGCAGGGGCGGGGGCTGTCTGTCCCGGGTGCCGGGGTGGGCCGGGCGTCATCTGACGGCCTGCCGCCGGGCGGCGGCAGGCCGCGGGGTGGGAGGGGGACGCGGGGTGCTGCGCGGGATCTGACGGGTGCGGCCGTGCCTGTCGGCCGGGCGCCGTAGGGCACGCGGCCGGGTGGCGGCGGGTGCGCCGGGCTCCGCGCCCGCGGCCCGGCGTCGGGCGTGGGAAGTCGGGCCGGTCGACTTCTGGTGCCCCCGGTCCGGAAGCGGGGCCGGGTCGGGGGCCCGGCGGGTGGCGGCCTCCCGCTGCACCCTTGCTGTTGCGCCGGGCAGGTCTGGGTCCTGCGGTGCCTCCGGCTGCTCGTACGCGTCGGTGCGGCTGTGTGCCGGCGGGCCGTCAGGGGTGTGCGGGCCCGCGCGGTATCGGGGTGGGTGCGGGGGCGGGCCGGGGCTGGTCCGTGGGCGGGGGTGGGTGGCGGCGGGTGCCCCGGGCTTCGTGCCCGCGGCCCGGCGGGCGGGCACCACGCCGGCACGCCCTTCGCCGGGGCGCGGCG
>NZ_JBHVUS010000032.1:32687-57957 GCF_042884005.1 Kitasatospora sp. NPDC058162
GGGGTGGGTGGCGGCGGGTGCCCCGGGCTTCGTGCCCGCGGCCCGGCGGGCGGGCACCACGCCGGCACGCCCTTCGCCGGGGCGCGGCGTCGGGCATGGGAAGTCGGACCGGTCGACTTCTGGTGCCCGTACTCCGGAAGCGGGTGGCGGCCGGTTTCCCGCTGCGCCCCCGTTGTTGGGCCGGGCGGGTCCGGGGTCCCGCCGTGTCCCCGGCTGCCCGTGTGTGCCTGTGCGGCTGTGTGCCGGTGGGCCGTCGGATGTGGGTGGGCCCGCCGCGGCACCGGGTGGGGTGCGGGGGCGGGCCCGGGGTGTGAGGGGTTAGCTCAGGGAGGCGAGGGCGGCCTCGTAGTTCGGCTCCTCGGCGATCTCGGCGACGAGCTCGGTGTGCAGGACGGTGTCGTTCTCGTCGAGGACGACCACGGCGCGGGCGGTCAGGCCGGCCAGCGGGCCGTTGTCGATCGACACGCCGTAGGTGTTGTGGAAGTCGCGGCCGCGCAGGGTGGACAGGGTCTTGACGTTGTCCAGGCCCTCGGCGCCGCAGAACCGGGCCTGGGCGAACGGCAGGTCCGCCGAGATGCACAGCACGACGGTGTTCTCCAGCGCGCCGGCCTTGGCGTTGAAGGTGCGCACCGACGTCGCGCAGGTCGGGGTGTCGATGCTCGGGAAGATGTTGAGGACCTTGCGGCGGCCGGCGAAGTCCTGCAGCGAGGTGTCCGCGAGGCCCTCGCCGACCAGCGTGAACGCCGGGGCCTGGCTGCCGGCCGCCGGCAGCGCGCCGCCGACCTCGACCGGGTTCCCCTTCAGCGTGACCTGAGCCATGAAAAGCCTCCTACCAGCGGTATACGGGTGACAACGCCGCCGATCCTACTGCCCGCGCACCGTCCCCGACGCCGGGTGACCGAGGAACGGACAGGTACTGGGGCGCGGGCCGGCCCCGGCCGGGGGCGGTGTGCGGGCCGGGGCGGCCCGGTCCGCGCACCGGAGGTCCGGGGTGCCGGCCGCGGCCGGGGGTCTCAGCGGGCCTGCCGGGTCTGCCCGCGGCCGCCGGGCCCGGCGGGTGCGGCGGCGGGTGCGGCGGCGGGTGCGGCGGCGGGTGGCGCACCGGGTGTGGTGGGCATGGGGGGCAGCGGGTGCCAGGTGACGGGGACGGCGCGCATGACCAGGGCGCTGTCCAGGGTCGCGCTGCCCGCGGGGAAGCGGGCGGGGTCGTCGAAGAACGACGACGCGGCGCGGTGGATCCGGGCGGCCTGCATGTGCCAGTTCCGGGGCCGCAGTTCCATGCCGTCCAGGTGGCGGCCGCGGGCGGTGGCGGAGAAGCCTGTGGCGCCGTCCCGGAAGAAGCGGGAGGCCTCGGCGAGGCCGGTGAACAGGTGGCTGCCGCGCAGTTCGTCGCAGGGTTCGACGCTGACGTCGACGCGGGTGGCGCCGTCCCTGGCCGTCAGCGCGACGCTGACCGGCCCGGGCCCGTCGTGGACCTCGAAGTCGGCGAGGCCGTGCTCGCCGGGGAACAGGCGCCCGCCGGCCCAGGCGTTGAGCCGTGAGGAGGTGTCGCGGCGCGGGATGTACACGCCGCTCTCCACGCCGCGGGGGCCGTCCCACTCGACGGCGATGCGGTGCGCCGCGTTCTCGCTGCGCAGTCCGAGCGCCCCCGGTGCCCAGGCGGGCCGCACCCGGCCCAGGCGCAGCAGGCAGATGCCCGCGACGGCGTGGCCGCGCACCAGCTGCGGGCGCAGCGGTGCGGGCAGCAGGCGCGCGGCGGCGTCGGGGGCGAGGCGGTAGTTCACCAGCAGCCGCCGTTCGACGACGCTGGCCAGCTTCGGCTGTCTCATGACGTCTCGTTCCCCCCGCTGCGCTCGCCCGCGTCGCCCTGGTTGCCCTGGTCGTTCCCGTGGGGTGTGCCGCGGCGTCCGCGGGTGCGGCGCAGCACGATCTGCTCGGGGCACACGGCGCTGAGGAAGCGGCCGACGCAGACGGCCAGGCGCTCGGGGGCCAGTGCGTAGAGGATCCGGTTGCCCTCGCGCCGTTCGGTGACCAGTGCGGCGGCCTTGAGCACGCCGAGGTGCCGGGAGACGGAGGGCGCGCTGATCGGGAAGCGGGCGGCGATCTCGCCGGCCGCGAGCTCGCCGTCCCTGAGGTCCTCGAGGATCTGGCGCCTCGTCGGGTCGGCGAGGGCGCGGAAGGCCCCCGCCTCGTCCTGGGGTCGTGTCACCCCCACTGTTTAGCACTTTGGCTAAATAGCCGGCAAGGGGTCCGGCGGGGCCCCGTGCGGTGCCGGCGGGGCGACAGGCGGGCGGGCGGGGTGGGGGAGGGCGCCCCGGGGGTCCGGCGGCCGGTTCCGCCCCGCCGCCCCGCCGCCGGCCCGTGGCCGCCGGTGACCGGCGGTTCGGGGAAATCCGGTGACGTGCCGTCAGTTCGCCGTGGTGTACTGCGGGCCGGGATCGTTCGCGCACAAGTCACCGCGAGGAGTGGACCGTTCGATGAGCGCCGTATGCCCGGGCTGTGCCGCCGGGGAGCACGCCCTGCCCGTGCCCGAGGCCCTGGAGGGCGGGTCCGCGGCCGGCGTGGACGCGTCCGAGGCCGTCCACCTGGCCCCGCCGCCCGAGCCGCGGCCCGAGCCCGAGCCCGTGCGTGAGGGCGCGGCGCCGGCCGTGCTGGTGGTCCTCGCGGCGCTGTGGCTGCTCCTGGGGGTGCTGAACCTGCTGCACCCGCGTCCGGACCTGGACCGTTACGACGACTTCTACCGGGCGGGCTACCTGCTGGGCGGCTTCGTCGGTCCGGCGCTGCTGACGGCCGCGGCCCTGGTCGTGCGTACGGTCGGGCGCCGGCGTGCCCGGCGGCGGCAGGAGGAGCGGCTGCGGGCGCAGCAGGAGCGCCGCCTGCACCTGGTGCAGCGGTGGCGGCGCGGCTGGTGGTGCCGGCGCTGCCGGGTGGCGTTCTTCCCCGCGGGCGCCCTGCACCCAGCCTGCCCGCCCTCGCCTGCGCTGGCCGCCGGGCACTACCCGGCCTGGGTGCTGGGCGCCCCCCTCCAGGACCCGGGCGGTCAGGGGCCGGGTGGTCAGGGGCCGGGCGTCCGGGGCGGGGGTGTTCAGGAGGCGGGCGGCCAGGCGCTCTCGTAGTACGCCAAGGGGGTTCGCGTCGCGGCCAGCGGCCCGCACGCCGGCGGCGGCGGTGACGTGCCGGGAGGCGGTGCCGTCCAGGCCGGGGCCGGTGCCGGCGACCATGCGTGCCGCCTCCGGCAGGGCGCGCAGCGCCTGCATGGCGCAGCCGCGGCCCCGGGCGCCGGGCGTCGGGCCGTGGCCGGCGGTGGCGGTGCCGTGCGCGTCGGGGGCCGGGTGGGAGCCGGCGCCGCCGACGGCCGGCCCGTCCTCGCGCAGCCGGATCCCGTAGGCGCCGAAGGGCTGCGGGTCGCCCTCGCCCGCGCACACCCGCGGGCAGCGGCGGGCCCCGGCGAGGTCGCCGTCGGCGGGGTGGCCCGGCGCCCACCGCCCCCGCGCGGCCCGGGCGGGCCCGTCCAGGACGCGCCGGGCCCGGCGCGGGGTCGGCGGGTGGAGGATGAGGCGCTGGGGTGACCGGGGTGTCCATGACCCCTGCCGTACCACCTGGTGCGCCCGCCCCGCACCCGGCGTTCCCGCCCGGGCCGGGCACGCCGGGTGACGGCCCGTCGGCGGCCGGGCGGACGGACGGGCACCGCGCGGGCGGTGGCACTTGCGGCCCCGGGGACGCACGGCGCGCCCGCAGGCCGGCACCGTGCGGTTCCCCTGCGCCCCGCACCCGCACCCGCGTCGGCCTGCTCGAGCCCGAGGACCGGGGCGCCGCCGTGCGCGGCCCGCAGGGCAGCGGGCACCGGAAGTCGGCCGGTCCGACTTCCGGTGCCGGGCGCTGCGCTTCGGTGAGGGGTGTGCCGGTGCGAGGAGGGGGGCGAAGGGCCGCCGGGCGGCGGCGGGCAGGAGCCGGGGCCGGACCGCGGGGGCCCACGGGGCGCGGACGGGCCGGGCCGCCGGTTCCGCCCCCGCCCCGGGGCGTGGCTGCCCCTCGGGTTCTCCCCGGCAATGCCGCCCCGGGGGCCGGCGGGCGGGTGAAGCCGCCCGGCGCCCGGCGGCGGTGCCGGGCGGGGCCCGCCCCGCCGCGTGAGGCCGGCCCCGTACCGCGGGGAGGGGCTCCGGGACCGTGCCCGGCAGCCCGGCAGCCCGGCAGCCCGGCCCCGCCCCGCGGCGGGCCGTCCGGGGGCGCCCGGCCTGCCGGGGCGCCCGCTGCCGCCGGTCGGCACCGCGCGCCGCACGTTGCAGGGCACGTTGCGGGGCGCGTGGGAGGACCGGCTGCGGCCGAACGTGCCCGGCCGGTTGCTCGGCGCCGGGACCGGCGACTGCGGCACCGGGCGCGGGCCCGCCCCCGACGGGCTCCTTGCGGGGCCGGGCGCTCCACCGCGTACGTGCGGCGCCGGCCGCGCACCCCCCCCGCCGAGCCGCGGCGGCCGGTTCGGGCCGCCGGAGCCCGGGGGGCCTGCGCCTGCGCCTGTGCCTGCGACGGCGACCGGCGCTGGACGGCTGCCGCGGTGCGCGCGTGGTGGCAGGCACCCGCCAGGGTGCGCGGGTACCCGGCCGGACACCGCCACGCCCGGCAGGCCGACGGCGCCGCGTCCGGCCGCCGCCCCGCCCGGGCCTGCCCGCGCCGCGCCGCCTGCCCGGACGGGGAGCCGGAGCAGGACCTGCGCCGCCGCCTGCCGCGGCTGCGGGAGCACCGCCCACCGCGCCCCGGCCGGGCACCGCCCCGCCGGTGGGCGCCCGGCCGGCGCCGGGGAGGATCGGGGACGTGAACGTGCCCGAACTGCTCGAAGCCGCCGGCCTGCTGGCCCCCGCGGCCGCCGCCGGCGGCGGCCCCGCCCTCGACGACGTCTGGGACGACCTGGTGCGCGACGACTGGGAGAGCGCCCTGACCCTCCTGGAAGAACTGCGCGACCCCGCCTCGCCACCGCCCGGCGCCCGCGCCTGGGAGGACCTCGCCGAGGCCGCCGCCGAGGCGCGCCTGCCGCGCAGCGCCGCCTGGTGCCACTGGCGGGCCTTCGAGGCCCGCCACGGCAGCGTCCGCGCCGAACTGACGCTGCCGGCGCCGGGGCAGGGCCCGCGCAGCGCCCCGTTCGCGGGGGCCGGGGTGCTGCGCCCGCCGTGGGACCTCGGGCACCGGGACGCGCACGGGCGCCCGGTGCTGGACATCGCCGTGGTGTGGGTGGAGGGCGCCGAGTGGCTGGGGCCGGGGCAGCGGGCGGTGGTGCGCCTGGCGCCGCTGGACCCGGCGCGCTGGCGCCACCTGCGGCCGGGTCGGGTGATCGCCCTGTACGAGGGCGCGCTCGCGACCGCCACGGCCGTCGTCCTGGAGGTCCGCGCCCTGGAGCCCGCGGGGCCCGCCGCGTAGCGCCGCACGGCCCGCCGGGGTTGGGCCGCGACGTCCCGCGGACGGCGGGCGCCCGGGGCCGGCGGCGGGACGCGCCCACCGTTGTCCCGCGGGTCCGCCGCGCCCTGACCGCCCGGCGGGGGAGCGCCGCCGCCTTGGCACGGGAAGTCGGACCGGCCGACTTCTGGTGTGCCGTCGGTGGGGTGTTCAGGAGGACGGTGGCCGGCTGCCCGCCGTACGGGAAGTCGGTTCGGCCGGCTTCCCGTACCGGGCGGGCGTTGCCGTGAGGGGGCGCCGGTGCGCGGTGTTGGCCGGCCTGGCCGGGGGAGGGGAAGGCCGGGCCCCGGGCCCCGGGCTCCGGCGCGGCGGGTCGGCGCGCCGGCGGGCGGGCGGGTCCGGCCGCAGCGATGTCGGGGCCGAGCGCCCTGGGCCGGGTACCAGAAGTCGGACGGGCCGACTTCTGGTGTGCTGGCGGTGGGGTGTTCGGGAGGGCGGCGGCTGGGGCCGGGGGGATAGGCGGGGTGCGGTGCCGGACCGGGTGGCCGGCCCGCCGTCGTACGGGAAGTCGCTTCGGCCGACCTCCCGTACCGGGCGGGCGTCGCCGCGAGGGGGCCGAGCGTCCTGGGCCCGGGTGCGCCCGGTGCCGTGCCCGCCCCGGCGGCCGGGGGCGGGGCCGTGTCCGGGGCCGGGTGCAGGACGTCGGACGGGCCGACTTCCCGTGCGCTGTCCGCCGCGCGCTCAGGAGGCCGCAGGAGGCCAGGGCCAGGGGACGGGCAGGGTGTAGTACCAGCCCGGGCGCCAGGGCGGGGGGTCGCGCAGGACGTCCTCCAGGCGGGCGCCGGCGAGCAGGCAGTCCAGGGACCAGCGGTTGGCGGAGTGGGCGATCAGCAGTACCCGGCGCCCATCGAAGCCCGCGGCGAGGTCGGCCAGGAACGCGCCGGTGGCCTCCAGGACCTGGCGGTGGCTCTGCCCGCCCGGGTACGGCTCGTCGGCGCAGTGCGGGCGCCGGGCGGCGACCAGGTGCGCCGGGGCGCCGTTGAGGGTGCCGTAGTCGCACTCGCGCAGCCGCGCGTCCCGGTGCAGCGGCGGTCGCCCGTCGGGGAAGGCGATGCGGGCGGTGGCCACCGCCCGGTGCAGGTCGGAGGTGAACACCGCCGCCAGCTCCCCGCCCCGGCGGCGCGCCCCCAGCTCGGCGGCCTGGCGCCGGCCCAGCGGGCCCAGGCGCCCGGGCAGGTGGCCGGTGGCGATGCCCGCCTCGTTGTCGGTGGTCGTGGCGTGCGTCTCGTAGACGATCTCCACCGCCACCGCCCACCACCCCCCCTCTCCGCCCCGCGCCCGAGGGGGATGCTGCCCGGCCCGGCACCCGCCTACGCGCGGCGGGCGGGCCACACGCGGCAGGCGGGCGGGCCACGCGCGGCGGGCGGGCTACGCGTAGCGTTCGAACAGCGCCCGCAGGTAGTCCTCCAGACGCTCCGCCAGCAGGTGCGCGTCCAGGTCGGTGCGGCCCAGCTCGCGCCAGGGCACCGCGACCTTCTCCGCGTCCGGGGCGAACGCCAGGGCGTCCAGCAGCCGCCAGTACAGGTGCCCGGGGCCGCGCGCGCTCAGCACGCCCCCGGCCCGCTCGTAGGCGTCGGCGAAGGCCATGCCCGTCTCAACGCCGTGCAGCAGGGCCAGCGCGGTGCAGCAGTGCGCGACGTCCAGGTCCGCCGGACCCCAGGACGTCTCCACCCAGTCGACGACCCCGCTGACCGCCAGCTGCTCCCCGTGCCCGGTGAACAGCACGTTGCCGGGGTGGAAGTCGCGGTGCAGGAAGCAGCCGCGGTGCGCCGGCGCCGGGCGGCCGATCACCTCCACCGCCCGCGCCCACAGGCCCGGGCGCGCGGTTGCGGCCGGGACCCGCACGCGCTCGGGGGAGGTCCACGCCTGCCAGGCGCGCGGACGCAGCCCCTCGGGCACCCGCACGGCGTGGACGGCGGCCAGCTGGGCGGCCAGCAGCTCCACCCGGCGCGCCACCTCGCCGTCCTGCTCCACCCGCACCGTGCCGCTCAGGTGGGTCATCAGCAGCGACGGGTGCCCGCCGTGCCCGCCCCGGGCGTCCACCGCGCGCAGCCGCGCCGCCGGCACGGTGCCGCCGGCCAGCAGGCGCAGCACACCGGCCTCGCGCTCCAGCAGCGCGGGCGCGTGGCGCAGGTAGAACGGCTTGACGAAGGAGCGCAGCACCAGCGAGTACCCCGCCCCGGCGCCCCCGCCGTCCCCGTCGGCGGGCTCGACGTCCAGGCGGCGCATCCGCGAGGTCCACCCGCCCTTGAGCGCCTCCACGCGCGCGATCCGCTCACCGGGCGCGAGCACGCCCTCCACCCACCGGCGCGTACCGGCCCACCCCTGGACGTCGTCGTCGATCATGGACGACCACCCTACGCCCGCCCCCCGGCCCGGGACCGGGCCGCCTCCGGGGCTTTCCTTCGTGCCGGACTGCGCCGCGGGCGTGCCCGGTGCGATCCGGGTGCCGGTGCGGTCCGGCCGCCTGCTGAGGGGGATCCGCGAGCGGGACCGGCTCCGGCCGCGGTTTTGTCGACGGGCCTGGCGCCGCAGCCCGACGGCCCGGCGGCTGGACTCACCCGGCGGTGTCCACCAGGTGTTCCGCCCTCGTGGCCGCTTCATCGGCATCGGCGGTCCCGCGTTCTGCCGGGGGCGCCCCGTCGTGCGATGTCCGGGCGTGGACGGGACAGCGCCCTTTCGGGGACGAGCGCGACGGCGACGGCGGGGACGTCTGCGTCGCCGGGCCACCACCGGGCCCGTGCTGAACCGGAGCGTCGCCCGGCTCGTGAACGGGCAGCGGCGGTTCAGCGGGGTGTTCCCCGCGGCGAGGACCACCTCCTGCAGGACGGGCGGAACCCGCGACCGGCCGGCAACCCGGCAGAAGCCGTCCTGCTTGCGCTGCCGCCCGGGCCTGGAAGCCCCACGCCTCACCCCGAGGGCCGCTCACGCCCTGGGATCCTGCCGTGGTCGTCGTCTCGGGGAAAGCGGCGCCGTGGTCCGTACGGGCGGCGCTCGGGCCGGTTCGGGACGCGGACACGGAAGAACCCGGAAGGACACCCGGCCCTGCACGGCCCGCTCGATCGTTGTGGTCCGGCCCGTGGTGCCTTCGGCCCTGCCGGAGCTCCATTCGTGGCGGCGGACGGCCTGGACGCCGCCCCGGCGGCCGTGTCCGCGGATCTCGCGCAAGAGTTGCCGGGCGCCGGCGCACCCGGCGGTGGAGCCGCTGTCCGGGCACGGGTTGAACGGGCCGGTCGGCCTTTGCCTGCCGGCGCCGGACCCCGGTGCGGAGGAGAGGAGTTCGACCGGTGGCGCGGTCCGGAGCGGCGCACCGTCCCGCGGTCCGGGCCGAGGCGGCGGGCGACGGCGCCGGCCGTCCGCTCCCGCTCCGGCGGCCGCACCCCGGACGCCCGCCCGCTGCGGCACGCGGCGGAGCGGGCGGGCGCACGGTCGGGGCCCGTACGGTCAGGGCCCGCAGGCCCGGGGGGCGTCGCGGGCCTCGGCGTCGGCGGCCGCGACCACCGCCGACAGCAGGCCCGGGAAGCGCCGCTCCAGCTCCTCGGCGCGCAGCGTGTTCATCTTCGTGGTGCCCACGTAGTACTGGCGCAGCACCCCGGCCGCGCGCAGCACGGAGAAGTGATGGCTGGAGGTGGAGCGCCCGACCGGCAGGTCGAAGGAGCCGCAGCTCAGGTCACCGCCCGAGTGCGCCAGGGTGCGCACCACCGTGCGCCTCGCCGGGTCGGCGAGCGCCTCCAGCACCTGCTGGACGTTCACGTCCTCCACACCGGGGTGCTCGATCATCCGCGCCGTCACGCGTGCCCGTCCCACACCCACCACCCCTTCCCAAGCCTGGCCCCCGTCCCGCGTCGATCTTCGTCAACGGCCGCGCACCACGCGCGACTTCACGCCCGACGCTACTACGGGACGGGGCCCCGCCACGCCCGCCGCAACACCTCCGCAACACCGATCGCGCACCGAACGCGCACGCCGGGCCCCGGAGTCCGGGCGCAGCGGCCCGCACACGCCGGTGCGGCGCACGCCCCCCTGCCCGCACAGGAGGCCGCCCGCCGCACCGGAACACACACGCACACGCACACACGTACGCGCACACGCACGTACGGACAAACAGCGACAGCAACGGCGACAACAGCAGCGTCAGGAACAGCGGACGCCCCGCCGCCCCCCGTTCAGGCCGCCCGCACCGGCGGCCCCGCCGGCCGCGCCAGGCGCGCCAGCGCCAGCGGCTCGAAGATGCCCATCAGCACCGGGTCCACCGGCCGCACCGCCGACGGCGCCGGAGCCGCCGGCAGCGGCGAGCGCAGCAGCGACAGGTACAGCTCCTGCGTCTCCGCCGCCGGGTCGATCCCCAGCTCCTCCGCCAGCACCCGGCGCAGCTGCTGGTAACAGCGCAGCGCCTCCGCCCGGTTGCCCGCCGAGGCCAGCGCCTCCATCCGGCACCGGTAGGCGCTCTCACGGAACGGCGCCCGCCGCACCGCCTCGTCCGCCCACCGCAGCGCGTGGTGCTCCTCGCCCAGCGCCGAGGCCGCCAGGCTCGCCGTCTCCAGCGCGCTCATCCGCAGCTCCTCCACGTGCTCGCGCACGCCCTGCGCCCACTCGCCCTCGTGGTCGGGCAGGAAGGAGCCGCGCAGATTGGCGATCGCACCCGCGGCCAGCTGCTGCGCCACCGCGTGCGAACGCGCGGCCAGCGCCTCGCCCGCCTCGCCGACCGCGCCGGCCGCCGCCTCCAGGTCCACCGCCGCGTCCGCGGGCAGGCGCAGCACGTAGCGCCCGCCCTGGGCGATCAGCGGGGTGGCGCCCGGGCCCTGGCCGGGCCAGGCCACGAACGCCCGCACCCGCGAGACCACGCTGCGCAGCGCGGAGGCCCAGGTGTCGGGCAGCCCGTCGGGCCAGATGGTGTCGGCCAGCTGGTCGCGGCTGGTGCCGGTGGAGCGCTCCAGCACCAGGCGCGCGAACGCCACCTGGGCCTGGGCGCTGGACAGGTGCTGCGGGGCGTTGCCCGCGTGTTCGATCGTCACCAGGCCGGTCAGTCGGATCAGCATCGCGCCGTCCCCGATCTGCCGGACGGGCCCTCGTCCCGAAAACCGTTCAACACAGCTCCAACCCCCTCGAAGCCACAGCGGAAGTGACGGCCCCGCGTGGTCGGGAACCGTCGGCATGGGAAACTGGACCGGAACATGAAACAACGCCGACCAGCCGTTCGGTTTCGGCGGATTTCGACCATACATTCGCCGCCGAGCACGGTGTCAACACCCGTAGAGGAAACATACCCGCCGGCCGGTCGATGCGTCGTGGACGCAAGGTTTCCGCACGTCAGAGCAGTACCGCAGGCCAAGGGAGCGGCTATTGCGGACGCCTTGCGCATCCTGCCGTAGAAATGTAGCCATCCTTGAGCAGCCCGCGTGAAGGCTTCGAGAAAGAAGCCCGCACGAAGCACCGCCCCCCTTTTTTGAAAATACCGGACGGAAAAGGCCACCGCCGCCTTTCGTGGATTCCCGCCCGCCGCCAACTGCCCGTCAAGTCGTCCACCCCGTGAAGGAGAACCGCCCGTGAACGCCACCGGAGCATGGGACCGCCTGGAGCCGAAGCTCGCCGCGACGAACGCCCGCGTGGCCGCCCTGGAGTCCGACCCCTCGCGCCGCAACAGCTTCGTCGCCTACACCATGGAACGCGACAGCGCCTACTGCGACCTCGACGGCGAGCGCCTGCTCATGATGTCCGGCTACAGCTACCTCGGCCTGGCCGGCGACGAGCGCGTGGTCGCCGCCGCCAAGGCCGCCGTCGACGTCTACGGCACCGGCAACCACGGCGTGCGCGCCCTGGCCGGCACCATCCCTCTGCACGAGGAACTGGAGGCCGAGGTCGCCCGCTACGCCCACCGCGAGCGCGCCCTGGTCTTCGGCTCCGGCTACGCCGCCAACGTCGGCACCATCGGCGGCCTCGTCGGGGCGGGCGACACCGTCCTGATCGACAAGTACGACCACGCCTCCATCGTCGACGGCTGCCGCCTCTCGGGCGCCACCGTCACCCGCTTCCGCCACAACGACGTCGACCACCTCGAGCGCCGCCTCAAGGCCGCCGCCCCCACCGGGGTGCGCCTGGTCATCGTCGACAGCGTCTACTCCATGGACGGCGACATCGCCCCGCTGCCCGAACTGCGCGAGGTCTGCGACCGCCACGACGCCCTGCTGATGGTCGACGAGGCCCACGCCCTGGGCGTCATCGGCCCCACCGGCGGCGGCATCGAGGAGCACTTCGGCCACCGCCACCGCGTCGACATCAAGCTCGGCACCCTCTCCAAGGCCATCCCCTCCATGGGCGGCTGGATCGCCGGCAGCAACGAGCTCATCGGCCACCTGCGCTACGCCGCCCGCCCGTTCCTGTTCTCCGCGGCGCTGGGCCCCGCGCAGACCGGCGCCGCGCTGGAGTCCCTGCGGATCCTGCGCCGCGAGCCCCAGCGCGTCACCCACACCCAGGTCCAGGCCCAGCGCCTGCGTAAGCGCCTCAACGACGCCGGCATCTCCACCATGGACTCCTCCACCGCCGTGCTGCCCGTCATCGCCGGCTCCGACGACGCCGCCTACGACTACGCCACCGCCTGCCGCAAGGCCGGCGTCATCGGCCTGCCGGTCGTCACCCCCGCCGTGCCCAACGACCTGGCCCGCCTGCGCATCGCCGTCACCGCCCGCCACACCGCCGCCGACATCGACTTCGCCGCCGACGCCTTCCTGACCGCCGCCCGCCAGACCGGCCTGATCTGACCCGGCCACCGGCCACCCGACGGGCGAACGGAAGGAGAGCACCAGCCATGGCACCCCAGCACCAGCCCCAGCACCAGCCCCAGCACCCGGCCCAGCCCCAGCACGGCCGCCGCCGCGACGAGATCGCGATCACCGGCATCGGCGTGATCAGCCCCGCCGGCCACACCGTCACCGACTTCTGGCACACCGTCAGCGCCGGACGCTCCACCGCCACCGCCCTGAGGGACCCCGAACTGGCCCGCCACAAGGTCAGACTGGGCTGCCGCGTCACCGGCCTGCCCGAAAGCGCGGACCTGCCGGCCAAGGACGCCCGCCGCCTGGACCCCTTCGCCCACTACGCCACCCTGGCCGCCCTCGCCGCCCACACCGACGCCGGCGCCCCCGCCCCCGAGGCGGGACGCAGCGCCATCGTGGTCGGCAACGCGGTCGGCGGACGCACCACCAGCGACCGCGAGTCCGCCCTCTACACCGGCCACGGACCCCTGCGGGTCTCCCCGCTGATGCCCCTGGTCACCATGCCCAACGCCGCCGCCGCCCAGATCGCCATGCGCCTTTCCTGGAGCGGCCCGGCCCTGACCGTCGCCACCACCTGCGCCTCCAGCGCCGACGCCCTCGGCCACGCCGCCCTGCTCCTCCAGTCCCACCGCGCCGACGTGGTCATCGCCGGCGGCTGCGAGGCCACCCTGACCCCCGTCACCCTGGCCGCGTTCGGCAACCTCGGCGCCCACTCCCAGCGCAACGACGACCCCGCCCGCGCCTCCCGCCCCTTCGACACCGAACGCGACGGCTTCGTGATGGGCGAGGGCGCCGCCTTCTTCGTCCTGGAACGCCTCACCGACGCCCGCGCCAGAGGCGCCCGCCCCCACGCCCTGCTGGCCGGCTACGGCTCCAGCGCCGACGCCTACCACCTGTCCAACCCCCGCCCCGACGGCGCCGGCGCGGTCGCCGCCATGCGCGCCGCCCTGCGCGACGCCGGCCTCACCCCCGCCGACATCGCCCACGTCAACGCCCACGGCACCTCCACCGTCCACAACGACCGCGCCGAAGCCGCCGCCCTGCGCACCGTCTTCGGCCCCCACGGCGTGCCCGTCACCTCCACCAAGGGCGCCGTCGGCCACCTGATCGGCGCGGCCGGGGCCGTCGAACTCATCGCCGCCCTCAAGGCCATGAACACCCGCCTCGTCCCGCCCACCGCCAACCACGAGAACACCGAGGAAGGCCTGGACCTCGACGTCGTCCACACCGCGCCCCGACCGATCCCCGCCGGCGCGGCCCTGTCCAACTCCTTCGGCTTCGGCGGCCACAACTCGACCCTGGTGGTGACCCCGCTATGACCACGACCACACCCACGACCACGACTACAGCCACAGCCACAGCCGCACCCGCGCCGGCGGCCACGCCCACGACCCGCACCCGCCTGACCCCCACCCCGGAGCAGACGGCCGCCTACCGCGCCGCCGCCCGCACCGCCCTGCCCGCCCCCGCGCGCACCGGCACCAGCCCGGCCTACCCCTTCGTCGCCGCCCACGCCCTCGCCCAGCACACCGTCACCGCCCTCACCACCGGCGACCAGGGCTTCACCGGCGTCGTCCACCTCGCCCAGGAGATCCACACCCACACCCCCCTCACCCCGGGTGCGGCCCTGGACGTGGCCGTCGAGGTCACCGCCGCCCGCCGCGAGGCCCGCGGCACCCGCATCGCCCTGACCACCCGCCTCACCGACCCCACCACCGGCACCGAGCGGGCCCGCCTGAGCACCGCCGCCCTCCTGCTCGGCGCCACCGCCCCCACCCCCTTCGGCACCCCCGCCGCCACCGCCCACCCCGGCACCACCCCCGACGCCGAACCCGACACCCTCACCCTCGCCCTCACCCGCGCCGACACCACCGCCTACGCCCACGCCTCCGGCGACCACAACCCCATCCACCTGGACGACACCGCCGCCCGCACCGCCGGCTTCCCCGGCGTCATCGCCCACGGCATGCACCTGGTCGCCCTGGCCGCCGAACACCTCACCGACCGCTACGCCGACGGCGACCCCGCCCGCATCACCGCCCTCGGCGCCCGCTTCGCCGCCCCCTACACCCCCGGCACACCGCTGCGCCTGACCCTGCAGCCCTACGACCGGGCCACCGTGGTGCGCTTCACCCTGGCCACCGAGAACGGCACCGCCGTCAAGGCCGGCTGGGCCGCCCTCGCCCCCGCGGCGGGGGAGTGAGCGCCATGACCGACACCACCCCCGCACCCGACACCGCCCCCGCACCCGACACCGCCCCCGCACCCGGCACCGCCCCCGCCGGCGACGACTTCGCGGACGGCACCGCCCCCGCCGGCGACGACTTCGCGGACGGCACGGCCGCCGTGCCGCCGCTGGCGCTGCCCGACGCCGTCCTCGCCCACGCCCGCACCCGCCCCGCCGCCCCCGCCCTGATCTGGCACGAACGCACCGTCAGCTACGGCGAACTGGCCGACGCCGCCCAGGCCGAACGCGCCCGCCTGGGCGCCCTGGACCTGCGCCCCGGCGAGCCGGTGGGACTGCTCGCCGTCAAGTCCCCCGAGGCGATCGCCCTCGTGCTGGCCTGCCTGATCGAGCGCCGCCCCTTCCTGCTGCCCTCCCCGCAGCTGGCCCCCGCGCTGCTGGCCGCGCTGTTCGCCCAGGCCGGCGCCCGCCACCTGCTCACCCCCGCCGGCCAGGACAGAGCGCGCCTGCCCGCCCCGCCCCGGCCGGCCCCGGTGCCGACACTGGCGGCCGGCACCTCCTTCCTGCTCACCACCTCCGGCTCCACCGACCTGCCCAAGATCGTCCCGCTCGCCCAGGCCGGCGTCGACCGCTTCACCGCCTGGGCCCACGACACCTTCGACCTGGGCCCGGGGCGCACCGTCGCCAACTACGCGCCCCTCAACTTCGACCTCGCCCTGCTGGACGTGTGGGCCACCCTGGCCGCCGGCGGCACCTGCCTGCTCATCGACCCCGCCCAGGCCCTGAACGCCCGCCACCTGCTCGCCCAGCTGACCCGCCACCGCCCGCACGTGCTGCAGGCCGTCCCGCTGGCCTACGCCCTGCTCCTGCAGGCCGCCGGCACCCACACCGTGCTGGACGGCGTGGAGCACGCCGCGTTCACCGGCGACGCCATCGACGCCCGCACCCTGGCCGCCCTGCCCGCCCTGCTGCCCGGCGCCCGGCTGTACAACATCTACGGCTGCACCGAGACCAACGACAGCTTCCTGCACCGCCTGGACCGCCTGGACGCCGCCGCCGCGCTCCCGGTGCCCATCGGCACCCCGCTGCCCGGGGTGCGCACCCTCATCGCCGGCCCGGACGGCACCGCGCTGGCCGGGGCGGGCAGCGGCGAACTGTACGTCTCCACGCCCTTCCAAGCCGCCGGCTACCTCGACCGCTCCCGCGACGCGGGCCGCTTCACCACCCAGCCCGACGGCGCGGGGCCCGGGCGGCGCTGGTTCCGCACCGGCGACCTGGTCACCCGCGACGAGGCCGGGCGCGTGCACCTGACCGGCCGCTCCGACTTCCAGGTCAAGGTCCGCGGGGTGGCCGTCAACACCGCCGAGGTCGAACGCGTCCTGCTCGCCCACCCCGAGGTCCGCGAGGCCGCCGTCGCCGCCGAAAGCGACCCGCTGACCGGCAAGCGCCTGCACGCCGCCGTCCAGCGCGCCCCCGGCTCCGCGCTCAACACCCTGCTGCTGCGCGAGCACCTGGCCCGCAACCTGCCGCGCGCCGCCGTCCCCGAGCGCCTGGCCATCCAGGACGGCCCGCTCGCCAAGACCGCCACCGGCAAGGTCGACCGCAAGGCCGTCCTGCCCGCCGCCCCCTGACCGGCCCCGCCGCACCCCGACCGGACCATCCTGACCGGGCCGGCCGGCCCGTCCGGGCGCAGCCCTGTTATCCGATACCCAATCCGTAACGACAGCAAGGGAGTTGCCACCATGAGCAACATCGACCAGATCAAGCGGTTCCTGATCGAGGAGTTCCTGCCCGACGTCACCCCCGACCAGCTCGCCGACGACCACGACCTGCTCTCCGACGGCGTCATCGACAGCCTCGGCGTCCTCAAGCTCATCGCCTGGGTCGAGGACCACTTCGCCCTGCCCGTCGACGACACCGACCTGGACCCCAACAACTTCCGCTCCGTCAACGCCATCGACGCCTTCATCACCCAGCGCCGCACCAGCGCGGCCACCGCCGCGGTCGGCGGCTGACCCGTGCACCCCGCCCTCACCGCGCTCCTGGCCGGCCGCCCCGTCCCGCTGGAGGCCTGGCGCTCGTGGTGGGAGCAGCTGGAGCAGCGCACCCTGGGCCCGGCCCGCGACAGCGACCGGGCCCAGGCGGCGGCCCTGCTGGCCTCCCTGACCACCCGCCTGCCCGACCCGTCCACCCTGGCGGCGCTGACCGCCTCCCTCACCGAACGCAGCCCCGACCCCGGCCCGCCGGTGCCGGGCAGCGTCAACATCGTGGGCACCGGCGGCGGACCGGCGACCTTCAACCTGTCCACCGCCGCCGCCCTGACCGCAGCCGCCATGGGCGTCCCCGTGGTCAAGACCGGCTCGCGCGCCTACACCAGCGCCGCCGGCTCCGTCGACCTGCTGGAGCGCCTGGGCATCACCCTCACCCGCGGGCACGCCGCCACCGCCGACCACCTCGCCGAGCACAACATCGCCTTCGCCGGCCCGCACGTCTACCCGCCCCAGCTCACCCGCCTGGCCCGGATCCTGTTCCCGCTCACCCTCAAGCCCTTCGGCGCCTTCCTCAACACCCTCGGGCCGCTGCTGGCCACCGTCCCCGTCACCGCCCAGCTCACCGGCGTCTCCCACGCCGCCCCCCTGGACGCCCTGCGGGCCCTGGCCCCCGCCGTGCGCGGGCGCGCCCTGTGGCTGGCCACGAACACCGCCGGCGCCGACGAACTGCTGCCCTTCGCCGACAACACCCTGCACACCCCCGACGGCGCCGTCCACCTGCCCGCGGGCTCGGTGGCCCCCGCCGCCGGCACCCTGGCCGACCTCGCCCCGAGGCCCGAGGACCTCACCGCGCACTTCCTGGGCGCCCTCGAAGGCCGCGCCGGGCCCACCGCCACCCACACCATCGCCCTCAACGCCGCCGCCCTCGCCCTGGCTGCCGGCCGCCACACCCGCTGGTCCACCGCCTACGGGCAGGCCCTGGACGCGCTGGCCGACGGCGCCCCGCGCGCCCTGGCCGAGCGCCTGCGCGCCCACCGCAAGGCGGCCGTCCATGCCTGAACCCCTCCCGCGCGACGGCGAGCCCGAACCCCTCTTCCGCACCGGCGAGTTGGGACTTGCGGTGTTCCTCAACGCCGGCGACCCGCCCGGGGGACTGGCCGACCTCGCCCACACCCTGGACGAGGCGGGCGTCGAGGTCCTGGAGCTGGCCGTCCCCTTCCCCAACTCGCCCACCGACGGGCCCGTCATCCGCCGCTCCGCCGCCCGCGCCCTGGCCGCCGGCACCACCCTGGACACCGTCCTGGCCGAACTCGCCGACCTCACCCCCCGCCTGCGCACCCTCAAGGTCGTCCTGCTCGCCGACTGGAGCCACAGCCTGCGCCACCGCGACCCCGCCGCCCTGGCCCGCGCCGTCGCCGCCTCCGGTGCCCGCGCCCTGCTCGTCCACGCCCTGCCCCCGCGGCTGCGCGCCACCTGGCAACACGCCCTGGAGCAGGCCGGTCTGCCGCAGGTCACCACCTGCTACCCGGCCTCGACACCCGAGACCCTCACCGCCGCGGCCCGCGGCGCCGCCGGCGCCTACGTCTACCTCGTCGCCCACTACGGCCGCTCCGGCACCGCCCCCGGCGCCGGCCACCGCGCCCTGGCCGAGACCGTCACCGCCCTGCGCGAGGCCGCCCCCGGCGTGCGGGTCGCCGTCGGCTTCGGCGTCAGAACGGCCGCCGACCTCGACGCGGTGGCCGCCGCCGGAGCCGACGCCGCGATCGTCGGCTCCGCCGCCGTCGCCCGCCTCGAACAGGCCCACCGTGAAGGCCGCGACACGGCCGCCGACCTGCGCGCCTTCCTCACCGACCTCCGTACGCCCCGCCCCCCACAACCGGCGGACGCGCCCGGAAGCACCACCGGCACCACCACCCCCACCGGCACCACCACCCCCGCCATCACCGTCTCCTGAGAGGACCCACCAGCATGCTGATCCGCGACCTCGCCGACGTGAAGACCGTCGAATGGGGCAACGGCCTCTCCCGCCGCTTCCTCCTCGCCTCCGACGGCCTGGGCTACAGCCTCACCGACACCACCGTCAACGCCGGCACCAAGTCCCGCCTGGAGTACCGCAACCACATGGAGGCCTGCTACTGCATCGCCGGCTCCGGCGAGGTCATCGACATGGACGGCAACTCCCACCCCATCACCCCCGGCCGGATGTACGCCCTCGACCTGCACGACGCCCACTACCTGGTCGCGAGCCCCGACGAGGACCTGCGCCTGGTCTGCGTGTTCTCCCCGGCCCTGAACGGCGACGAGGTCCACCAGCTCGACGCCCACTCCTCCTCCGCCTACTAAAGGCCCCCTGTCCGTCGACGTACGAGTCGTGTGCCGGCGCCCCTGCGCGCCGGCCCGCACACCCCGGCCCTGGCCCATGTGCGGCCCGGGAGGAAGGCGGCAACTGCCATGATCCGCTGGAACGCCGACCAGAAGGCCCTGCGCGAGGGCCTGGCCCGCTTCGGCGACGACCTGAGCGCCGGCCACATCGAAGGCGACGAGCAGGCCGCCTTCTCCCACGACAAGTGGCGCCTGATCCAGAAGACCGGCATCCTCGCCCTGCCCTTCGAGGAGCGCCACGGCGGCCTGGACCAGTCCCTGCTCACCACCATGTACGTCCTCGAGGGCCTGGGCGAGACCTGCCGCGACGGCGGCCTCAACTTCTCCGTCACCACCTCCATGGCCTCCACCGGCGTGCCCCTGCAGGCCTTCGGCTCACCCGCCCTCAAAGAGGCCTTCCTGCCCCGCATCGCCTCCGGCGAGGCGATCGGCGCCCACGCCATCACCGAGAGCGAGTCCGGCTCCGACGCCATGCGCATGCGCACCCGCGCGGTGCGCGACGGCGACACCTTCGTCCTCACCGGCGCCAAGACCTTCGTCTCCAACGGCCCCGTCGCCGACCACATCGTCGTCTACGCCCGCACCCACCCCCAGGGCGGGGCGCTCGGTGTCACCGCCTTCCTCCTGGACCGCGCCATGCCCGGGCTGTCCACCGGGAACCCCATCAAGAAGATGGGCCTGCGCACCTCCCCGATCAGCGAGGTCTTCCTCGACGAGGTCCGCGTCCCCGCCGCCCGCGTCCTGGGCCGCGTCGGCGGCGGCTTCCTCGTCCTGGACCACGTGATGAAACGCGAGATCCTCTACTCCTTCATCGTCAACACCGGCGAGATGCAGCACCGCCTGGCCCGCTGCCTCGACTACGCCAAGACCCGGATGTCCTTCGGCAAGCCCATCGGCTCCTACCAGTCGGTCGCCAACAAGATCGTCGACACCAAGATCCGCCTGGAGACCGCCCGCAAGTGGCTCTACGACACCGCCCAGCGCCTGGAGGCCGGCGAGAACGTCACCGTCGACATGGCCATCGCCAAACTCCTCACCAGCGAGTCCAACCTCGCCACCTCGCTGGCCGCCGTCCAGGTCTTCGGCGGCAACGGCTACATGGCCGAGTACGGCCTGGAGAAGGACGTGCGCAACGCGGTCGCCGGCACCATCTACTCCGGCAGCAACGAGATCCAGTACAACCGCATCGCCGCCATGCTCGGACTCGGCAATTGACATCCTCCCCGCGCTAGAGCGCGGGGATTCCAGCCGCGCCTGCGGCACGGGGCCTGCGCCCGGTGCGGCCGGCGTTGCGGTGGGTTCCTGTTTCGACGGACCGTGCCCGGCGTGGGATCGCCACACCGGGTCTTACCGGTCCTCCGCAGGCGTTTAGCCTGTCCGCCCGTCCGGCGGCCAGGATGTTGCGAGCAGCGTTGAGGTCACGGTCATGGAGTACACCGCAGGAGCCACAGGCCCACTGCCGGACGTGCAGTGGTTTGGGTCCGTCGCGGTGTCCGCACTGCGAGCAGAGCTGGGAGGACGGGAACGCGCGGTCCACGACGTGGACGGTGCGCCCGTAGCGGGCCGCTTTCTCTTCGAGGAGGAGCCGGAAGGCGGCCCATCCGGCGTCGTGGACGGACTTGGCGAGGCGGCCTCGGGCGAGGCCGCGCACGTTCAGGTCCTCCAGGAATATCGCTTGGTTCTCGCGGATGATCCTGGTGGTCTGCTTGTGCAGCCAGTCCTTGCGGGTGTCGGCCACCTTGGCGTGCGCCCTGGCGACCTTCTCGCGGGCCTTGGCCCGGTTCTTCGACCCCTTGGCCTTACGCGACAGTTCCCGCTGCGCGGCCTTGAGTCCCCTCTCGGCCTTGCGCAGGAAACGGGGGTTGTCGATCACGCTGCCGTCGGAGAGGACGGCGTAGGTGGTCAGCCCGAGGTCGATGCCGATCTCGGCATCGACCTCGGGCAGGTACTCGGGCTCCACGTCCACGACGAAACCGGCGTGGTACCGCCCGGACGGGTCCAGCACGACCGTCACCGACGACGGGTCGGCGGGCAGCGGCCTGGACCACTTCACCCGCACGTCGCCGATCTTCGCCAGGTTCAGCTTCCCGTTGGAGCGGATGCGGAACCCGTTGCGGGAGAACCGCAGCGACTGCCGGGCATCACGCTTCGACTTGAACCGGGGCAGACCGACCGGGCGTCCCTGCCGCTTCCCGGACAGCGAGTCGAAGAAGTTGCGGTACGCGGTGTCCAGATCGCGCAGGGACGACTGCAACGCGTCCACCGACACCGACCCCAGCCACGACCGGGCCTCCGTCCTCTTCGCGTCGGTGATCACCGCCTTGGCCAGGGCACCGGTCGGGATCCTCGACCCGTCCGCCTTCCACGCGGCCCTCCGCAGGGCGAGCGCATCGTTGTACACCACCCGCGCACACCCGAACGTACGGGCCAGCGCCAGCCGCTGACCCCCCGTCGGATAGAGACGAAAGGAGTACCTGAGATGCACGGAATCAACCTACCGACAGGCACTGACAACCAGACGCGGCCACCTGCACGGCGGTCCGCCTCGACGGCGAAACACCGCCACCCGACCCGTTCCTCAGGCAGCCCGCTTCTCCCCCGCAAGTGGGAGGTACCCCCACCCCCGGCCAAAGCCGAGGGTATCCACGGAGGTCCCCGATGAGCGCCCCCGCCGCCGCCCTGGCCCCCGCCCGCCTGGGCCACCTCAAGGTCTGCGGCGCCCGCACCCGCGCCGACCTCGACCTGCTCGCCGCCACCGGCCCCACCCTGGTGGGCCTGTGGCACGGCATCCCCGGCGGCCCCGCCGACCTGCCCCCCCAGCGCCTCGCCGACCTCGCCGCCACCGCGATCCGCCTGGGCCTGGAGCCCGTCCTGGTCACCTTCCTCGACGACCCCGACCACCTCGCCCGCCTCGCCCGCGAAACCGGCATCCGCTGGATCCAGCTGCACGCCTACCAGAGCCCCGCCCTCGCCGCCCGCCTGCGCGAACAGCTCCCGTACGCCGTCCTCGTCAAAGTCCTCCACCTCGCCCGCGGCCGCTGCCTGGAACGCGCCTTCACCCCCGCCTTCGAACGCGCCGGCATCGACCTGTTCCTCCTGGACACCGTCACCGACGACGGCCGCGTCGGCTCCACCGGCCAGAGCCTGGACCCGGTGGACGTCCACGCCCTGCTGCCCCGCCTGTCCATCCCCTTCCTCCTGGCCGGCGGCCTCAGCGCCCACAACCGCGACACCTACCGCACCGTCACCGACCACCCCCTCTACGCCGGCGCCGACATCGACACCGCCGCCCGCGACCGGGCCGGACACCTCACCCGTGAGGCCGTCACCGCCCTCGCCCGCGCCTGGCACCCCCGCCCCCAGGAGGCCCGCGCATGACCTTCATCGACGCCCTGCTCACCGCCCGGCGCCCCCTGATCACCGAAGTCAAACTCCGCGACCCCCACGGCGCCGACCTGCTCGGCCCACGCACCGTCACCGACCTCGTCACCCGCTACGAGGCCGCCGGCGCCCCCTGCCTGTCCGTCGTCACCGGCCGCTGGTTCGGCGGCACCCCCCGCCTGCTGCGCGAAGTCACCGCCGCCACCGACCTGCCCGTCCTCCAGAAGGACTTCCTCACCCGCCCCGCCCAGCTCGAAGCCGCCCGCGCCCAGGGCGCCGCCGCCGTCCTGCTCACCGCCGCCCTGCTGCCCGCCGCCTCCCTCGCCCGCCTGGTCACCAGCGCCCTCGCCCTGGGCCTGACCCCCTTCGTCGAGATCACCGACGAACGCGAACTCGACCACCTGCCCGCCCCCCAGGACTGCGTCGTCGCCGTCAACAACAAGGACATCCGCACCCGCGAACGCGACCCGGGCGACCTGGAACGCAGCCTGCGCCTGCTGCCCGCCGTGCGCGCCGCCGGCTGCCGCGCCCCCGTCTCCGCCTCCGCCATCACCGACCCCGCCCAGGGCGCCCGCCTCCTGGACGCCGGCTACGCCGGCCTGCTGGTGGGCACCGCCCTGATGCGCAGCCCCGACCCGGCCGCCTGGCTCACCGCCCTCGACGACGCCCGCACCGGCGGGGTGGCCCCCGACAGTGCCAGAGCCGGGGTGGCGGTGTGAACCCCGCGCTGCGCACCCGCTCCCTGGTCCTGGACGCCGCCGGCATCCCGCTCTCCGCCCTGGTCGCCGAACCCGAAGGAGGCGACCCCAAGGCCGTCATCCTCGCCATCCACGGCCGCGGCATGCGCGCCGCCTACTTCGCCGGCCCCGCCCACCCCGACACCAGCCTGCTCACCCTCGCCGCCGACCTCGGCTACAGCGTCCTGGCCGTCGACCGCCCCGGCCACGGCGCCTCCGCCCACCGCCTGCCCCAGGGCCAGCTCATCGCCGACCAGGCCGCCACCCTGCACGCCGCCCTCACCGACTACGCCCGCGCCCACCCCACCGGCGCCGGCGTCCAGCTCCTCGCCCACTCCTTCGGCGGCAAGATCGCCCTCACCCTCGCCGCCCACTGGCCGAGCGACCCCGCCCTGCCCCTGCTCGGCGCCGACATCTCCGGCCTCGCCCAGCACTACGCCCCCGGCGCCTGGGACCGACCCGACGACCTCGCCGGCGGCGGACGCCTCAACTGGGGCCCCCTCGCCCTCTACCCGCCCGGCACCTTCCACGCCGCCCGCACCCTGCTCACCCCCGTCCCCGCCCTCGAATCCCGCGAACTCGCCACCTGGCCCGAGCGCTTCACCGCCCTCGCCGCCCGGGTACGCGTGCCGGTGCGCCTCACCCTCGCCGACCACGAGGCCTGGTGGCGCCTGGACGCCCCCCACCGCACCGCGCTCACCGCCGCCTTCACCCCCGGCCTGGCCCGCCTGGTCACCGCCCACCACGCCGGCCACAACCTCTCCCTCGGCCACGCCGCCCGCCCCTACCACCTGCGCGCCCTCGCCTTCACCGACGACTGCCGCACCCGCCCCGCCGCCCCCACCCCCACCCGCCCCGCCCCGGCCCTGGCCACCGTCTGACGCCCCGCCCCGCCGTCCCGCGACCCCCACCGCTGGACGGCGGCCGCAGGACAGCCCCAAAGCCGGAGCACCCGCGCCCGACCGCCCCAAACGGCCCCGGCCGCCGTCTGACGCCGCGCCGCCCCGCCACTGGACAGCACCCCTGCCGCGCTGTCCTCGCTGTGCCGCCCCGAGATCCCCGCAGCTGGACGGCGACCGGAGGAGCCAAAGCCGCAGTGCCCCGTCCGGCCGCCTCCGTCTTCGCCGCGCCCGCGCTGGCCTCCGTCTTCGCCGCGCCGTCTTCGCCGCGCCCGCGCTGGCCTCCGTCTTCGCCGCGCCGTCTTCGCCGCGCCCGCGCTGGCCTCCGTCTTCGCCGCTGGACTGTGCCCTTGCCGCAGCTGTCCCCGCTGCGCCGTGTCGCGGCCCCCGCAGCTGGACGGCGGCCGGAGGACCCATGGCTGCTGCGCCCGGTCCCGCCCGCCCCCGACCGGCCATACCGGCCCTGGCCGCCGTCTGACGGCGCGCCACCCCCGCTACTGGACGGTGGCCGGAGCGCCCCCAAGGCCGCGGCGCCCGCGCCCGTCCGTCCCCAGCCGGCGGCGCCCGCGTCGTCCTGACGCCCCGCCGTCCTGCTGCGCCGCCCGCCGCCCCCGCCGGGCCGCGCTGCCATGCCCGCGCTGGCCGCCGTCGGCCGCTCCGCCGTCCCTGCGGGCCCCACCACTGGACGGCGGCCGGAGGGCCGCCCCAAGGCCGCTTGACGATGCACGGACAGCGGTCCCGGCCCGTCCGCCGTGAATTCCCGGCATATCCGCAGGCGGAAGGGGATCGGAGGATCCCCCGCGGAATTCCACCGCGCGCTCGCCGGGGGCGGATTCGCCCGTTTCCTCCGCCCGGCCCGACCCAGGGGGCTGGCCGATCCCGACGGCGGATGACAGTCTTCCCGTCGTCGGCGATACGGGGCCGAGCGGGCCGAAGGGAAACGGCCCGACGAAGGCCGGGAATTCGCATCGACAGATCACGACGATCCGTCAGCCGAATTGAGACAGGGGAACGGTACCTCCATGAAGATCCGCATGAGCAACCGCATCGCCGCCGTGGCGCTGGCCGCCGCGACCGCCGTCGGCGCGGGCGTCGTCGCCGCCTCGCCCGCCAGCGCCATCGCACCCGTGCAGTGCCCCAATGGCGGGACGGCCTACGGCATCGAGCTGTGGATGTCGGGCAACTGGCAGCTCTGCTACGCCGGCTCCGTGGGGGCCGCGTACCCCGGCGTCGACGGCGTGTACTCGGTGACCTCGCAGTGGAACAACGGCATCATCACGGCGAACGGCCAGAACTACAACCTCTACGCCGGCGGAAGCCTCGGATTCACCAGCGCGCACGTCTCCGAAGTGCAGATCGTGTGATTCCACCAGGGGGGGCGGGCATCCGTTTTACGGGTGCCCCCCCCCCCCCGTCTCCCCAGGGACCGCCATTCCCCCGGAAGGGGAAGAATTCCGATGCCGGTGCCAACGCGGGG
>NZ_JBHVUS010000032.1:57967-80424 GCF_042884005.1 Kitasatospora sp. NPDC058162
CCGCGGGCGCCCCGCTGCCACCCCCCGCCCCCCCCGGCCCTGTGGTCCCGTGGGTTTGCCCCCGGGGGGGGGGGGGGCCCTGTGTTCCCGGCCCCCCCCCCGCCCCCGTTCTCCCGAGGAACCGCATTTCCCGAGGAAGGGGAAGAATTCCGATGCCGATGCCATCGCGGGGACGCGCCCCGCTCGCGCTCGCCGTTCTGGCCGTGGGCGTCCTCTGCGCCTGTTCCGGCGCGGACCGGGCGGATTCCGGCCCGCCGCCGCCGATCGGCCTGGTGCCGGTCATCGACCGCCCGGAGCAGATCGCCCTGCCCCTCGACGGCTACGAGCCGACCGCCGAGCAGGCCGCGACGATCAGCCGGGCCTCACACCTCGTCACCGCCCGCTGCATGAAGGACTTCGGCCTCCAGGCCCCGCAGGAGACCTACGACGTCTACACCCAGGCGGTGACGGCGGCCAGGGAGCGCACCCGGCTCTACGGGTACTTCGCCCCCGCGAAAGCCGCCGACAAGGGCTACGACCGCAACCAGACCGTCCCCGGCTCCGCCCTCTCCCGCGACGTCACCGCCGTCCTCTACGGAACCGATTCCGCGGGCAAGCCCGTCACCAGCTTCAACGGCAGGCCGGTGCCCAAGGGAGGCTGCTGGCAGGCCGGCGCGGACGCGCTCGGCGGACCGCCGCCGCTGCCCGGCACCGCCCAGGCACTGCCCGGCCAGGGCCCCCGCATCCCCCTCACCGACCCGCGCCTGAGCGCCGCCTACGCGCAGTGGAGCGCCTGCATGAAGGACAAGGGCTACACCTACGCCAGCCCCGCCGACGCCTACAGCGACCGCAGATGGGGCGCACCCGCCACCCCCGCGGCCGCGGCGCCGCCCGCGCGCCACGGCGACGAGGTGGCCACCGCCCAGGCCGACATCGCCTGCAAGATCTCCCTGAACACCGTCGGCCAGGTCGTCGCCGTGGAGGCCGCCTACGACAACCAGTACATCGCCGGCAACACCGACACCCTGCGCGGCTTCGCCCGCCAGGTGGACGCGCGCACCCGCCAGGCCCAGGCCGTCATCGCGAACGACGGCGCCGCCGGCTAGCGGGCGTTCCCAACGCCCGGGCCCAACTGCGCGGCCAGCCCCGCGGTCAGCAGCGCCAGCCCCGCGGTGAACGCGTCGCCCCCGCCCTGCCCGGCCTGCTCCGCCTGCCACTGCAGGAGGTTGGGGTAGCGCGCCGGATCGAACCCCGCCGTGCCGCCGCCGTGCCCGTCCCCGCCCTGCCCGGACTGCTCCTGGAGGACGAACCCGATCACGTAACTGGTCACCGCGTGCCCCAGCACCCCCGCCTGCGCCGGCGACAGCCCCTCGCCGCGCATCAGCGCCAGCCCGTCCTCCACCGCCCCCAGCGTCGCCGCCCCCGGCGCCAGGTGGGCGGACACCAGCCGCGCACCGTCCCGGCGCCCCAGCAGCGCCCCGCGCAGCCGGTGCGCGAACGCCTCCGTACGCCCCGCCCACCCCGGCGCCCCCTCGCCCGGGGCGGCGGACGCCGGGGCGGCTGCCGGGGCGAACGCCGGGGCCACCACCGCGTCCGCCATCGCCCCCAGCAGCTCCCGCTTGCTGCGCACGTGCCAGTACAGCGCCCCGGGCGCCACCCCCAGGCGCTCGGTCAGCGCCCGGGTGGTCAGCCGCTCCAGCCCCACCTCGTCCAGCAGCTCCAGGGCGGCGGCGATGACGTCATCACGATGCAGTGCCATGGGACTTGAGCTTAGCTCAGGTCATCTGCCTATGATCGGTCCCACGGTCTGCCTGAGCAATGCTCAAGTAGCGTTCGGGCGCGGGAAAAGGGAGCGGGCATGGGCGAGTACGTGGACGTGGACGGACAGCGCACCTGGTGCGAGATCCAGGGCCGGGGCGAACCCGTCGTCCTGCTGCACGGGGGAGGGGTGACCGCCGACAGCTGGTGGGGCCAGATCCCCGCCCTCGCCGAACACTTCCGCGTCCACGCCCCCGAACGCCGCGGCCACGGCCGCACCCCCGACGTCGAAGGCCCCGTCACCAGCGACCTGATGGCCGGCGACCTCATCGCCCTGATGGAGACCCTCGCCACCGGCCCCGCCCACCTCATCGGCTGGAGCGCCGGCGCCACCGTCGCCCTGCGCACCGCGCTGCGCCGCCCCGACCTGGTGCGCACCCTGACCCTGATCAGCGGCGGCGTCAGCCGCGACGGCGCCACCGACGCCGACATCGCGATCCTGGACGACACCGCGGGCCTGGAGGCGATGTTCCGCCCCCAGTACGAGCCGCTCTCCCCGGACGGGCCCGGCCACTTCCCCGTCGTGTTCGCCAAGTGGCTGACCATGTGGCGCGAGGAACCCGACATCGGCCTGGCCGCCCTCGCCGCCCTGCCCATGCCCCTGCTCGTCATGCAGGGCGACGACGACGGCGTGCGCATCGGCCACAGCGCCGCCATGGCCGCCGCCGCCCCCCACGGCCAGCTCGCCGTCCTGCCCGGCACCTCCCACGCCGCCCCGCTGGAGAAGCCCGGCCTGGTCAACCGCCTCCTGCTCGACTTCCTCACCGAGACCCGCCCGCCGGTGCGCCAGTTCCCCCTCGGTTCCCTCGCCGAGGCCGGGCACGGCTGACGCACGGCTGACGCACGGCTGCGCGAGGCCGTCACCAGGGCGAACGTCGCCCGAACCTCAGTCGAGTCGCTTGAGCATCTTGACCGAGGTCGTCTCGTAGCCGAGCGACTCGTAGAGGCCGCGCGCACCCGTGTTGAACCCGAAGACGTTGAGGCCGAGGGCCCGGGCGCCCTGGGCCCGGGCGTACTCCTCGCCGAGGACCATGGCCCTTCGCCCGAAGCCCCGGCCCCGCTTGTCGTCGTCGATCACGATGTCCCAGATCCACCAGGCACCGGCGTCATCGCTCCTGTCCGGTCCGATCCAGAGGTAGCCGACGGTCCCCCCGGCGTCATCGAGCACGTCGAAGACCGCGTGTCCCGGGCCCGGTGCGCCGGAGGGAAAGGAGCGGGCCATGCTCTCGTCCGCGTGCCGGCGGGCGTCCTCGGGCGTCTGGCCCGCTGCGACCAGGTCTTTGACGTACTCGGCCCGGCTGCGCTCGAGCCAGGCGGGGAAGAGGCGGGCGTCCAAGTGGCGGAGGGTTACTGGCATCGGATCAGCCTGCCACACCGCCGGCGCCGGAGCGCAGGGCGAGCACCGCCTGATCCGGCCCTAGGAGTAGTACTTGTGCAGGTCGTCGGAGGCCATGCCGGTGCCGTGGTGGACGGCGCGGCTGGAGTAGGTGCTGCGCAGGTGGGCGGCCTGGCGGGTGCGTTCCAGCTCGATCAGCAGGCCCGCGTCGTCGCCGTGGGAGCGGCGGGCGCGCTCCCGGCGGGACAGCAGGACGGTGAAGTGGACGACGGCGCCCACCAGCGCGGCCAGCAGCAAGACGACGGTGCCCAAGCGTCCCCCCGAGGACGGCCCCCGCGGACGGGGGCGGTGACGGCCCCGGTTCTGGGGGCCTGCGGAGATCCTTGCACGAAACATTTCCGGGCGGCCGGCATCTGAGCGGTTCTTGAGCAAGGGCCAGCCCGGCGCGGCGCCGGTCAGCCGAAGGCGATGTCGGCGGTGAGGGTGGAGGCGGCGATGGGCGGGGCGCCGAGGAGGAGGACGTCGGCGCAGTTGTCGAGGAGCGGCTGGTCGCTGTCGATGTTCAGCAGCGAGGTCAGCTTCTCCCCGGCCAGGCGGGGGGAGTCGGCGGTGACGGTGCCGGTCAGGGTGCCGGCGCCGTCGACCTGGGTGAGGGCCAGGGCGGTGACGGTGCTGGCGGTGCGGGTGCCGCCCGCGAGGTTCCAGGCGAAGGCGGCCGAGGCGCCCGGCGCCAGCGTGGCGGGGGCCAGGGGGCTGCAGCTGAGGGAGGAGAACGTCAGGGTGGCGGTGACCGTGCCGCCCGTCACGGCGCCCGCGCCGCCCTGCGAGTCCGCGCAGCCGCTGACGGTGCCGCTGATGGAGACCGTGGTCGCCCGGGCGCTCGCGCCCAGCGGCGGGTCGAAGGTGACGGCCGCGTTCGCCAGGCAGTTCAGGGTCTCCGGCACGGCGGCGTGGACCGTGGCGCAGGGCAGCGCGCAGGCGCCCAGGGCGGCGAGGGCCGTCACGGCGACGGTGACGCTTCGGCGAACGGACATGGGCGGCAGACCTCTTCCGGGACGGGACGGGACGGGACGGCAGGGGGCGGGGGAGCGGCGCGTCCCGCCGTATCGTCCCCGCCCCGCGCCCCGCCCGTACGCCCCCGCACCGCCGGGCGCCCGCCGCACCACCCGAACGGGCCCTACCGACCATCGTCGATCCGGTCGACGGTCACGCCCAGACGGAAGAGCAGCTCCACCGGGTGCAGCACCAGTTCGACCATGAAGACGACCACGAACGCCACCGGCAGCAGCAGGTGCACGTACAGGGCCCCCGTCAGCGCGCACCGCACCAGACGGGCCCCGGGACGGGCGACGGGCGCGGCCCCGCGCCGCCGGGCCCAACCGCTGCGCACGACGCCGATACCCAGGCCCGCCAGCGCACCGGCCGAGCCCAGGAACACCAGGGTGGCCACGCCGCGCAGCTCGTACCCGAGGCGGGACAGCAGCCACAGGTCGCCCGCCAGCGTGAGCGCGCCGAACGCCACCGCCTGGGCGACGTCGCCGCCCGCGGCCCGCGCCGACCGCCGCACCCACCGCCTCCACCGCGCCTGCCGCATCCGTCCAGCATGGCGGCCCGCCCGCCCGGCCCGAAACCCCTTGGACCGCAAGGCCGTTGGCCTGCTGCCATGGGAGCCGTCCGGAGCGGGGGAAAGGGGTGTGCGGGTGATGGCCGGGACCATGCGGGCGCTGACGGTGCGCGACCTCACCGACGCCGACCTGCCCTCCTTGGGCTGGGCCGGCTCGCCCCGGCACGTGCGCGAACTCGCCCACCGGATCCGCCGCGCCCAGGCCGGCGAGATCGACTACCTGGCGGTGTGCCCGCCGGCCGGCCCCCCGGTGGCCCTCGGCGGAATCGGCTACACCGCCACGCCCGGCGCCGGCACGCTCCGGCAGCTCGGCGTCCACCCCGCGCTGCGCTCGCGCGGCATCGGCACCCTGCTGATCCGCAGCGCCGAGCAGCACATCACCGCCCGCGGCCCGGCCCGCGCCGAACTCGCCGTCGAGGAGGCCAACCCGCGCGCCCGCGCCCTGTACGAGCGCCTCGGCTACCGGGCCCACGGCCGCGCGCCCGACTCCTGGGACGTGGAGGACGCGGACGGCACGCCGCGCCGGTACGAGACGGTGTGCACGCTGATGCGCAAACACCTGGCATGACACCGGACTTCACGGACCCCGCCGCCGGCGCGGACGCCACGGACGGCGCGGAGTCCGCAGCCCACGCGGACTTCGCGGGCTTCGCGGACTTCGCGGCCTTCGTCGCCGAGGCGGGCGCCGACCCGGCCGTCGTCGCGCTCGTCCTCAAGGGCTCCCGGGCCCACGACGGCACGGCCTGAGCGCCCTCGACGGCTACCGCTCCGCCCGCCCGGACCTGGTCGTCACCACCCTGGAGCGCTTGCGCCGCCCCGCCGACCGGGAGCGCTACGCCCTCGCCCGCTCCCGGGTGCTGCTGGACCGCCTCGACGGCGAGGTCGCCCGGATCGTCGCCGGGGCCGGGTGCCTGGACGCCCAGGAGGCCCACCGCCGCGCCGCCGACCAGCTGGACGCCTACGCCAACGCGCTGTACCGCTCGGTGAAGAACCACCGCGACGGCGACCCGCTCGCCGCCCGCCTCGACGCCGCCGACGCCGTGGGCTTCCTCCTCGACCTGCTGTTCACCCTGGAGCGCCGCCCGCGCCCCTACAACAAGTACCTGGCCTGGGAGTTGGAGCGCTTCCCGCTGCCCGGCCACGACACCGCGGCCCTGCTGGCGGCGCTCGACCGGATCACCGCGACCGGCGACGCGGCGGCGCAGCGCCGCCTCTTCGCCGGGGCCGAGGCCACCGCCCGCGCGGCGGGCCACGCGGCGGTGCTGGACGCCCGGGGCGAGGACCTGCACCTGCTGCGCCCCACCCGCCCGCAGAGCGGGCAGAGCGGGCAGGGCGGGCAGGGCGGGTAGTCTGCGCGGGACGGAGAGAAGAGACCTTTCGCATGGACTCCCGGATCGCCCGCATCCGGCGCAAGCCGGCCCGGGTGCCCTACGCCGCGACGCGCAGCCACTCCTTCGGCGAGGAGGGGCACGGGTTCCGCCTCGGGCCGCCGGTGCCGCAGGCGAGGGCCGCCGCGTTCGAGGCCGAGCACCGCATCGAACTGCCCGCCCCCTACCGTGCCTTCCTGACCGCCCTGGGCGGGGCCGGGGCCTCGCCCTTCTACGGCCTGCTGCCGCTGCGCTCGTGCCGGCTGTTCACCATGGACCCGCGGCTCGGGCCCGGCCGCCCCCGGGGGTTCACGGCCGTGGGCGCCGCGCCGCCCCGGGGCGACCTGTTCCTGCACGTCATCGAGGCGGGCTGCGGCGACCTGGTGCTCCTGGGCGTCACCGGTCCGCCGGCCGGGCGGGTCGTCACCGGCAACGCCGACGGCTTCCGGGGCCCCGACGTCTCGTCGGCCGCCGACTTCCTGGCCTGGTACGAACGCCGGCTCGACCACCTGCTCGACGGCCGCGACAACCGCGGCCTGGAGCTGACCTCGCCCGCCCTGCGGGCGCCGCTCCGCCTGAGCGGCCGCGGATTGTCCGAGGGGTGCGGTTGACTGTGCGTCGATCGCTACATGTACGGGCGGCCGGGCGGGCCGGCCGCCGGGGGAGGAAACGGTGGGGCTGCGGATGCGGGAAGACGTGATGGAGGCCGGGACGGGGCTGCGGGTCTACCCCGATCCCGCGGACGTGTTCGTCGCCGACCAGGCCGAACTGGCCCGGCACCTGCACCCGCTGGTCTCGGTCGACCTCGCCGCGGTGGACCCGGCCTGGCACGGGTGGGTCCACCTGCTCAGCCCGCTGGAACCCGCCGAGGGCTACCTCGGCGACCACACCGGGGCCTTCCACTCGCCCCTGGCGCGCACCAACTGGCTCGGGTTCGCGCTGGAGGACGACGGCCGCTACCGCCTGCTCGGCGACCTGCGCTACTTCGCACGGGCGACGACCCCCGCGGAACTGCCCGACCCCTGGCCCGGGTTCCGTACGGGGCTGGACGGGCACTGCGACGCCGAGCAGCGCAGCTACCTGGCGCACCGGGACGCCTTCCGCCGCGAGGGCGTCCTGCTCATGCGCGGCGACGACGGGTCCCCCCGGTACGAGGGGGCAGGCGCCGTGGCCCTGGTGGAGCAGCTCGGCGGCGACGCGGACCCGCACGGCAACTGGATGCAGCCCGAGCTGTTCCCCCTCGAGTACGACGAGGACAGCGCGTGGCCGCTCAGCCCGGCGGGGAACCGCTTCCGCTTCGTGGCGTCGGTGCCGGGCTGGCACTACCGGCGCTCGGGCGCCGACTCGGTCCTGCTGTTCTTCGAGCCCGTCGAGCGGCTCGCGCTGCTGACCTTCGACTGGAGCTGAGGCGGCCGGTCGAGCTCGGGTGCTTCTAGGATCCGGGGCATGGCGACACGACTCGTTCAGATCAACATGAAGGCCCGGGACGACGCGGCGCTCGGCCGGTTCTGGGCGCAGGCCCTCGGCTGGGGCGTCGACAGCGAGGGCCCGGGCGTGACCAACCTCGAACCGGTGGGCTTCGCCTACCCCGACCCGGTGGCCGTCTGCATCGACATCGTCGCCCGCCCCGAGCCCAAGACGGTGAAGAACCGGGTGCACCTCGACCTGGCCACCACCTCGCCCGCCCACCAGGCCGAGCTGGTCCAGCGTCTGCTTGACCTCGGCGCGAGGCCCGCCGACGTGGGGCAGGGCGAGGTGCCCTGGACGGTGCTGGCCGACCCGGAGGGCAACGAGTTCTGCGTCCTGGAGCCCCGCGAGGTCTACCGGGACACCGGGCCGGTCGCCGCGGTGGTGGTCGACTGCGCCGACCCGCGGGAGATGGCCCGGTTCTGGGACGGGGCGATGGACTGGACGCTGCACGAGGTCGCCGACGACTTCGCGAGCATGCGCTCCGCCCGGGGCGTCGGCCCGTACCTGGAGTTCATCCGCACCCCCGACCCCAAGGTCGGGTGGAACCGCGTCCACCTCGACGTGCGCCCCTACCGCGGCGACGACCCGGCGGCCGAGGAGGCCCGGCTGCGCGCCCTGGGCGCCACCGACCCGGGCATCGACCAGTCGGGGATCCCGTGGACGGTGCTGGCCGACCCGGAGGGCAACGAGTTCTGCCTCCTGGCCCCCGCCTGAGCGTCCGTCGGATCTTCGGGAAAACTGCCTGCGGACGGTGGTCGGCCAGTAGCATGATCATCGAGATTCGCTGTTCGCGGTGCTGCCGAACCCGCTGTTCCCGGACGCGACCACCCCGAGGGGCGCGCATCAGCGCGCACCCTTTCGTGTAGAAGGAGAACGGCATGGCCACGGGCACCGTGAAGTGGTTCAACGGGGAGAAGGGCTTCGGATTCATCGCCCAGGACGGCGGCGGCCCGGACGTGTTCGTCCACTACTCCGCGATCCAGGGCACCGGCTTCCGCAACCTCGAGGAGAACCAGGCGGTGGAGTTCGAGATCACGCAGGGACAGAAGGGCCCGCAGGCCGAACAGGTCCGCGCGATCTGACCCGGCCCCTCGAGGCCCCGCACCGGCGAGGAAGCCGGCGCGGGGCCTTCGCCGTGCCCGGGCCGGAGCGGGGGCGGTGATGGAGTGGGAAGTCGGCGGGTCCGACTTCCTATGCGAGGGCCGGGGGGAACTGCTGCGGCGGGGCGCTGTAGCGGGCCAGGGTCGCGTCGGTGGTGGCCGGGTCGAGCAGCCGCAGCTCCCAGGGGCCGGTGTTCACCTCGGAGTCCTTCCCGAAGCCGACCCACCGGCCGGCCATGCGCTGGCCGGCGGGATCGACCAGCAGCTGGAGGGCGCCGTGGTAGCGGGCGCCCCGGTAGTAGCCGTCCGGCGCGGTCTGCTCGACCCAGGTGCCGGTGACGACCGGGCCGTCGACGGTCAGGTCGAGGCAGAGCGGGGAGCCGGGGTTGGAGGAGGCGGCGGGGAGCGAGCGGGCGGTGATGCGGGCGCCGTGGTGGGCGAGGACGAGGTGGTGGAGCCCGGTGAAGGTGCTGTTGCGGCCGCTGCTGGGGAATTCGTAGCGGCTCAGCCAGATGCCGGAGTGGTTGATGTGGCCCGGGATGTCGTCGGCCATGTCGGGTCCTCCCGGTGTCAGGGGGCGTCGAGTTCGCCGGTGCGGACGGCGGCGACGAAGGACTGCCAGGCGGTCGGCGAGAACTCGAGGCGGGGGCCGTCGGGGTCTTTGCTGTCTCGCACGCGGCCCGGATGGGCGTCGTCCACTTCGACGCAGGCGCCGCCGTTGTTGCTGTGGGTGCTTTTGCGCCAGGTGGCGGGGCGGTTGTCCATCGTGGTTCCTTCCTGATGGGCGGTGGAGTGGGAAGTCGGCGGGTCCGACTTCCTGTGCGCGGGTGAGGGAGTTGAACGCGGAGGTGGCGCCGCCGCCCGGGGGCCGGGCGGCGGCGCATGGTCAGGGGGTGCCCCGGCGCCTTTACGGCCCCTGGACCAGCTCCTGGTCGTACTTGGCGAAGATCGCCTGCAGAGCCGCGAAGTCGGGCGGGCCCGGCGGCTGACTGCCGACCTCGATGAAGTACTCCTCGTAGCCCGCCGGGGTGATCAGCCCGAGGAGCCGGCCCGGGCCGTCCCCGATGTTCTCGAAGCCGTGGGCCGCCCCGCGCGGCACGTAGAAGAAGCCCCCGGCACCGGCCTCGACGGTCTCCTCCCCGGCCCGGAAACGGAACTCGCCGCCGAGCACGTAGAAGCACTCCTCGTGGCCGCGGTGCAGGTGCGGCGGAGCACCGGTCCCGGGCGCGAACGTGCCCTCGATGACGGCGAGCGTCCCGGCCGTCTGGCCACCGCTCAGCTTGACGGACCAGGGATTGCCGAGCACGGTCAGAGGCCGCCCGCCACCGGCGGGAAGCGCGACCGGTACGGGCGGTATCGCGGAGTCGAATACGGTCATGGCGGCGGAGTCTAACGCCCCGTCAACCACGGAAACCCTGCCTCCTCGAACACGGCGTCCTACGAGGGAACCGGAGCCCGGTACCGCGATTGCGGCGAACCGGCCACACCGGCGGACGACCACCCGCCGGCGATCTCGCCCCCGATCGGCGCGAGCACCCCGGTCGCGACCCGCGCCGGCCCCGTGACCTGCGGCATGAGGATGAGAACAACTCATCGAGGTTCCCTCCTGGTGGGGCGGTGGAGTAGGAAGTCGGCGGGTCCGACTTCCTGTGCGGTGAGATGGCGGCCGTCGTGGGAGCGGATGGGGACGGGGCCGGGGCGCAGGGCGTCGAGGATGCGGACGGCGTAGACCTCGCTCATGCGGTCGGCGACCTCGGCGGGGGTGAGCCAGGCGATGGCGGTCGACTCGGGGGAGAGGTGTTCGGTGCCGTCCCCGGGGTGGCAGCGGAAGACCAGGGCGACGATGCCGCGTGCCATGTTCTTGTACACGCCGGTGAGTTGGTCGACGCCGACCTTGAGGCCGGTCTCCTCGTGGATCTCGCGGCGCAGGCCGTCCTCGATGGTCTCGGTGAGTTCGAGGACGCCGCCTGGGGGCTCCCAGGTGCCGTTGTCGGCCCGCCGGATCGCCAGCACGCGCCCGTCCTCGCGCACGACCGCCCCGGCCACGGAGACGGAGTGCAGCGGTGTCGGGGCAGGACCGGCGCGGTGGTGGCTCATGAGGATGAGGATAGGAAGAACCGGCGGCGAGAGGTGGAGGGTTGGCCAACGCGCCGCCCGGGAGCCGGGCGGCGGCGCACGAGGGGTGTCGAGCTCTCCGGGGCGGATGACTGTGATGAAGGACTGCCAGGCGGTCGACGAGAACTCGAGATGGGGGTGGCGGTTCCCTCCTGGCGGAGTGGGAAGTCGGCGGGGCCGACTTCCTATGCGCGGGCCGGGGCGGGGCGGATGTCGCTGCCCCGGGACCAGAGTTCCTCGATGTGCTCGGCGAAGCGGTCGAACATGCCGTTCTCCCCGCTGCGCCGCAGGTGCATCAGGGGCGAGTCATGGCCGACCGTGCGGGCGAGGTGCGGGGTGACGAGGGCGTGCTCGTCGAAGCGGAAGACGGAGAGGCTGACGTGGTTGGGGCCGTCCTCCGGGGCGCTGAAACGGGCCTCGACGCCTGCGGTGTCGGAGAGCTTGGCCAGGTTCTCCAGCGAGACCCTGATCCGGGTGGACACGGTGAGGGCCACGTCCTCGATCTGCTCGCGCCGGCGCGTCGTGTCGGAGTCCGGATCGCCGAGAAGGAAGCGGATCCGGCAACCGTTCTCGGCCTTGCGCCGCAGGGTCTGCAGCAGCGCGGGCTGCTCCAGCCAGACGAAGTAGTTGGTGAACCCGGCGAGGAAGACCTCGGACCGCGCCTCGGCGATCAGCTGCGTCCAGACCGATCGCGGGCAGGCGGACCGGTACGGGTAGACGGCGAGGACTTCCCGGTCGTGGCCGGTCTTGAGGTTCGACTGGAGGAGGTTCGGCCGGATCACTCGTGGATCACCCCTGGAGTCGCGGTGGCCTGGGGAGTTGAACCTGGCGGAGGGGTGGAGACGGCCCCGCCGCCCCGGTGGCCGGGGCGGCGGGGCCGAACGCTGCGGTCAGCGGGCGTCGAACTCGCCGGTGCGGACGGCGGTCACGAAGGACTGCCAGGCGGTGGCGGGGAAGACGAGCGCGGGGCCGTGGGGGTCCTTGGAGTCGCGGACGGGCATGACGCCTGCGAAGCCGTCAGCCACCTCGATGCATTCGCCGCCGCCGCCGCTGTACGTGCTCTTGCGCCAGCGAGCGTCGGAGAGGTCAAGATGCACTTTCAAATTCCTTCCGTACCGAGCGGATCAGCTCGAGTGAGGCGGCCAGCGGCAGCGCCTCAGCCTGTAGCCGATCGTACTCCCTGGCCCAGCCAGCGAGGGTTTCGGCGTCGCGCTCCAGGTACCCGCGCTGGTGGCTCTCCGAATAGCCGAGCAGAGAGCGGTTCGGCATCGTCAGGATCGTCACCGGGTGCGCAAACGGCCGGTTCTCTCCGAGGCTGATGGGTGTTACCTGGATGGTCATGTTCGGCCACGTGGCCACCTCTTCGAGATGAGCCAGCTGGCCGACCATCACGGCCGCCCCTCCGATGGGCCGCCGCAGACACCACTCGTCGAGCACGGCGTGCACGTATGGCGGGGACGGCCGGTTGATCTTCTCCTGGCGGGCGAGGAGAAAGCGCAGGCGCTCGTCGGCCTGCTGCTGGGTGACACTTCCGCGCCTGACGAAGGCCTGTTCATACGCGGCTGCATACTCGGGCGTCTGCAGTAGTCCCGACACGACCCCGATCTGGAACAGCCGGATCGTCGTCGCCTCGGCCTCCCGCTCGGCGTACTCGGAGAATCCCTCTATCAAGATGCTGTTTTCGAGCTGGTCGAGCATCAGGCCGAGCGTGCCGCCGGTGTTGAAGAACTCGTCCACGAGCTCCACGAAGCGTCGGCTGGGCGGGCGCACGCCGCGTTCGACGCTGGAGATGTAGGCATCGGAGTAGACGATGGCCTTTCCGAGTGCGGCCTGGGTCATCTTGATCGCCTCGCGGTAGAGGCGGAGTCGAATCCCGATGGGCGCGTAGGGCGATGACGCAGGGTCAATATCCTTGCGGTTCATGATGCTTCCCAACTGAACCATGAAGAACTGGCGAGTTCAGATGCTTCCCTAGGAAGGGGTCACTCCGCAACCCTTTCCCGTACAGAGCGTGAAACATCGACTGCGGAAGGTCATTGCCATGGCCCAAGACCAAGTCCCCCGTCTCCACGGCTACGGGGTCCGGTGGGACACCGAGGCCCGGTGCTACCGGGTGCGCAACGAGTGCACCGGCGCGTGGCTGTGCAAGCCCAACGGTGAGCGCAGCGGGTTCTCCTCCTTCAGTGAGGCCTTCTCGGCCTGGCGTCTCTTCGAGGTGCACAAGCGGCCGGGGGAGCAGTGATGTCCTCCATCCTCTCGCGTGTGACCGCTGACCAGCGGCGTGATGTGGCCTCCGTCGTCGAGGACCTCGTCTCCGTCCTCGCGCTGGGCGGGGTCAGGCTGCCGTCCCTCGAAGTGGACTGGGAGCACGGGCGGTTGACCGGGTGCTACCTCGTCCAGCTTGGCTCGGCCCGCACCCTCGAACTGCTGCGGATCGTGGACCTGCTCCGCAAGGGGCTGCGGTACGAGCGCCTCACCTATGACGACTGAACTCCTGGCCCGCCTCCTCTGGTGGGCCTGCTTCTCCCTCCTTCTCTTCGCTGCCCTCAGGAAGTGAACTCCCCATGCACGACCCCCGTCTGCTCGCCAAGCCCCCGATCTGCCGGCTCGGCTGCCTCGTCCTGGTCCGCAACCAGCGCGGCGACGTCCTGCTCGTCGACCCGGACTACCTGGACGGCATGATCCTGCCCGGCGGCGCCGGCAAGGTGAACGAGCCCCCGCACCGCGCCGCCGCCCGCCACCTGCACGCCCAGACCGGCATCATCCTGCGCCTGACCCACGCCGTCGCCCTCGACTACACCCCGTCCGACCGCTACCTGGAGCGCTTCAGCGTGGTCTTCGACGGCGGCACCGTCCGCGATACGACGGAACTCGCCGCCCCCTCCCAGAAGCGCAGCCGCCTGCTCGGGGCCCGCTTCGTGCCCGTGCGTGAACTCCCGCTCCACATGGCCCCCCCCCAGGCCGCCCGCACCGCCGAAGCCCTCACCGGCCGCGCCCTGCCCCTGCTCCTGCACGGCCAGCGCCCCGACTGAGCGAGCGCCGGGCCCGGGTTCAGGCGGCCTGGACGATTGCCCGGGTGACGGCCGTGACCGCCGGGCTCGGGCGCCCGGGCAGGCGCGCCACCAGGACCCGGCGGATCTCGGCGGGCGCGCCCTCGACGTGCAGCAGGCTCACCCCTGCCGGTAGTACCGGTGCGAGGCGCAGCGGCACGGTCGTCACCCCGAAGCCGCCGGCGACCAGGTGGAGCTTCGTCAGCCAGTCCCGCGCGCTGTGGACGACGCGCGGCCGGGCGGGCAGGCCGGGCCAGACGCCCAGCAGGGGTTCGGAGTTGGACGTCGGGGCGGCGATCCACGGCGCGTCGGCCAGCTCGTCGACGTGCACCGCGCTGCGGCCGGCGAACCGTCCGGCCGTGGGCGCCGCCACGACCAGTTCGGTGTCCGCGACGGTCTCGACGTGCAGGCGCGGCGACTCGCCGTCCAGGGGCCGGTGGGGCGGGCGGGACGTCAGCACGGCGAGGTCGATCGACCCCGCGCGCAGCGCCCGGACCAGGGCGGGCGTGGTGCCCTCGGTCGTGGTGACCGTGATCTGCGGGTCACTCGCCGCCAGGCGGGCGAGCGCGGGCGGCAGGACGGCCGCGCCCGCGCTCAGGAACAGTCCCAGCCGCACCCGTTCGCTGCGCGGCGCGGTGCCGGTGAGCTCGCGCTCGGCCGCGCCCAGGCTGTCCAGGATCGTGCGGGCGTGGCGCAGCAGGGTCAGGCCTGCGGGGGTGAGCCGCACCCCGTCGGGGCGGCGCTCGAACAGGGTGGTGCCCGCGCTGCGTTCGAGGGCGGCGGCCTGGCGCGAGACCGCGGACTGGGTGTAGCCGAGTCGGGCGGCGGCCGCGGTGAAGCTGCCGGACTCGGCGATCTGCCGCAGGACCCGCAGGCCCGTACTGGAGACGTCCATGCGTCCTACGCATACCACACATGCCCGATCGTCGCTTCCCGCATGCCCGCCGGGCTCCTAGGGTCGATCGCGAGGAACACGGACGGACAGGGAGGTCATGACGTGCGAGCAGCAGTCCTGACGCAATTCGGCGCCCCGCTCACGGTGCGCCAGGTGCCCGACCCCGCCCCCGGCGGCGGCGAGGTGCTGGTCGAGGTCCTCGCCGCCTGCGTGGCCCCCTACGCGGCCGAGGTCTTCAGCGGCCGGCGCAAGTACCCCCTCGTGCCCCCCGTCGTGCCCGGCATCGGCGGCGTGGGGCGGGTCGTCCACGCGGGCCCGGACGCCACCCGGCTGCGCCCCGGCGACCTGGTGTGGTGCGACTGCACGGTGCGCTCGCGCGACGACGCCCTGACGCCCGACATCGCGCTCCAGGGCTGGAGTTCGCGCGGCGAGGGCGGCGCGCGCCTGGCCCGCCACCTGCACGACGGGTCGTTCGCCGAGCTCATGCGGGTCCCGACGGAGAACGTGTACCCGCTGCCCGCGGCGGCGGGGCAGGACCCGGCCCGCTGGGCCGCGCTGGGCCTGCACGTCATCCCCTACGGCGGGCTGCTGGCCGGCGCCCTCGCCGCGGGTGAGACGCTGCTGGTCAGCGGGGCCACCGGCAACCTCGGCAGCAGCGCGGTGGCGGTCGCGCTCGCCATGGGGGCGGGCCGGGTGGTCGCCCCGGGCCGCAACCGGGCCGCGCTCGGCCTGCTCGCCGACCGGTTCGGTGCGCGGGTGCGCCCCGTCCCGCTCACCGGGGACGAGGCCGGCGACCGCGCGGCGATGTCCGCGGCCGGCGAGGGCCCGATCGACCTGGTGATCGACCTGCTGCCGCCGGGCGCACCCGCTTCGGTGGCGCGTACGGCGGCGATGACCGTGCGCGAGTACGGGCGCGTCGTCCTGATGGGCGGTGTCGGCATGCTCGGCGGCGAGGACCTCGCCCTCCCGTACCCGTGGCTCATGCGCAACTCGGTCACCGTGCGCGGCCGGTGGATGTACCCGCGCACGGCGAACGTCGGCATCATCCGCCTCCTCGCCTCGGGCGCCCTGGACCTCGGCCCCGAGCGGGTGCGCTCCTTCGGCCTGGACGCCGTCAACGAGGCCGTCGCGTACGCGGCCGCGCACGGCGGCCCGTTCGAGCGCACCGTCCTGACCCCGCAGGCGCGCTGACCGCCCCGGCCGGTCCTCACACTGTCGCAGTGGCCCGGTAGCGTGCCCCCGGCAGCAGGGAAGCCACACCGTCCATCCACTGGAGTCCACTTGCCCGGGCACGACACGCGGACCAGGCTCGCCGCCCTGCTCCTGGACGACCTGTGGCCCGGCCTGGAGCGGGCCGGCCTCGACGTCGTGGAGCACGACCCGGCGCGGCCCTCGCCCTGCCTGGTGGGGGAACCCGCCCGCGACGGCATGATCCGGTGGAAGCCCGTGCCGATGGAGCGGGCCGCGGACTTCACCGAACTCCAGGACGCCCTCGCCCAGGCGGGCGCGGCGCTGCACCCGGACGTCACCGCCCTCTACGGCAGTTTCTGGTGCGGTCCGGTGGAGGGGATGGAGCACTCCGGCGAACCGGTGGCGCTGTGCACCCTGTGGAACGAGGAGGAACTGCGGCACACCGTGCGCGCTCTGGCCGACCACGCGCGCAGGCAGGCGGCGCAGCCCTGCGCCGGCATCACCTTCCCCGTCGCCGGCACCGGCTCCGACCTGTTCTTCGTCCTCGACAACGCCACCGGCGCGGTCCTGCTCCAGGAGGCCGGCCACTGCGGCGGCCGGGTGGTCGCGCCGTCGCTGGCGCGGTTCCTGGCAGAGCTGTGAGCAAGGGCCCGGGCGCCGGGCCTGCCCCTACGGGACGACGGCGCTCGGGGGCTGCCCGTCCTGGGCCTGCCGGGAGCGGGTGGTGAGCATGCGGGCGAAGGGCGCCAGGACCCCGCGGTCCCAGGGGACGCCCGCGTCCTTCGTCAGGTAGGTGACGATGAGGACGGTCGTCCCGGCCCGGACGGTCCCGTAGATCCCCTTGTTCCCGGCCACGGCCGTGGAGGCCTCGCCCAGGGCGGGGATGGCGGCGTGCTGGGCGCCGGGTTCGAGGGTGTAGCCGTCGAACTCGCGGTAGAGGCCGGCGGCGGCGTCGGTGCTGTCGAGGGCCCAGACGGCGAACTTGAGGGTGTTGCCGTTGGTGCTGAACGTGACCGATCCGGCGGAGCGGATGTGGCCGCACAGCGGGTTGGCCGCCGCGTGCTGTGCGCAGTTCGCCGGGGAGGCTGTGATGTCGGGCGCGGTGTCCAGCGCCCAGCCCGCCGGGACGGCGTGCAGGTCGGGCAGGACCTGGCGCACCTGCCCTTCGGCCAGTACCGAGGCGGTGTGACCGGCGCCCGGCAGCACGTCGGCCGGCTGCGGGCCCGGGGAGCGCCCGAGGTAGAGGCCCAGCCCCGCCAGGGCGGCGGCCGCGGCCAGGACGGCGGCCAGGATGCCGCTGCCGCGCCGGTTGAAGGTCTTGGAGCTGTTGTCGACGTTCCCGCCCGCGGCGATGTTGCCGCTGCCGATCGCGACCTGCCCCGAGGTGTGGCTGACGGGGGAGGCGCCGACCGTCACACCGCTGACCGGGGGCTGCGCCGGGGCGCCGGGCCAGCGGGCCGCCAGCGCCTCCCGCAGCGGCCCGTCCACCGCCAGCAGCTCGCCGACCGTCTCCAGCGCCTCGCCGCGCACCGCCTCGTCACCGGGCGCCCCCTCCAGGCGCTCCAGCGCCCGCGCCCAGCGCGGCAGCCGCCCGATCCCCTCCCGCACGCCCTCCAGCAGCGGGCCCAGCGCCGTCAGCTCCTCGCCCGCCGCCCGCGCCGCCTGCTGCACCAGCGCCGCCACCACGGCCGCGGCCAGCCCCGAAACGTCCCCCGACGACATCCAAATCCCCCCAGCGTGAACCGAGTTGGACCATCTTCATACCCGCTCCCGCCGCCCTCCGCACCCACCGGATCCCCCCGCCCCTCGACAGATACCTCTCACTGAGAGCTAAAATCGGGGATATGGAGCCAGGAACCGCACCCCCCTCCGACGCCCCCCTCGCCGACGAGTTCTCCGCCCTCCTCACCGGCATCCAGCGCCTGCTGCGCCGCCACCTGCGCCGCGGCCTGGAACAGCCCCGCCTGCGCGGCGCCCAGGTCGAACTGCTGCGCCTGGTCATGGACAGCCCGGGCCTCAGGGTCTCCGCCGCCGCCGAGGAACTGTGCCTGGCCGGCAACTCCGTCTCCACCCTCGTCAACCAGCTCGCCGCCCAGGACCTGCTGCGCCGCGAGCCCGACCCCGCCGACCGCCGCGCCGCCCTGCTCTACGCCACCGGGGCCGCCGAGCAGCGCCTTCAGGCCTGGCGCGAGCGGCGCCGCGCGCTGACCGGCGAACTCGTCGCCGCCCTGCCCGAAGCGGACCGGGCCGCGCTGGCCGCCGCCCTGCCCGCGCTGCGCGCCCTCGCCCAGGGGCTGCGCGACCTGCCCGAGGAGGACCCGCGATGAGCACACAAGCAGACGGGACAGCAGCAGCGGAAACAGCAGCAGAGGAGGCGCAGGCCGTGGTGTGCCGCGGCCTGGAGTACAGCTTCACCCACGGCCGCGGCAAGACCACCCGCGCCGTGGACGGCATCGACCTGACCGTGCGCACCGGCGAGGTCTTCGGCCTGCTCGGCCCCAACGGCGCGGGCAAGACCACCACCATCCGCGCGATCACCACCCTGCTGCCCGCCGGCCCCGGCATGGTGAGCGTCTTCGGCCACGACGCCGCCCGCCGCCCCATGGAGGTACGGCGCCTGCTCGGCTACGTGCCCCAGCAGCTGTCCGCCGACGCCGGGCTGACCGGGCGCGAGAACGTCGCCCTGTTCGCCCGCGTCTTCGACGTCCCCCGCCCCGAACGCGCCCGCCGCGTCGCCCAGGCCCTGGCCGCCGTCGACCTCACCGACGCCGCCGACCGGATGGCCGCCACCTACTCCGGCGGCATGGTGCGCCGCCTCGAACTCGCCCAGGCCCTGGTCAGCGCCCCGCGCCTGCTCGTCCTGGACGAACCCACCATCGGCCTGGACCCGATCGCCCGCACCGGCGTGTGGGAACGCGTCGACGCGGTGCGCCGCGCCACCGGCATGACCGTCCTGGTCACCACCCACTACATGGACGAGGCCGAACGCCACTGCGACCGCATCGCCCTGATGGACCGCGGCCGCATCCGCGCCCTGGGCACCCCCGCCGAACTCAAGGACGGCATCCGCCCCGACACCCCCGGCAGCGCCGAGCCCACCCTGGACGACGTGTTCCGCCACTACGCCGGCCGCGACCTGGCCGACGCCACGGAAGGAGACTTCGGCGATGTCCGCCGTACCCGCCGCACGGCCAACCGCGTCGGCTGAACCCCCCGCCGCCGGCAGCGCCCCCGAACCCGCCCCCGCACCCGACCTGAGCCTGCTGCTGGTGCCCCCGCGCGCCCGCACCGGCTGGCGCCTGGTGCCCGCCCGCATCGGCGCGATGTGCGCCGTGGAACTGCAGAAACTGCGCCACGACCGCACCGAGCTGTACACCCGCGCCGTCCAGCCCGCCCTGTGGCTGCTGATCTTCGGCGAGACCTTCACCCGCCTCAAGGCGATACCCACCGGCGGCATCCCCTACCTGGACTACCTCGCCCCCGGCATCATCGCGCAGTCCGCGATGTTCATCGCGATCTTCTACGGCATCATGATCATCTGGGAGCGGGACTCCGGAGTCCTCACCAAACTCCTCGTCACCCCCACCCCGCGCGCCGCCCTCGTCACCGGCAAGGCCTTCGCCGCCGGCGTCAAAGCCGTCCTGCAGGCCGTCGTCGTCATCCTCATCGCCGCCGCCCTGGGCGTCGCCATGACCTGGAACCCGCTGCGCCTGCTCGGCGTGGTGGCGGTGGTGCTGCTGGGCTCGGCGTTCTTCTCCTGCCTCTCGATGGCCATCGCCGGGATCGTGCTGACCCGCGACCGCCTGATGGGCATCGGCCAGGCGATCACCATGCCGCTGTTCTTCGGCTCCAACGCCCTCTACCCCCTCGGCCTGATGCCCGGCTGGCTGCAGGCCGTCAGCCGGGCCAACCCGCTCAGCTACCAGGTCGACGCCCTGCGCGGCCTGCTCATCGGCACCCCCTCCCACCTGCCGCTGGACTTCGCCGTCCTGGCCGCCGCCACCGCGGCCGGCATCGCCGCCGCCTCCGCCCTGCTGGGCCGCCTCGCCCGCTGAAGCCCGTACGGAGGAGACAGCGGCGGGAAAGACGACAGGAGGTGTCGGGATTCGCCGCCAGGGTGGGGGGACCGGCCGGCGCGGTGACGGCGCCGGCCGCAGGCCGCGTACGGACAAAGGACCCCCCCATGCTCGAGACCCCCGACGAACTCGCCCGCCTCCAGGCCCTCCTGGACGCCTCGCTCGCCCGCTCCACCGCCCACCTGCGCTCGATCATCAACAGCGAACGCGCCCTCACCGCCCGCCAGGTCACCGGCGCGCTCACCGGGATGTGCACGCTCGCGCTGTCCACCGTCACCGCCCAGGGCGAGCCGCGCGTCAGCGGCGTGGACGGCCACTTCCTGCACGGCGCCTGGCACTTCGGCACCGCGCGCACCGCCGCCAAGGCCCGCCACCTGGCCGCCCGGCCCGCCGTCAGCGCCGCCCACCTGCGCGGGGAGGACCTGGGCGTGTTCACCCACGGCACCGTGCAGACCCTCAACCCGGACGGCGGCGAGCCGGCCGCCGACTGGCCCCAACTGCTCGCCTACTTCCAGGACTTCTACGGCCGCGACACCTTCGACTGGGACCACGACGTCGTCTACTACCGGCTCCACCCGCACTGGATGGCCGCCTTCGCCCACGACCCGGGCGCCCTGCCGCTGCCGCTGCCGCTGCCGGACGACGGGCGCTGACGCACCGCGCCGGGGGCGGGTGCGGCGACAATGGGAGGCTGGCCCGCGCAGCGACGGGCACGGGGGACGCGACGGGAGAGGAGGGGCGGGGTGCGGGCGAGCCGGGCCATCGCGCTGCTGCTGCTCCTGCAGAACCGGCGCGCCATGACCGCCGCCGACCTCGCCGCCGAGCTGGAGGTCTCCGAACGCACCGTGCAGCGCGACGTCGCCGCCCTCGCCGAGGCCGGGGTGCCGGTGTACGCGGAGCGCGGCCGGGCCGGCGGCTACCGGCTCGTCGACGGCTACCGCACCCGCCTGACCGGCCTGGAACCCGCCGAAGCCGCCGTCCTGCACCTGGCCGGCCTGCCCGGCCCGCTGCGCGACATGGGCCTGGCCGGGCAGGCCCTGGCCGCCCGGCTCAAGGTCGCCGCCGCCCTCGGCCAGGCCCCCGCGGACGCCGCCCAGCGCTTCCACCTCGACGCCCCGGCCTGGTTCCGCGAAGCCGACACCCCCGCACTGCTCGCCGAGGTGTCCCGCGCGGTGTGGCAGGAGAGGGTGCTGCACGCCCGCTACGCCGCGCGCGGCCCCGCCCGCGAGCGGCGCCTGGAACCGTACGGCCTCGTCCTCAAGGCCGGGCAGTGGTACGTCGCCGCCCGCAGCCCCTCGGGGCGCATCGGCTCCTACCGGGTCGACCGCTTCGAGACCGCCGAGGCCACCGGGGAGCACTTCGAACGCGACCCGGACTTCGACCTCGCCGCCCACTGGGAGTCCGCCGCCCGGGAGTTCACCCGCGCCATGCTGCGCGAACGGGCCCGGGTGCGGCTCAGCCCGCTGGCCGTGGCCGACCTCGCCGTGCTGCTGGAGGCCACCGCCGCCGCCGACGCCCTGGCCACCGCCGGCCCCCCGGACGCCCAGGGCTGGGTCACCGTCACCCTGCCGGTGGAGGACTGGGAGATCGGCTACCGCGAACTCCTGCGCCTGGGCCCGGAAGCCGAGGTCCTCCACCCGCCCGCCCTGCGCGCCCGCCTCGCCGACGCCACCCGCCGCGCGGCCGCCCTCTACCGCTGAGCGGGCGCACCGGGGGCGCCGATCGCGGGGCCGGTACGGGCGGGGGCTTCGTGGCCGCGGCGGGCCCGTGTCGCCCGGGATGACTCGGTGTGCGGTGGCGCTCGGGGTCTGAGCGGCCGTCCCGGGGCGGGCGTCCCCGGTTGCCGCAGCCGTGGGCCCGCGCCGTCGGGCCCGCGGCGTCCGGCCCCCTCGGCCCGCCGATTATCGGGGCGGTCCGGGCGGGACACCTCGCCGGGGCTGCGTGTCCGCGTCGTCGGGATGGCCCGCTGCGTGGTGGCGCTCGAGGTCTGAGCGGGGCCGCCCCCGGAGGAGGGGCCCGGGGGTGTCGAGTGCCTCCGGCTGCCGCAGCTGCGCGCTCGCCATGCCCGGCGTCTGCCCGCGCAGGGGCGGCCCGGCCCGGCGCTCGCCGGTCCGGGCCGCCCCTGGCGGTGTGGTGGGACGGGTGCGGACGGTGGCTGAGGTGGGAGCGGGGCAGGTGGTTCTGCCCGGGGCATTGTGCGGCGAGTTCGTGGTGGCACCGGGGCCACGGCCGTTCTGAGTGGGGGCGCGGCACAGGACCCGGGTGGTGGCCGGGCGGTCGGCGCGCGGGCCGGGGGCGGTGTCCGGGTCGGCTCGCCGCCGGGGCCGGGGCCGGGGCGGGGGTTGCGGGGGGGGCCCGGGGGCCGGCCGGGGAGCGCGCGCGGGGGGGGGGGGGAGGCGGGGGTGGGGGAGTGGGGGGTGAGTGCGGTGAAGAGGA
>NZ_JBHVUS010000032.1:80434-99906 GCF_042884005.1 Kitasatospora sp. NPDC058162
GGGGGGGGGGGGGGGGGCGCGCGGCGCCCCCCGGGGGCGGGGCGCGCCCCCCCCGCGCGGGGGAGGGGGGTCAGGCGGTGGTGGGGGACTGGGCGGTGAGGCCGGTGACGAGCTGGTCGCGGATGCGGGCCGGGACCTGGGGGGCGAAGCGGGCCAGGTAGTGGGTCAGGTGGGTCTGGTCGCCGATCAGGAACGGCAGGTCGAAGACCAGCAGCTTGCGCACCGCGAGCAGCGGCACGGGTGCGCGCAGCGGGCGGAAGGCGCCGTTCCACAGGCCCGGTTCCTCGCACACCGGGTGGAACTGGCCGATCATCAGGCCCTGTTCGACGAACTCGTCCTTGGCCTTGCGCTGGAGTTCGTCCAGGGCGGTGGAGTCGGCGCGGTCCAGCTGGGGCAGCACCAGCAGCACGGTGAGCAGCTCGCGGTCGCCCTCCTCGGTGAGGGGGGCCAGCAGCCGGTCGTAGTGCTCGCGCAGTTCGCCGACCAGGGCGGGCAGGTCGGCGCCGGTGCCCTCGCGGCCGGCGGCGTCGGTGACGGCGAGGTGGAACAGGCTGCGGCGCAGCGAGGGCTGGGTGTAGGGGCAGACGGGGCCGCTGCGGCCCAGGTCGGGGTGGGCGGTGGTGAGGAACTGCCGGGCCCAGTGGAGGACTTCGGCGGCCTCGGGGTGGGCGTGGGCGGCGCCGGCGTCGATCTGGTCGGCGCTGAACAGGCGCAGGGCGGCGGGGGCGAGGGCCGTGGCGGCGGGGGCGGTCATCGGGGGCCTCGCCACACCGGGTTCAGGCGCGGGCCGCCGGCGGGCAGGGCGATGGCCTCGCCGAAGCGGGTGAAGCCGGCGGTGCGGCTCAGGCGGGCGCCGGAGGGCGAGCTGGTCTCGGCGTAGACGGCCTGCCCGGCCCGGTCGACGGCGGTGAGCATGGCGGCGAGCAGGGCCTCGCCGGCGCCGGTGCGGTGGGCGTCGGGGTGCACGCCGATGAAGGCGAGGTAGTAGTGGGGGCGGTGGCGCGGGTGGCGGCGGGTCTGCAGGTGGGTGATGGCGGCCAGGCGGCGGGCGGACTCGGGGTTGCGGGCGCTGTCGATGGCCCGGTCCAGGGCGCGGGCGGCGGTGCGGTCCTGCTGGCGGGGGTCCTCCCACACCCCCGGCGGCAGGAACAGTAACGCCCCCTGGGGCGCGCCGCCCGCCTCGTCGTGGTCGTGGACGGCGAGGGCGCCGCCGTGGGCCAGGCACTGGTCGAGGTGGACGCGGAAGAAGGCGGGCAGCACGCGCTCGCGGTGGGCGGGGTCGGGGAAGGCCCAGCGGGTGAGCGGGTCGTCCTGGAAGGCGGCGGCCAGGACGCGGGCGAGCGGCTCGGCGTCCTCGGCGCGGGCGGCTGTGACGACGGGCGCGGCGGCAGCGGCGGCGGCCGGGGCAGCTGCGGCTGCGGCGGCGGGCCGTACGGGGGCGGGGGCGGTGGTCAACGCGGGCTCTCCTCGGCAACGGGCGGCAGGGCGTCGGCGGGAACGGTGGTGTCGGGAACGGGAGTTGCGGGAACGTCCTCGGAAGCGGGGGCGGCGACCGCCTCGGCGGCCAGTGCGGCCACCCGCGCGTGCAGGCGCGGCAGCCACTGCTCGGCCTCGGGCTTGATCAGCACGCTGCGCAGCACCCGCGCCCCGTCGGCGTCGGCCGCGAGCTGTGGGTGGCGGCGGGTGAGGTCGGCGGCGTCCACGCGCAGCAGGCTCAGGTAGACGGGGTCCTCGCCGTCGGCCATGCCCGCGCGCAGCACCCGGTCGGCGGCCGCGTCCACGGCGCTGAGCGTGGCGGCGCCGGCGCGCGGGGTGGGGAAGTAGGTGACGATGTCCAGCTGCGGCACCTGGTTGAGCGTCAGTTCCTCGCTGTCGCCGATGAGTTCGGCCCAGCGCAGGGCGGTGCGCCGCCCCGTCGCCAGCACCCGGCCCAGGCCGTCGGCGGTCAGCGGCAGCAGCTGCAGGGTCAGCCACAGGGCGGCGGCCGAGGCGCCGGCGCGCGAGCACTCCAGGCTGATCTCGCCCAGGTGCAGTTCGGCGTCGGTGAAGTAGGTGTACGGCGAGTCGTGGGCGAAGTGGCGCCCGATCGCCGGGTCGGCGAACAGCACCGCGCCGCAGCCGTAGGGCTGCAGGCCGTGCTTGTGCGGGTCGACGGTCACCGAGTCGCAGGCCCCGATCGCCTGCCAGGGCGCCGGGTCCAGGCCCAGGGCGGCGGCCTGCGCGGCGTCGCGGCCCAGCAGGGCGAAGAACCCGCCGTAGGCGGCGTCCACGTGCACCCGCGCCCCGTAGCGGCGGGCCAGCGCCAGCACCTCGTGCACCGGGTCGACGGCGCCGGGCCCGGTGGTGCCGCAGGTGACCACGACGGTGCCCACGCTCCCGGTGCGCAGCAGCTCCTCCAGCGCGCCGACGTCGATCCGCCCGGCGGCGTCCGCCGCCACCGCGTGGCCCTGGACGCCGAGCACGTGGCACATCCGGGAGTGGGTGTAGTGGGCCTGCGCGCTGTAGGCCACGCCCCGGCCGGGGTGGCTCTGGCGGGCCACGTACAGGGCCTCCAGGTTGGCGATGGTGCCGCTGGACGTCAGGTGCCCCACGTGCGCGGGCAGGCCGAACATGGCGGCCAGCGCCGCCACGCACTCGCGTTCCATGTCGCTGGTGGCGGGCCCGCCCTCGTAGGCGTGGTTGTTGGGGTTGAAGCGCATCGCCGTCAGGTAGCCCACCAGGGCCGCCGGGTGCGGGGGCTTGACCATCTGCCCGGCGTAACGCGGGTGGAAGAACGGGTAGTTGTGCTCCAGGCGTTTGGCGAAGCGCTCGAACGCGGCGGCGAACTCCGCCTCGTCCACCGCGTTCACCGGGTGCGGGGTGTACGGGCCGAACCGCTCGCCCCACCGCTCGGCCACCTCGGCCGCCCTGGGCAGCCAGTACCGCAGGTCCACTGGGGGCCCTTCCTTCGTGTCCGCCGCAACCCCCGTGCGGGGCCCGGTTCTTGAGGGTTCTTCGAGTGCGTCCCGAGCAACCGTGACCGCCCCGGCGCAAGCCGTCCGCAACATCCGCAGCTCACCGCCGTACGGCCCCGAACCGGCACCTTGGTACGGCCGTTGGCCCAAGCCGCACCCCAGTGCCGCGCGAGGAGCCGCTGCTGCAATCGCCCCCGGACCAGGCCCCCGCACCGGGGGATGGCGCTTGGCCCGCGCGGGCCGGACGGGGAGGACCTGAGGCGATGGTGACCAGACGCAGGATGATCGGCGCCGCCCTGGCGACCGGGGGAGGGGTCCTGCTGCTGCGCGCCACCGTGCGACCGGCCCCGGCGGACGCCGCCCACACCGCGGACGCCCACGACGCCACGGGCCACGACGCCCCGGCCCACGACGCATCGGCCCATGACGACGGGGCCGACCCCGGCCCCGACGCCGGCCCCGCCCTGGCCCCCAAGTTCGCCGTCGCCATGCCGCTGGCCCCGGTCCTCAGCCCGGTGTCCACCGACGGCGGCACCGACACCTACGCCGTCACCATGCTCAAGTCCTTCGCCCGCATCCTGCCCGGGCACCGCACCGAAGTCCTCACCTACAACGGCGCCTTCCCCGGCCCCGTCATCCGCGCCCGCTCCGGGCGCCCCGTCGTGGTGCGCCAGACCAACCTGCTCGACGACCCGGTCTCCGTCCACCTGCACGGCGCCGCCGTGCCCGCCGACTCCGACGGCGGCCCGATGAACCTCCTGGACGCCGGCGACCAGCGCACCTACCGCTACCCCAACGACCAGCCCCACGCCAACCTGTGGTTCCACGACCACGCCCACCACGCCGAGTCCGAGCACGTCTTCCGCGGCCTGTCCGGCACCTACCTGCTCACCGACGCCACCGAGTCCGACCTGCCGCTGCCCTCGGGCCGCTACGACCTGCCCATCGCCCTGCGCGACGCCCGCTTCGACGCCGCCGGGCGCCTGGTCTACCGCATGGACGACCCCGAGGGCCGCGCCACCATCCTCGCCAACGGCCGCCCCTGGCCCAAGGTCGAGGTCGCCGCCCGCAAGTACCGGCTGCGCCTGCTCAACTCCTCCAACCTGCGCTTCTTCTCCCTGCGCCTGGCCGACGGCGGCCCCATCACCTGGATCGGCTCCGACGGCGGCCTGCTGGAACGCCCCCACACCACCGACACCGTCGACCTCTCACCGGGTGAGCGCGCCGACGTCGTCATCGACTTCTCCCGCTACCCGGTGGGCTCCAGCGTCGTCCTCACCAACTCCATGCCCCCAGGGCCCGCCGAACACATCGGCGTCGTCCTGCGCTTCGACATCACCCGCGCCGCCCACGACCCCAGCTCCGTGCCCGAGCGGCTGCGCACCCTGCCCGCCCTGCCCGCCGAGGTGGCCCGCGAGCGCAGCATCGTCCTCACCGTCGACGAGACCCCCGGCGCCGCCCCGCGCGGCATGATCGACGGCAAGGTCTACGACCCCGACCGGGTGGACGCGGCCGTCGCCTTCGGCACCTCCGAGATCTGGACCGTCTCCAACGGCAACAAGGACACCCCGCACAACTTCCACCTGCACCTGGTGCAGTTCCGCGTCCTGGCCCGCAACGGGCAGCCGCCCGGCCCCGAGGAGGGCGGCCTCAAGGACACCGTGCGCCTGTTCCCCGGCGAGAGCGTGCGCCTGCAGGCCGTCTTCGACTCCTACCGCGGCCGCTACCCCTACCACTGCCACCTGCTGGACCACTCCGCGATGGGCATGATGGCCCAGTTCGAGGTCAGCTAGACCGCCGGTCCCGGGCCCGGGGGTCCCGCCCGCGCGGGACCCCGGGCCGTACGTACGGGTCAGGCGCCGTGGATGCCCTGGCCCGGCGTCAGGATCCCCGCCGGGTCGAAGCGCCGCTTGGCCCGCTCCACCCGCTCCCACAGGCCCCCGTAGTGCGCCTGCCAGTCGGCCCCCGTCATCCCCGGCACCGCCCCGATCAGGTACCGCTTGCCGCCGAGGGCGACCGCCCGCTCGTACAGGCGCCGGTTGCGCTCCAGCATCGCGGGGACGTCCGCGCCCGGCGCGGGGAAGGCCAGCAGGTCGAAGTGCCAGCCCACCCGGCCCTCCGGCAGCACCGCCAGCGGCGTGCGCACCCTCTCCCGCGCGTACGGGTAGAACAGCAGCAGCCCCGCCCCCAGGTCCCCGGCCGTCAGCGACTCGGCCGCCTCCCGCATGAACACCCCCACCGAGGACGCCGGCAGGAACAGGCTCAGCCACGGCTTCGCCAGCCCCCACAGCCCCGCCGAGCGCAGGTAGCCCGCGAACGCGTCGACCCTGAACGCGTACTCGCGCCAGGACTGCTCCACCACCGCGGTCTCACCCGCCACCGGCGCCAGACCCGCCAGCAGCGCCTCACGGTCCACCGGCCGGCCCGCCTCCCCGTACGCCACCAACTCGGCGGTGTAGCGCCAGCGCCCGCCGTCCGCGCTGCGCACCACGTTGCCGACCTGGAGGTCGAAGCGCCCGTCGGCCAGCACCTTCTCCTGGTCGGCCAGGTAGGCGTCCAGGTCGTCGTAGGCCAGGGTGAACACGGTGGAGCGCGCCGGGGCGGGCACCAGCGCCAGCGTCGCCCGCACGATCAGGCCCGCCTGCCCGCCGCCGGCCAGCACCGCCTCGAACAGCTCCCGGTTACGCGTGCGCGAGGCCGTCACCAGCTCGCCGGTGCCCGTCACCACCTCCAGCTCGCGCACCGTGTCGCTCTGCAGGCCGTGGTGCTGCACCGCCCCGCCGATGCCGCCCACGCTCAGCGTCCCGCCCACCGACAGGTGCAGGTAGTCCGTCAGCACCGGCGGCACCCAGCCCAGCGCCAGGCCCGCGTCCACCAGCTGCGCCCAGGTCGCGCCGGCCTCCACCACGGCCTCGCCGGGCTTCACGGAGACGATCCGGCCGAGCCCGCGGGCGTCGACCGCGATGCCGCCGCGCGGGTTGGCCTGGCCGTAGTTGGAGTGCGACTCCAGGCCGGCCGCCCCGAGCACGGCCGCGTCCCCGCTCTGCCCGTTGACGGCCACCGGGATGCGGTGGCGCCGGGCGAAGGCCACCACCTTCTGCACGTCCCGCACCGAGCCGGGGCGCAGCACCGCCCGCGGCGCGGCGGTGACCAGGTGCCCGAAGTCGCCGGAAAACCGCTCCAGGCCCTCGCCGCGCAGCGTCACCGCCCCGTCCAGGGCGGGCAGTTCGGCGACCTGCGCCCCGGGCTCGGCGGACCAGGCGCGGGCGGCGGTGTTCCACCCGACGACGGCGGCGCCGGCACCGGCGATCAGGGCGCGGCGGGACAGGCCTGACCTGCTCATATATTTCTCCGATCAGTCGTCACATAGGGATTGTTGTACCGCAACCATCCCGCGACCACCTACTGTCCTGTGCACCCCTGCTGTCCCTCCTGTCCTTCCCGTCCCTCCTGTTCGTCCAGGCGCCCGAGCGCGGCCAGCACGTACCCCTCGTACCCGTGCTGGTGGCGGGGCCCGTCGGCGGGGATGTGCGCCGCCGCCTCCAGAGCCTCGCGCAGCAGCGCGCGCCGCGCCGCGGGCAGGCCGGCCAGCCGTTGCTCGTAGCTGAGGTTCAGCAGGACCCTGGTGAGGTGGTAGGCGTGGACGCGGGGGTTGACGGCGAACAGCGTCCGGTACACCCACAGGCCCTCCTCCCCGTCCAGGGCCCACCGGTCGCAGAGCAGCAGCCGCACCCGTGCCCGCAGCACCAGGTCCTCGTGCGGACGGCCCGTCACCGGCTGCCCGCCTGGCCCAGCCGGCGCTCGATCTCCTTCAGCTGCGCCACCGGGTACTCCCACATCCGGCGCTGGTAGGCGGGGGCGTCGGCGGGGATGTGCGCGCTGGCGGCCCGCGCCTCCTCCAGCAGCGCCTCGCGCGCCCCGGGCCGGCGGGCCGCCCGCGCGCTGACCTCGGCCAGGTCCCGCAGGACGTAGGCCAGCCGGTACGCGTGGATGCCGGGGCTGACCGCGAACAGGATCCGGTAGACCCGCATGCCCTCCTCGCCCTCCAGGATCCGGTCGTTGTGGCCCATCAGCGTGATCCGCGCCTTCAGCACCAGGTCCGCGTGCACGTTCATGTTCCGTGTCCCCCTTCGTCGTTGCTCCCGTACGCACCCCGCCCCCCCGCAGCGCCCGGGCCGCGCCGGGGCGCACCGGGGCACGGCGGACCGCCGCGCCGGCCGTCCGGGAACGCGGGCGGCGGCGCGCAGGCCGTCGAGGGGGAGTGGGTGTTGCACGAGTGTGCGGCGCGCGCACCGGCCGCGGCAAGGCGAAGGAAGGGTGTGCTGAGTCCTACCGAACCCTGGCCTGACCTGGCAGGATTGGGGTCGGCACCCTCCCGGGGCCGGGCCGGGAAAACCGGTTGCGCCCCGCAGGCCGCGTGCGGCACGCTGATCGCGGAACAACCCCGGCGCGGTGAACACACCGGCGCCGCGGACACGCTGACGCAGTGCACAGGAAAGGGGAGCGCGCCATGGACACCAGCGGCAGTCGCTATCGCCCCCGCCCGCGCGCGTTCGGCTATCGCCCGGCGCGCTGAGCGTCCCCCCTCAAGCGTCCCCTTCTCCTTCCCGCGCGCCCTTGCGCGCCGCGGGCCGGGGCGTCGACGCGTCCCCGGGCGAGCTGGGCACTGGAGAGCCCAAGGGCCTGTAAAGCCCCCGCTCCGGCTGTGGCGGTTCGAATCCGCCCTCGCCCACCCTGTCGCAACACCCCGCCGCGACAACCCACTTCGCCGCCCCGCAGGTGGCCCAGCAGGCCCGCGCCGAATTGGCCCGGCACGGCCGGTCAATTCCCCACTACCGTAGGCACCATGACAACCGGAACCACCGCCACCGACCAGCCCGTGACCCTCGCCGAGGCGCCGCTGCGCCAGGCCCGCAACTCCGCCGCCTTCTGGGCCGCCACCGGCCTCAGCCGCGGGCACGAGGTGATACGGCGCCGCGGCTTCCTCGCCGTCGACGGCGGCGCGCGCGCCGGCCTGCGGATCCTGATCCAGGAGAGCGACCTCGACACGGGCGAGGTGGCCGAGCTGAGCGAGCTGGCCCGCCGGGCCGCCGGCCCGGTCAACGCCGAGGACCCGTTCAGCTCCACCGACCTGAACCACCTCGACCTGCGCAGCTGGCAGATGCCCGTCATGCTGCGCCCGCCCGTGTCCGCGCCCGCTCCAGCCCCGGCGTCTGTCGGCGCACCGGCGTTGGACGTCGTCCGGGTCGAGCGGGCCGAGGACCTCCAGGCGGCCGAGCTGGCCGTGATCGAGGGCTTCGAGCTGACCGCCTTCGAGCCCTACCGCCCCGGTGAGCTGTTCCCGGCGGCGCTGATCGCCCAGCCCGGCGTGGACGTCTTCCTCGCCCGGCACGAAGGCACGCCCGCGGGCGCCTGCGTCAGGGTCGTGGACGACGGGCTGGCCAGCCACTACTGGGTCGCCACCTCGCCGGCGTTCCGCTCGCGCGGCGTGGGCCGGGCCGTCATGCGCGCCTCCCTCGCCGACCTGGCGCAGCTGCCAGCCACCCTCACCGCCTCCAAGCTGGGCCGCCCGCTGTACGAGTCGCTGGGCTACACCGTCGCCGCGCCCTCCACCTGGTGGGCCTCGCGCTGAACCCCGCCGCCCCGTTGCCCGGCAGCCCCGCCGCACCGCCGCCCCGGCCGTCGGGCTAGCCTGACGCCATGTTCATCCTGGAGTTGACGTACACCGCCGAACTGGCGCGGATCGACGAGGCGCTGGCCGAGCACGTGGCGTGGCTGGAGGCCCAGTACGCGGCGGGCGCCTTCCTGGCCTCGGGGCGCAAGGTGCCGCGCGACGGCGGGGTGATCGTGGCGGTGGGGCAGGACCGGGCCGCGATCGAGGCGCTGGTGGCCACCGACCCGTTCGCGCGCCTGGGCCTGGCCGAGTACCGGGTGACCGAGTTCGTGGCCACCGTCACCGCCTCGGCGCTCCAGGCGTACCGCCAGCAGCCTCCCGCCTCCTGAACCCCCGCCGTTCCCGCCCGCGTGCCCCGGACCCGCCCGTACGGTTCGGGGCACGGTCGCGTTCTGGCTACGATCGGTGAGCGCGGGGCGAGGACGTAACGCGAGTATCGACGCGAGTTTCGTGGATTCGGCGGGAGTGGACGGATGGCACACGCACGGGCCGGGCAGCCGGCGCAGCCCGAGGACCTGGTGGACGTGGCACGGCTGGTGACGGCGTACTACGCGCTGCGCCCAGACCCCCAGGAGGTGGCGCAGCGGGTCGCGTTCGGGACCTCGGGGCACCGCGGCTCCTCCCTGGACGCGGCCTTCAACGAGGACCACATCGCCGCGACCACGCAGGCGATCTGCGAGTACCGGGCCGAACAGGGCGTCGCGGGCCCGCTGTTCCTGGGCGCGGACACCCACGCGCTGTCCGAGCCGGCGAAGGCGACGGCGCTGGAGGTGCTGGCCGCCAACGGCGTGCAGGTGCTGATCGACGCCGCCGACGGCTACACCCCCACCCCGGCGGTCTCGCACGCGATCCTGGCCCACAACCGGCGCAGTCCCCGGGCGCTGGCGGACGGCATCGTGGTCACCCCCTCGCACAACCCGCCGCGCGACGGCGGCTTCAAGTACAACCCGCCCAGCGGCGGCCCGGCCGGCTCGCAGGCCACCGGCTGGATCCAGGACCGCGCCAACGAGCTGATCCGCGAGGGCCTGCGCGGGGTCAAGAAGGTCCCCTACGCGCGGGCGCTGGCCGCGGCCACCACCGGGCGCCACGACTACCTGGGCGCCTACGTCGAGGACCTGCCCTCGGTGCTGGACCTGGACGCGGTGCGCTCGGCGGGGCTGCGCATCGGCGCGGACCCGCTGGGCGGGGCGTCGGTGGCCTACTGGGGGCGCATCGCCGAGGCCCACCGGCTGGACCTGACCGTCGTCAACCCGGTCACCGACCCGACCTGGCGGTTCATGACGCTGGACTGGGACGGCAAGATCCGCATGGACTGCTCCTCCCCGGCCGCGATGGCCTCCCTGATCGGCCGCAAGGACGAGTACGCCATCGCCACCGGCAACGACGCGGACGCCGACCGGCACGGCATCGTCACCCCCGACGGCGGCCTGATGAACCCCAACCACTACCTGGCGGTCGCCGTCGACTACCTCTACCGCCACCGCGCCGACTGGCCCGGGGACGCCGCCGTCGGCAAGACCCTGGTCTCCTCCTCGATGCTGGACCGGGTCGCCGCCGACCTGGGCCGCACCCTGACGGAGGTCCCGGTCGGCTTCAAGTGGTTCGTCGACGGTCTGCTGGAGGGCTCCATCGCCTTCGGCGGCGAGGAGAGCGCCGGCGCGTCCTTCCTGCGCCGCGACGGCGGGGTGTGGACCACCGACAAGGACGGCATCCTGCTGGCCCTGCTCGCCGCCGAGATCACCGCCGTCACCGGCACCACCCCCAGCGCGTACTACCGCGACCTGACCGCCCGTCACGGCGCCCCCGCCTACGCCCGCGTCGACGCCCCCGCCGACCGCGAGCAGAAGGCCCGCCTGGCCCGCCTGGCCCCCGAGCAGGTCACGGCCGGCGAACTGGCCGGGGAGAAGATCACCGCCGTGCTCTCCCACGCGCCCGGCAACGGGGCGGCCATCGGCGGCCTCAAGGTGTGCACCGACAACGCCTGGTTCGCCGCCCGGCCCTCGGGCACGGAGGACGTGTACAAGATCTACGCCGAGTCCTTCCTGGGCGCCGAGCACCTGGGCCGGGTCCAGGAGGAGGCCCGCAACCTGGTCGGCGAGGTCCTCGGGGCCTGACGCACCGACGCCCTGACGCCCTGGTGCGCGGCGGGGGCCGGGGTCGCGAACCCCGGCCCTGCGCACGGCCGTTGGGCGCGGCTGCCACGTGCGGCCGCCCCGTACGGCTGCCCCGCACGGCCGTCGGGCAGCGGCAGCCCCGTGAGGCCGCCGCTGCCTCAGGCCCGCGGCGGCGCCCCGGCCGCCGTCCCGGCTCCGGTCCCGACCTGGACTCCAGTCTCAACCTCAGCCTTAGCGTGAGACTTCGCCACGCTCCCGGCCCGCGCCCGCACCCCCGGGCGCCGGTCGCGGGTGGTGGCCGCCGCCGTCGCGCACGCCACCAGCGCCAGCACCGCCGCCGCCAGCGGGAACCAGCGGGTGCCCAACACCGCGATCGCCGCCGACCCCGCCACACCCCCGGCCGCCGTCCCCAGGTACAGGGCGCTGCTGTTCAGCGAGATCAGCAGCGGCGCGTTCGCCGGGTCGATCGAGGCCAGCCGGTGCGGCAGCGCCACCGACACCGCCCACCCCGCCAGCGGCACCACCGCCGCGTACGCCAGCGCCCCCGGCATGCTGCGCCCCAGCCACGGCAGCGCGGCGAAGGCGCAGGCGGCGACGGCGGAGCCGGCCAGCAGCACGGTGCGCACCCCGGTGCGGTCGACCAGGCGCCCGCCCAGCCAGCTGCCGGCCACCGACAGCACGCCGGTGGTGAGCAGGATGAGGCTGAGCCGGTCGGCGTCGCCGCCGGTGGCGCCGGCCACGGCGGTGGCGAGGTAGATGTAGACGCTCTGGAAGGCCAGGAAGAAGGCGAGGGTGGTGGCGGCTGCGCCGAGCACCCGGCGCGAGGCCAGCGGGGCCAGCCGGGCGGCCAGGGTGGGGGCGGCGGCAGGGACGGGCAGGTCGCGCAGCAGGACGGCGAGTCCGGCGAGCGCGGCCAGGCCGAGCGCGGTGACCAGCCACATCGTCAGCCGCCAGTCGGAGCGCCCGACCCAGGTGCCCAGCGGCACGCCCAGCGCGGTGGCCACCGTCATGCCGCCCAGCACGGTGGCCAGGGCCCGTCCGCGCCGCTCGGGGGCGACCAGGGTGGTGGCCACCGCGTTGGCGGTGGGGGTGTAGAGGGCGGCGCCGGCCGCGGCCAGCACCCGGGTGGCCAGCAGCAGCCCGTAGTTCGGGGCGAGGGCGCTGAGGGCGTTGGCGGCGCTGAAGACGGCGAGCGCGGTCAGCAGCAGGCGCCGGCGCGGCCAGCGGGCGGTGGCGGCGGCCAGCGGCGGGGCCAGCAGGGCGTAGCCGAGCGCGAAGACGGTGACCAGCTGGCCGGCGGCGCCCACCGACACGTCCAGGTCGGCGGCCACCGGGCCGAGGATGCCGGCCACCACCATCGAGTCGGTGCCCATGGCGAAGGTGCCGAGGGCGAGCAGGAGCAGGCGTACGGGCACGGTGGAGCCCCCCGGGGCGATCGTGTTGACTGTTGGACGGAGATGAAACAGTTTGACGCTCGCCAAACAATCGGGGATTGGTGGATGATTGTCAAACCATTCCCGCCGCCGCCCGCCCCCGCGCGGGACCCGAGGACCCGAGGACCGGAGCCGAACCCATGACCGACGACGAGCGGCTGCCCCAGCCCCCCACCGCCGACATCGACCTCGTCACGGTCCTGCACGCCCTCGGCGACCCCGTCCGCATGCGCCTGCTGCTCAGCTACGCCGACGGCGCCGAACACTCCTGCGCCCCCCGCGACCTGGGCCTGGACCACCTCCACAAGTCGACCGTCTCCCACCACATGCGCGTCCTGCGCGAAGCCGGCGTCACCACCACCCGCGTCGCCGGGCGCAACCGCTTCGTCAGCCTGCGCCGCACCGACCTCGACGCCCGCTTCCCCGGCCTGCTCGACGCCCTCCTCGCCTCCGCCGTCCCGGTCCCGGTTCCGGTTTCGGCCTGAGGGCCCGCGCCCGGGACGGCCCCGCCCGCCACGTAGGGTTCACGGCGACCGCAGGGAAAACGGGAAGGACGGTCCATGCCGATCAGGGGCGTGCTCTTCGACGTCGACGACACCTTGTTCGACTACACCCACTCGGAGGAGACGGGCATCCTCGCCCACCTGCGGGACCTCGGCCTGCTGGCGCGCTTCCCCACCCCGCAGGCGGCCCTGGCCCTGTGGCGCGGCGTCATGGAGCACCAGTACGCCCGCTACCTCGCCCGGGAGGTCACCTTCCGCGGCCAGCAGCTCGAACGCACCCGCCAGTTCCTCGCCCACCTCGGCCAGGACGGCGCCGAACACCTCACCGACGAACAGGCCGCCGACTGGTTCGCCGGCTACGCCGCCCACCGCGACGCCGCCTGGACCGCCTTCCCCGACGCCGAACCCGCCCTGCGCCGCCTCGCCCCCCACTACCGCCTGGGCATCGTCTCCAACTCCGACACCGACCACCAGCTGCGCAAACTGCGCGCCATCGGCCTGCTGGAGCACCTCGGCGACGTCATCGTCTGCTCCGACCAGCACGGCGAGGCCAAACCCGCCCCCGGCATCTTCCACGCCGCCTGCACCGCCCTGGGCCTGCCCCCGCACGAAGTCGCCTACGTCGGCGACAACTACGCCCTCGACGCCGAAGGCGCCCACGCCGCCGGCCTGCAGGCCTTCTGGCTCGACCGCGCCGCCACCCCCACCCCCGCCGCCGAGGGCATCCACGTGATCCACACCCTCCACGCCCTCGCCCAGGCCCTGGCCACCCCCGCCCCGGCAGCCCCGGAGAACGAGCCGCCCCCGCGCCCGCGCGACCACCCCGCTGCCCCGACCTCAGCCGACGAACCCGACCGCCCACTGCACGGAACCCCCGCCCCCCGCTGACCCGGCCCACCGTGCGGCGTCGTCGTCGGCCCGCGCGGGCCGACGACGGCAGAGGGCCATACAGCCCGGGGCACCGGCCCCCTGTGCGCCGGAAGTCGGCCCGGCCGACTTCTCATGCTGGATGAGGCCTGCGCCCCACTGCTCCGCGGGACCTTTCGGCGGTGCCCTTGGGCGCAGGAAGTCGACAGGTTCGACTTCCTGCGCGCGGGAGTTGGTTCTCTCGGTGAGCCCGGTGCGCACAGGAAGTCGGCCGGTCCGACTTCTCGTGCGGGGGCGCCATCGGGTTCCGCAGGCCTTTCCCGCGGGTGGCTTGCTGTGCGCCAGGGGCTGGCCGGCCCTCACCGGCCCGTCGGCGCACCGGAGTAGGTGGGCTCGGCACGCCGCACGCGTGACCCGCGCACGGGAAGTCGGTCGGTTCGACTTTTGGTGCGGTGGCGTTGTCGGCGAGGGCGGGTCGCTGCCGGCAGGGGGGCTGAAACGGCCCGGGGCGCCGGCCCCCTGTGCGCCGGAAGTCGGCCTGGCCGACTTCTCGTGCGGGGCATGGCCTGCGCCCCGCCGCTCTGCAGGGCCTTTCGGTGGTGCCCTTGGGCGCAGGAAGTCGGCCGGCCCGACTTCCGGCGCGCGGGTCAGGCGCCGAAGAGGGTGCGGCAGGTGGGGGTGAGGCCGGTGACGGTGACCGGGGCGGGTGGGCCCTGCCAGTGGTCGCGGGACAGGCGCAGGCGCTGGGACTCCACGACCTCGCCGTCCAGGACGTCGCGGGTGATGCCGTCGAGCCGGTAGCCGAGCTTGCGGGAGACCGCCAGCGAGGAGTGGTTGTCGGCGAAGGACACCGACGTCGCCGACACCGCGCCCAGCTCCGCGAACGCCAGGTGGAGCATCGCGGCACGCATCTCGGTGCCGAAGCCCCGCCCCTGGTGCTCCATGCCCACCCACGAGCCGGAGGCGATCTCGCGCCGCACCGCGAACTCCTGGCCCCGCATGTCCTGCACGCCCACCGGCCGCCCCTCGTGGAAGGCCACCAGGCCCAGGGCCCAGTGCTGCGCCGTCCAGCGCCCCATCCGCCGCCAGTGCATCTGCAGGACGTGCCGGGCGCGTTCGGCGGGCGGCAGCGCGCCCCACGGGGTGAGGAAGGGCCGTTCGGCCGGCGGGTGGATGCCGCGCGCGGCGAGGTCCGCGACCTCGCAGAGCTCGCCCTCGGCGGGCAGGCGCAGCTCCAGGCGGGGCGTGGTGACGCGCAGGCCCTTCAGCGGCCAGTGGTCGGTGATCATCGGGACAGTGTGCCGGGGGCCGGCCGCCGCCCGCACCCCGGTTTCCGCACCGGCCGCCGGGCACAAGGAACGCCGGGGCTAGGGTGGGGACCATGGTTGCCCCCTCCGCAGCAGAAGTGGCCGTGAGCGCACCGGAGTTCGTCAGCGCCCCCGCCCTGATCCTCCGCTCCCTCGCCTCGGACCCCGGCCGGCGGGCCGTCACCACCGCCGACGGTGCCGAGATCACCGCCGGCGACTTCGCCGCCACCACCTACCGCCTCGCCCACGAGCTGCTGGCCCGCGGCGTCACCCGGGGCTCCACCGTCACCCTGCTCACCGGCAACACCCCCGAGGCGCTCGCCGCCCGCTACGCCGCCGGCCTGGCCGGCGCGCGGGTGGTCAACCTGTACGACGGGATGAGCGCCCCGGTGCTGGCCGAGATCACGGCCAGCGTGGACACCACCGTCCTGCTCGTCGACGCCGAACGGTACGCGGGCGCCGCCGAGTTGCTGCCCCTGATCGACGTCCCCGCCGTCCTCACCCTCGGACCCGGCCCCGACGGCACGACCGGTCCGGACGCCGGACAGGGCATCGGCGAGGACGTGATCGCCGCCTCCGCCGACCGCCCCGCCACCGACCCCGCCGTACCCGTCGGCCCCGACGACGACCTCGGCATCCGCCACACCGGCGGCACCACCGGCATCCCCAAGGGCATCCTCAGCCTCCACGGCCCCTACCGCAGCGCCTTCGACGCCCCCTACGGCGCCCCCCGCCCCGCCGGCGAGGACCTGCGCCTGCTCGCCGCCACCTCCCTCGCCCACCTCGCCGGCGTCCTGTCGGACCTGACGTTCCACCACGGCGGCTCCGTCGTCCTCCAGCGCGCCTTCGACCCCGCCGAGGTCCTCGCCGCGATCGAGCGCGAACGCATCACCGACCTGTGGGTCCTGCCCCCGCTGCTCTACCAGCTGCTCGACCACCCGGCCCTCGCCCGCACCGACCTGTCCAGCCTGCGCCGCGTCTCCTACGGCGGCTGCGCCGCCTCCCCGACCCGCATCCGCGAGGCCCTCAAGGTGTTCGGGCCGGTGCTGGTCAGCGGCTACGGCATGTCGGAGGCCCAGAACATCGCCGTCCTGGGCCCGCACGAGCACGACCGCACCGGCCCCGGCGGCCAGGTGCCGGTGGGCCGCCCCCTGCCGGGCGTCGAGGTGCAGATCCGCGCCGCCGACGGCACCGTGCTGCCCGTCGGCGAGCAGGGCGAGGTGCACGTCCGCTCGGCCACGCTGATGGCCGGCTACTGGAAGCAGCCCGAGCTCACCGCCAAGGTGCTGCGCGAGGGCTGGCTGGACACCGGCGACATCGGCTACTTCGACGCCGACGGCTACCTCTACCTCGCCGACCGCCTCAAGGACCTGATCATCGTGGTCGGCGGCCACGTCTACCCCACCGAGGTCGAGGACCTCCTGCTCACCCACCCCGCCATCGCCCAGTGCGCCGTCTACGGCGTGCGCGACGACCAGCAGGCCGAACACGTCCACGCCGCCGTCGTCCCCGCCCCCGGACACCGGCCGCAACTGGACGACGTCCGCGCCTTCGTCACCGCCAACAAGGGCCGCATCTACGCCCCCGAGGCCCTCCACCTGGTCGACGCCATCCCGCTGACCTCCGTCGGCAAGCCCGACAAGAAGCGCCTGCGCGAGGAGGCCGCAGCCGGCTGAGGCCGGTGCCCGGCCCGGCGGGGGAGGGAGCCCGCCGGGCCACCGGGCGTTCACCGACCCGTACGGGGCGGCGCACTTCAACGGTGAGCCGGGCGCCACCACCCCGGTCCGCGCGCCCGCCGTGCCCTGGCGCCGGGACCGACGGAACAGCAGGGCAACCGGCCCGTGGCAGGATCACCGGCCATGCGCGACTACTTCCTCCAGACCGGCCACGGCGTGCGCTTCGACTGGGGCCCCGCCGGGGCCGGGCACCTCGCGCCCAGCGTCGCCGCCCTCGTGGTCGTCGACGTGCTCTCCTTCACCACCTCCGTCGCCGTCGCCGTCGAGGCCGGCACCCGCGTCCACCCCTACCCCTGGCGGGACGCGAGCGCCGAGGACTTCGCCGCCCGCCACGACGCCCGCCTGGCCGTCGGCCGCAGCGCCGCCTGCGAACGCACCCCGTGGACGCTCTCGCCCGCCGCCCTGCGCCGCGCCCCCGCCACACCGCGCCTGGTCCTGCCCTCACCCAACGGCTCGGCCATCTCGGCCGCCGCCCAACAGGCCGGCGCCACCGTCGTGGCCGCCTGCCTGCGCAACCCCACCGCCGTGGCCCACTGGCTCGCCGGGAACGGCTACGGCACGCCCGAGCGCCCGGTGGGCGTGATCGCCGCCGGCGAGCGCTGGCCCGACGGCACGCTGCGCCCGGCGCTGGAGGACCTGTACGGCGCGGGCGCGGTGATCGCGGCGCTGCGGGAGCTGGGCTGCGGGCCGCTGTCGCCGGAGGCGGCGATGGCGGGGGCGGCGCCGGCGGCGGCCGGGGACGTGGCGCGGGAGGTGTACGGGAGCGTGTCGGGGCGGGAGTTGACGGAGAGCGGCTTCGCCGAGGACGTGGCGGTCGCCGTCGAGCTGGACGCCTGCGCGCTGGTGCCGGTGCTCGTCGACGGGGCGTTCACCGCGCACCCGTGAGGGCGGCCGGCCCGGCCACCGGCTGCCTCGGCGGCGCCTGCGCGGGAAGTCGGCGGGGCCGACTTCCCGCGCGCGGGCTGCCCGGGTTGGGCGGCCGGGGCCCGGCCGTTCGGTGCCCCGGCGTTCAGGCCCGGGCGAAGGCGGCGATGTCCGCCAGCGGCGGGTGGTAGCCGTCGGTGGTGTCCACGTGCAGCTGCGGCACGGGCAGCGACAGCGGGGTGAAGTCGTCCAGCAGGTTGCCCGCCCCGGGCGGGGCGTCGAGCAGGGCGCGGTCGGCGTGGGCGCCGCGGTGGCCGCCGGCGGCCAGGCGTTCGGCGATGCGGCGCCGGGCCAGGTCCGGGTCCACCCGGCAGTGCACGACGCGCAGTGGGGTGCGGGCGGCGAGCGGTTCCAGGCCGGTGCGCCAGAGGCGGTCCTGGTAGGCGGCCTCGGCGACCGCGCTGACCCCGGCGTCCACCAGCACGCCCAGCACGGCGAAGAAGGCGTCGCGCACCGCCAGGTCGGGGGAGGGCGTCCGGGTGCCCGCGTGCAGCAGGCCCTCCTTGAGCTCGTCCCGGACGACCGCCGGGCAGCCGACGGCCCGGGCCAGGGCGTGCGCCAGCGTCGTCTTGCCGCTGCCCGGCCCGCCGCTCACCACGATCAGCACCGCTTGTCTCCCGTCCAACCCGCCAGCGCTGTCGGCCCGTTGGGGCTTCGTGCCCGAAACCTCCCGTGCCCGGGGCTCGTTGGGCCCGGGGAACGGAGCGACCGGCCCGGGCGGCGCGCTGCCGCACGGGCCCGTACCCATCGGAGGGGACCACCATCATGACCCAGCAAGGAGACCCGGTGCGCAGCGGCAGCCCGGACTCGGCGGTCGACCGGGTGGCCGACTTCTACGGCGCCTACGTCGACGCCGTCTCGGACGGCACCGACGACCTGTCGGACGAGCTGCGCGCCCACTACCTCACCGAGGACTTCCGCCAGCGCCTGGCGGCGTGGGAGGAGGCCAACCACGCCGACGGCGTGCTGCGCGCCCAGGACGTGCCGACGGCCTGGGAGGTGCGCTTCCACGACTCGGGCGCCGGGCACCTGTTCACCACCGTCACCCTCACCTGGGGCACCGGCCCCGACGCCGGGCACACGCAGCTGGCGGTGCAGAGCGACCTGAGCACCAAGCTGATCTCGGACATCGAGGACGCCCCCGCGGGAGGGTAGCGGCGGTGCGGGCCGCCGTCTGGGCCGGGTTCAGCCCAGGGCGGCGGCCAGCCGCTGGACGAGGGTGTCGTAGGGCCGGCAGTCGACCACCGGCAGGCCCAGGGCGCGGGCCCGGTCGGCGAGCCAGTGGGAGTAGCGGGCGCTGACGGCGGCGCGGGCGTCCTGGGGGCCGGCCCCGGGTTCGCGGTGGGCGTAGTTGGCGCCGATGCGCCGCGGGTCGCCCTCGTGGAGGAAGACCGCGCGCAGGCGGCGGCCGTGGGCGGCGGCCTCGGCGGCGGCGCGCACGGCGGCCGCGGGGGTGAGGTAGTCGCCTTCGACGACGGCGGGCACGTCCACGCTCAGGCGGTTGCGCACGACGCCGAGCAGGGCCTCGTCCAGGGCGTGGGCGGTGGCGATCTGCAGGTCCAGGACGCGGTCGGCGCCCAGCTCCCGTTCGGGGGCGCGGTAGGGGGCGAAGTGGTGCAGTCCGGGGTGAGTGGCCGGGGTGGTGGCGGCTTGCAGGGCGGCGACGACGTCGTCGAACTCGACCGTGAACGCGCCGTGTTCGGCGGCCAGGCGCTCGGCGGCGCGGCTCTTGCCGAGGCCGGACGCGCCGCCGATCAGCAGGACGTCCCAGGGCCGGTGGTCGGTGTGCATACCGTCACATTAGAGGAGGCCGGTAAGCGGTTCCGGGGGCCGGTGGGCTCTGTGGGGTGGGGGAGGCGGCCCGGCGGGCGCCTCCCGGCCAGGCCCCCGGCGTCCGGAAGCCGGCCCAAGGTCTGGTCCCGGTGCCGCCGCCCGCCCGCCCGTACCCGGTACGGGCGGG
>NZ_JBHVUS010000033.1:0-99742 GCF_042884005.1 Kitasatospora sp. NPDC058162
CGGCCGGGTCGACCGATCGGTCGACCCGGCCGTCCGCCGCTCCGCCGTTCACCACGAGAGCGGGTAGCGGACCGGGTGTCCGCCGATCCGCCCGGGCAGCAGGCCGATGACGACCAGCAGTGCGGTGGACAGGGCGAGCAGGGGGAGGAAGGGCACGGGGTGCGGGGCCTGGAGGACCACGATGACGGTGGTGGCCACGGCGGGGGAGTGCGAGAGGTGGGTGAGCATCATCGCGCCGAGCGCCAGTCCGGCGGCGATCGCCGCGCCCCAGGCGGTGCTGCCGGTGACGGCCAGGGTGGCGAAGCCGATCGCGGCGGACAGCAGCTGGCCGCCGACCAGGTTGCGCGGCTGGGAGATCGGCAGTCCGGGCGCGCCGTGCACCAGTGCCGCGCTGGCCGCCAACGGCGGGATCAGCAGCGGCTGGTGGAGCAGCACGCCGACCCCGACCAGCAGGAGCAGGGCGCCGATGGCGAACACGGTGGCCCGCAACGCGTGCAGCGGGTGCGCACGTGGGGCGGGGCCGCCGGGGGCAACGCGTTCTCGGGCGGGGCGGTGCGGACGGACGGAGGGGACGGCGGGGCGGGCATGTGCGGGCGGCTCCGGGCGGAGGACGGGGGACCCGCAGATGATAAACAGAATGTTGAAGGAGGGGTAGGACGATCTGCCTGCTGGGCGCCTCGTCGAGACGGGTCCCCGCGCCGAGCGCTCCGCTGTTCGGCTATTCGGTCTTGAGGTGCGCCAGCGTGACGATGAGCCGCTCGGCGATGCCGTCGGGCCACGGGAAGGCCACCGTCGACGCCTGCTGGTGGGCCAGCCCGTGCAGGCCCAGCCAGAGGGCGACGGTGTCGGTGTAGGCGTCCGTGCTGGTGGAGGCGCCCGCGGTGACGCACGCGTCCAGGGCCTCGGTGAGCAGCTGGAGCGCCGCCTGGCCGAGGGCGAGCATGTCGTCCGCCGTCACGCTGCTGTCCTGCAGCGCGGGCATCCAGACGCCGCCGAACATGGTGCGGTAGCGCTCGGGGTGCTCCCGGGAGTACTCCAGGTAGGCGTGGCAGACGGCGAGCAGCCGCTGCCGGGGGTCGTCGCCCGCCGCGTCCAGGGCGGCCCGCAGCTGGGCCGTCAGTTCGTCGAAGGCCTGCCGCACCACGGCCAGCATGATGGCCGGCTGGTCAGGGAAGTGGCGGTAGATCGAGGGGGCGGCGATCCCGACCTTGCGGGCGACGGACCGCAGGGTGACGGCGGTCTCGGTGCCGGTCTCCTCGAGCAGTTCGACCGCGGCGGCCAGGATGTCGTCGCGCAGGCGGGCGCCTTCCCCGCGGCGGTTGCGGGGGCGGGCGGAGGGTGCGCTCGAATCGTTTCCCATGGCGTGAGCTTACAGGTGAAAACTTACGGGAGCCAGCTCTTGCCTGCCGTGAGCTTACGTGTGTAACTTTACGGCCGTAGCCACCATCGCCACCACCGCCGCGCCGAACGGAGCACGCCATGAACGACGCCGTCGTCACCCACGCCACCGAGGTCGTCCTGCCGGGCGAGGTCGAGCCGAGCGGCCTGCGACTGCGCACCCGCGACCTCCCGCCGCCCACCGCCGGCCACGTCCTGCTGCGGATGGACGCCACCGGCGTCTCCTTCGCCGAGCAGCAGATGCGCCGCGGCAAGTACTACGACCAGCCGCCCTTCCCCTTCGTGCCCGGCTACGACGTGGTCGGCATGGTGGTCGCGACCGGCCCCGGCGTCGACCCCGCGATGGTCGGACGCCGGGTCGCCGCCGTCACCAAGACCGGCGCCTGGGCCAGCCACCTGCTGCTCGACGCCGCCGACGCCGTCCCCGTGCCGGACGGGGTGACGGCCGCCGACGCGGAGACCGTGGTGGTCAACGGCGTGACGGCCTGGCAGATGCTGCACCGGACCACGAAGGTGGCCCGGGGTGCCACGATCGTCGTGCTCGGCGCCAACGGCGGCGTCGGCTCGACCCTGGTCCAACTGGCCCGGCACGCCGGGATCACGGTGATCGGCACGGCCTCCGCGCGGCACCACGACACCGTCCGCGCCCTGGGCGCGACCCCGGTCGACTACCGCGACCCCGACCTGTACCGGCGGATCCGGGAACTCGCCCCGGACGGCGTCGACGCGGTGTTCGACCACGTCGGCGGGGACGGCCTGGAGGAGTCCTGGCGGCTGCTGCGCCGCGGCGGGGTCCTGGTGTCCTACGGCACCGCCGCCACCAAGGACGAGACCGGCAACTCGCAGCTCCCGGTGCTGAAGCTGTTCGCCCGGCTGGCGCTGTGGAACCACCTGCCCAACGGCAGGTCCGCGCACTTCTACAACTTCTGGGCCGGCCGGCGCCGCCCGGAGGCCTTCCGGGCCCGCCTGCGCGAGGACCTCACCCAGGTGCTGGCCCTGCTGGCCGACGGCACCCTCACCGCCCAGGTCGCCGCGGAGTTCCCGCTCGACGAGGCCGCGGCCGCGCTCGCCCTGGCCGAGTCGCGCACCGTCGCGGGCAAGGTCGTCATCGTCCGGTAGGGCCTGTCTTGTGAGGCCCGGTCCGGCCGGGCCGGACCGACCGACTCCCCAACCCCCTTCTCCCGTAACGGAATCGGAGCTCTGCCCATGACCGGAACAGTCGCGTCGCGGACCGCTCGCCGAGGCCGGTGGTGGTGGTCCCGGTGGGGCCTGATGGCCGTGTCGGCGGTCGGCATCGCCGCCGTCTTCGTGCCGCCGTACCTCACCGGCTCCTCGTTCGCGCCCATCGACCGGAGCATCGTCGGCTACTACGCGAGCCTGGTCGCCCATGCAGGGCCGGCCGGACTGACGCTGGTCCTCGGACCGCTGCAGTTCGTGCCGCGGCTGCGGACCCGGTACCCCCGGTTGCACCGGATCGTCGGCCGGGTGTACCTGGTCTCCGTGGTGGCCGCCTCGGCCGCGGCCCTCTACGCCGCCACGGTGTCACCGAGCGGCTTCCCGCTGCAGGTCGCCTTCTCCCTGCTGGCCGCGGCGTGGCTGTACACCGCGGCCCAGGCCTACCGGACGATCCGGCGCGGCGAGGTGCGGCTGCACCGGATCTGGATGATCCGCAACTACGCCCTGACCTTCGGCGCCGTGACCCTGCGGCTCTACCTCCTCGCCGGCCTGGCGCTGGCGAAACTCGTCCCGTCCCTGACCTTCCGGGACGTCTACACCACGGCCGGCTGGGCGGCGGTCCTCGGCAACGTGCTCATCGCCGAGTACTTCATCGTCCACCGCATCCTGGCCCCGTCGGCGCGGCGGGTTCAGGACTCGTCGGACAGGGGCGGTTCGGAGGAGGCCGCCGCGATGCGGGCCTCGATCTCCTCCAGGATCGGCCGGTAGGCCTCCTGGTAGGTGCGCATCCGGGTCAGGCACGCGTCGAACAGCCGCCGGGAGCGGGCCTTGCGGTGGGGCATCAGGCCGTAGCGGCGCAGGCGCACCGAGCGCATGTCGACCATGAAGCCGGGCCGGCAGCGCACTCCGTGGGCGTGGCGCACGGTCTCCTCCGCCTCGCGCAGCAGGCTCAGGTAGGCGTCGTGGCCGACCTTCCAGCGCTCGGCCTCCTCCGGGGTGCCGGGCACCTCGAGGCCGCGCACCACCGGGTCGACGACGTCGTAGAGGGTGAACTCCAGCCCCTCGGGCGCCTGGGCCCAGGACATCACGCGCCACGGCCACGGGATCAAGGTGTAGGTGCGCTGCTGTACGCGGATCACGCGGTTCCCCCCGGTGTCGTTGCGCCTCGGTGTCGGTGTGCCCCGGGCCGGTGTCCGGTGCCCGGCGCTCCGGGGCCCGGCGCCAGCGTAGGGGACGCCGTCGGGGCGAGGGGTGGAGTCGGCGCGGGTGGCGGTCAGCCGGTGGGGGTGCCGACCTGGTCGCGTTCGAGGGCGGAGCGCAGGGTGGCCAGGGCCCGGGCGGTCGAGGACAGCGCGGTGGTATCGAGGGTGCCTGCGAGCAGTACGGCCAGGCCCTCGGTGAAGGTCTGCTCGGCTTCCTCGACGAGCCGGGTGCCCTCGTCGGTCAGGACCAGGAGGGAGGACCGGCGGTCCGCGGGGTTCGGTCGGCGGGCGGCCCACCCCTGCTTCTCCAGGCGGTCGATGCCCTTGCTGGTCGCCCCGACGCCGATCGCGAACTCGGCGGCGAGGTCGGCCACCCGGCACCCGGGGTGGCGGTGCAGGTAGCCGAGGAACTCGTACTGCGAGGTGACGATCCCGTGCCGCTCGCGGAGCCGGTCGTTCAGGGCGTTGTACAGGCGCGTCTCGCACCGGACCAGGTCGGCGAAGAACCCGGCGAGGTTGGTTGCGGCGCGATCGTCGTCCAAAGTATCTTCCACGGCATATAGTGTACGGGAAGCTACATGGACGGGAGTGTACCCATGAGCAGGGAACAGCTCAGCAGGATCGACGCGATGCTGCGGCAGCCGGCGCCGACCGGGCCGACGGAGCCCCGGTCGGTCGAGGAGATCCGGGCCGGCTTCCGGGCGTTGATGGCCGGGATGATCGTGCCCCACGACGCCATCCGCACCGCGCCGACGACCCTCGGCGACCGGCCCGCCCTGCGGGTCGACCCCGAGGACGGCGGCGCGGCGGCCGGCCAGGACGGGCCGGGGTCGGGGGCGGGGATGGGGCCGGGGTCCGGGTCTGGGTCGGGGACGATCCTGTACTTCCACGGCGGTGGCTGGGTCTTCGGCTCGCCCGAGACCGCCCTCTCGCTGACCGGGAACCTGGTGGCCAGGACCGGCCTCGGGGCGTACTCGCTGGACTACCGGCTCGCCCCCGAACACCCCTTCCCGGCCGCGATCGAGGACTGCCTGAGTGCCTACCGCGCCCTCCTCGACCGCGGCGAGGACCCCTCGGCCATCGCCTTCGCGGGCGACTCCGCGGGTGGCGGACTCGCCGTCACCACCTGCCTCGCCGCCCGCGACGCGGGCCTCCCGCAGCCCGCCGCCCTGCTGGCCTTCTCCCCGGGGCTGGACGCCACCCGCAGCGGCGCGAGCATGCGGACCAAGGAGGGCGTCGACCCGATCTTCACCGGCGCCGCCCTCGACCGCACCGGAGCCATGTACCTCGGCGGAGCCGACCCGCGGCAGCCGCTGCTCAGCCCGGCCGTCCTCGCCGACCTGACCGGCCTGCCCCCGATGCTGATCCAGGTCGGCGCCAACGAACTGCTGCTGGACGACTCCACCCGCCTGGCGGCGCGGGCGAGCGAGGCGGGCGTGGACGTCATCCTGGACATCACCGCCGACGCGCCGCACGTGTTCCAGGCCTTCGCGGGCGTCCTCGACGAGGCGGACGAGGCACTCGACCGTGCCGCCCTCTTCCTGCGCCAGCGGCTCCGGGTCGGGCGGGCCGCGCGCACCGCAGGCACCGCGCGCACCGTACGTCCTGCGCGTCCTGTGCGGGCGACGGCCGAGTAGGCGTCGCCGGGGTCGGGTCAGGCCTCGGCGCCGGACCTCGACAGGCGCAGCAGGTAGGCGCCGGAGGCGGCGGCCAGCAGGCCCATGCACGCGGTGAACACCAGGCCCGCGTGGGCCAGGCCGAGCGGTTCGGCGAGCAGGCCGACACCGATCACCGGGATCGAGATGCCGAAGTAGCCGACCACGAAGAGGGCCGAGAGTACCCCGCCCCGGTGCTCCGCCGGGCTCGCGGCGGCGACCTCGCCCACCGCACCGCGCAGCCCCATGCCCTGGCCGGCGCCGCCCACCAGCGCGGCCGACACCAGCAGCGCCAGGACGGCCAGGGCCAGCGAACCCGCCAGCAGCGCCAGCCCGGCGATCAGCACCAGGCAGCCCAGCGGGACGGCCCGCGCGGTGCCCAGCCGGGGCACGAGCAGCTGGCCCAGGGTCGAGGCCAGGAAAGCCGACGAGACCACCACGCCCACGGCCGCGCGGTTGTGGACGTCCAACCCCTCGGCGAGGAAGGCCGGGGCGACCGAGGTGAACAGCCCCAGGAGCGAGAACCCGGCGAAGGCCGCGATCCCGGCCGGCACGAACACCCGCCGCACCTCCGGCGGCAGACTCGGCCGGACCGGCCGGGCGGTGCGCAGCGGGCGGGCGCCCGGCACCGTCTCCGGCAGTTGCAGCAGCACCCCGCAGGCCAGGGCGAGCAGCACGAGGTGCGCCACGAACGGCAGCACCAGGGGGCGCGGCGCGTACTGGGAGAGCACCCCCGACAGCAGCGGTCCGCAGCCGAGGCCGCCCATGTTGGCGGCCGTCGCGACGAAGCCCGCGCGCCCCCGGTGCCCGGGCGGCGCCAGCTCCAGTACGTACGCCGTGGCGGTGCCGGTGAACGCCCCCGCCGACAGCCCCGACAGCAGCCGGCCCACGCACAGCAGCAGCACGCTGTCCGCCGCCAGGAACACGACGGCGCTGCACGCCGCGCCGACCAGCCCGCACAGCAGCACGGGCCGGCGCCCGACCGCGTCGGACACGTTCCCGACCAGCAGCAGCACCCCGATCACACCGAAGGCGTACACGGCGAACACCACCGTCACGGTCAGCTCGGAGAAGCCGATCCGCTCCTGGTACAGCCCGTACAGCGGGGTGGGCAGGGTGGTCCCGGTCATGCAGACCGCGAAGGTGAAGGCGGCGAGGAGATAGCCCGCCCGGGTGACGGCGGGTCCGACCGTCCGATGATCAGTCACCAACCCACGATAGGCGCGCGCCCCGGGCGGGCCCACGGCGCGCGGGTGCCCGCTGGGCCGACCGGCGGTACGGGCCCGGCCGGGGCGGTACGGCTCCGGCTGGAGGTGCGGCTTCGACCAGGGCGGGACCGACCGGGGCGGTACGGGCTCTTGAAGGGGCTCGGCGGGCGCTGCTTGACTGGTGGTCGTGGCCGACACCGCATCCGCACCCGACCCGCTCGGAGACCTGGTCAGCCGTCACCGGGTCGACAACCGCGCCCGCTGGGTCAACGCCGCCTGGGCCCTGACGATCGGCGTGCTCACCGGCTGGCTGGGGGTGTGGTCCCTGCTCCTGGACGGCGGCACCTCCGGTGGCCGCAAGGCGGTCGGCAGCGCCCTCGGCTTCGGGCTGTGCGGACTGGTGATCGGTCTCACCCAGGCGCTGCGCGCCCTGCGCGGTGGGTCGGGGGAGTACTTCGAGGTGCGCGGCAACGGCCTGGTCCACGGCAACGCCGCAGGCCGCCGGGCGAGTTGGACCTGGGACCGGGTCACCACCATCACCGTCCCGCGCCGCCGCGACTCGGTCGGCGCGAGGGCGACGAGTGGACCCGCCGGGCCGGGGGCCTGCTGCTCCTGGGGGCGGCGGGCTGCGTCGCAGCCGTCCTGCTGATGGTCCGCTACATCTCGGACCACCCGGGCGGCGACCGGGTCACCGTCGACGCCGACGGCCACACCTCGTACGACTACGTTCCGGGCGCCGACGGCACCACCGTGGCGCTGCTCGCGATCGCAGTGGCGCTCTGCGGGCTGGGCGCCGTCGTCCTCTCCGGCCTCTTCGTCTACGGCCGCCTCCGCCACCGGCTCCGGCGCTGAGCCCGGTCCGGCCGCGTCAGGTCACGTCAGGCCGCGTCAGGCCGGGTCAGGGCGTCGTGGCCCAGCCGACGACTCCGACCAGCAGGCAGGCGCCCGCCGCCAGCAGGCAGCCGATGCCGGCCCACAGGAGGCAGCGCACCGCCTTGTTGTTCGCCGGCATCAGCCCCGCCCGGAGCCGGCCGCCGGCCGGTGTGGTGCCGACGGCCAGGCAGAGCAGCCACAGGCCGAGCACGCCGACCGGAATCACGGCGAACAGTCCAGCCAGGTCGCCGACGGCGTAGGTGAGGCCCGTGTTGTGGAAGCCGCCGTCGCCGTAATCGACGGGCAGGACGGCGCCGATGTGGTGGGCGCCGCTGATCGGCGAGTCGGCGGTCACCGTCCGGCCGTCGTCGGAGTGGAAGGAACCGGCGCAGGAGGTGATCAGGCCCGGTTTGGAAGGGTTGTCGCCCCAGCAGCGCTCCACGGTCAGCTCGCCCGGCCGACCGCTCATCCGGGCCGCGTAGGAGAAGGCGGAGACGGCCGCCCGGCCGCCCAGGACACCGAGCGCGATGGTCGCCGCGCCGAGTACGAGCAGGGCCAGGAAGCCCATGCCCCAGTCCTGCGGCTGACGTCGCGCGGCCGCCGCCGTTCGTGCCCGGGCCTGCTGCCCGGAGGCCCGGGCCGACTTGTTCATCCCGCTCATGACCGGTTCCGCTGATCCTTGCCGTGGTGCTGCCCCGGCCGGATGGGGCCGCCGGGGAGGATGGGGGGACGATCATGTCAGACCGCTCCCGCGGCCCTCGCCGGGGTGCCCGTCCCCGAAGGGTGCTACGGGTCAGCCCACCGGCACCGGGGTGGTGGGTGCCGGGGCCGGGGCCCCGGCCTGGTGGGCGGTGATGCGGCGGACGACCACGGCGAACAGGACCGGGTGCACCGCGCCGAGGGTGGCCGCCGCGAGGACGGCGGGAGTGTGCAGGGCCTGGACGCGGGTCAGGAGGACGGCGGCCGTGGCGGCGAGCGAGGTGGCGCACCAGAGGTGGACGAGCGCCGGGGCGCTCCGTATCCCGGTGGCCCGCCAGAGCCCCAGGGTGATCGGCCAGCGCAGGACCAGGCTCAGCCAGGGGACCAGCCAGCCCGCGGCGGCGAAGCCGGGGCCGAAGGGCTGGACGCCGGGGGTGAGCAGTTCGCCGTTCGCCCTGGCGTGACGGAACCAGCGCAGACCGATGGCGAAGCTCGCAAGCGTGAACAGGACGAAGAGCACGGCCATGAGCCCCGCCAGGGCCTTGCCGCCGGGGGCGAGGCCGAGCGCCTCGCCCGTGGCGAAGCAGAGGCCGGACAGGACCGCGGTCCACTGGAGTCCGAGGGCCGGCTTGCGGAGGTCGTTCACGAGTCCGTTTCCTGTGGATGGGCCTGGGCGACGGCGGGTCGGCGGTTGTCGAGGCGGGCCCTGCGGAGGAACTGGTCCCGGGGCGAGCCGCTGACGGGGAGGCAGGCTACCAGCGGGGCGGACGGTCGGTGCTCAGAGCTTGTCGGCCGCGCGGACCCGGTGGAGGTGGATCAGCACGTCGTAGCTGCCGCCGAGGGCGAGGGTGGGCAGCGGGGTGCTGGTGAACGTCGTACCGGCGTCGTAGGTGGGGCGGGCCGTGGCCAGCCAGGTGCGGGCCGCGGGCGGGGCCTGGCGCAGGTCGAGGTAGTAGTCGCGGGGGCGGACCCGGTCGAGGAGGTACTCGTTCATGCCGAGCGTGGCCGGCGGCACGGTGGTGCTGCGCCAGTCGTCGGCGAAGGGGTCGGCCTCGGTCAGGAAGGAGCCGCTGCCGAAGGTGCAACCGATGCTGACGTAGCCGGCGCCGAGCGCCTCGCGCAGATGGGCGCCCTGCGGGGTCGGGTACAGGACCGGGTCGCTGGACCGGTAGCCGGCGTGGCCGTTGTGCGCCGAGAGCAGCACCTTTCCGCCGTGGCGGCGCTGCCACCACAGGGTGTTGTCGGCCATCGCCCGGTCGCGGAGCACCTGGGCGGCGACGACGGAGGAGCTGTCGTCGACCCGCATGGTGGAGAAGGCGAAGGTCCGGGCGATGTTGCGGGCGTGCTGCACGGCCCACTCGTACGCCTCGTCGCCGTCCTTCCCGGCGGCGACCACCAGCTCCAGCGCCTGCTGTGCCAGGTCCGCGTTGCGCTGCCGCTCGGGCAGCGGGGTGCGGCTGATGTAGCCGATGGCGTCGGTGAACGGCCGCAGGCCGGCGTAGGACTGCTCGACGCTCGCCAGCGAGGCGGGGGCGGCCTTCCGCAGGTAGGCGGTGACCTCGGCGAAGGGCTGCTCGCCGATCCCCGGGAAGCCGAGGTCGGTGCCCACGAAGTGGACGGGGTGCTGCGGGCCGCTCCGGTTGTAGGCGCGCATCCACTCGATCAGGTCGGCGAACTCCCGCCGCTGCCACGGCGATCCGGCCATCACCCGGCGGACGAGCCGGCGGGCGTCGCCGTCGCCCCGGCCCTGCACGAACGCGTCGATCAGCAGGCCCCCCGACCAACTGGCCTCCAGGGCGAAGGTGGTGAAGCCCTTCTCCTCGACCAGGTAGCGGAACACCCGGTGCTTCATGGTGAAGAACTCGTGCGAGCCGTGGGTGGCCTCGCCGAAGCCGACCACCCGGGCGTCGCCGATCATCGCGCCCAGGGCCCGCAGGCCGGCGGCCGGGGCGTCGGGCTCGGTGGAGCGCAAGGAGTGGGCGATCCGGTCCAGTTCGGCGGAGACGTCCGAGGTCGGCGGGACCGGGCCCGTCGTGGCTGCGGCCGCGGCCGCAGCCGTCCCCGGGATGAGCAGGGCGGCGGTGGCGGCGACCGCGGTGCCCGTGGTGGCGGTCAGCAGGGTCCGTCGGTTGATCGGGTTCCGGGTCACGGTCATGATGGCTACTCCTCGGCTCTTCGCTTCTCTGCTTCTTTGCTTCAACTCGTCCGGCTGTCCGGGCCGGTGAGAAGATCCTCCGCCGAGGAGGGGGTGGGGCGCGCTGGGGAGGGCCGCCGGGTTTCCCGGGGGACAACCCCACCCGCCCCGGGCCCCTGGGGGCACCGGGATGGTTCCCCTGGGGCCACCTGGACGAGTGGACGAACGGCTGGTAGCGGGCTCGCTGGCTCGCGGGGCCGACCCCTCGTCAGGAGAGCTGCTCGGCGCGGTGGGTGGGCCGGCCGTCCAGGACGGTGAGCAGGACCGGGACCGCCGCGAGTTCGATGGCGGGGGTGGTGAGCGGGTCGGCGGCGAGGACGGTGAGGTCGGCCCGGTGGCCGACCGCGATCCGGCCCGCCAGCTGCTCCTCGCCCGCCGCGAAGGCCGCGTTGACGGTCATCGCGCGCAGCGCCTCCAGGGCGGAGAGGGCCTGGCCGGGGTTGTGCGGGGGCTGGCCGAGGTCGCGGGTGGGGCGCCGGTGGCGGGCCCCGGCCATGACGCCCAGCGGCGGGTAGGGGGCGATCGGCCAGTCGGAGCCGAGGACGACGGTGGCGCCCGCGTCCCACAGGTCGCGGCAGCGCCAGGCCCGGTCGGCGCGCTCCTCGCCCAGGCGGCGGGACCAGTTGTCGGTGTGGTCGGCGCGGGTGAAGTCGCAGCAGTGGGTGGGCTGCATGGAGGCGATCACGCCCAGCTCGGCGAAGCGGCGCACCACCTCGTCCGGGACGGTCTCGATGTGCTCGATCCGGTGCCGGACGGGGGTGGTCCGGGCGGGTGTTCCCGGGGCCGGGACGGTCGGGTCGGCCGCGGTGGCCTTCGCGACGGAGTCGAGGGCGTGGCGGACGGCGGCGTCGCCGATGGCGTGGGTGGCGGTCGGCACACCGGCCCGGTGCAGCTGCCCGATCACGTGGGTGTAGTGCGCCGGGTCGGGCCAGAAGGCGTGGGTGGACTCGCCGTGGCAGTCCGGGCGTTCCAGCCAGGCGGTGCCGTTGTCGATCGTGCCGTCCATGAACAGCTTGACGCCGTCCACCCGCCACAACCTCCCGCCCCGGCCCTGCAGTTCGATCAGCGCGCGCAGCCCGTCCTGGTCCACGCCGGGCTGGCACCAGGGGGCCACCCGCAGCCGCAGCGGCAGTTCGCCCGCCTCGTCGAGCTCGGCGTAGAGGGCGAGGCTGTCCCCGCCCGCGTCCATCGCGTGGCCGCCGGTGAGGCCGCTCGCGGCCATCGTGCGCAGGGCGGCGGCCAGGCGCTCGCGGCGCTCGGCGCGGGTGGGCTGCGGGGCGGCGCGCTCGACCAGTTCGCAGGCCGCGTCCTCCAGCAGCAGTCCGGTGGGACGGCCGTCGGCGTCGCAGACGATCTCGGCGGCCTGGGCGAAGGTGCGGGGGCCGTCGACGCCGGCCAGCTCCAGGGCGCGCGGGCTGGCGAGCATGGAGTGGGCGTCGAAGAGCTGGAGCAGTGCGGGGACGCCGTCCAGCACGGGGGAGAGGGCGGCGGACTCCACCGGGCGGTCGCCGAAGACGTTGGGGTCCAGGCCCCAGGCGTGCAGCCAGGTGCCCGGGGCGAGGCCCTCGACCTCGGCGGCGAGGGCGGCGCGGACGGACGGCAGGTCGGTGCAGCCGGAGAGGTCCAGGCCGTGGGTGAGCTCGGCTCCGGTGACCGGGTGGAGGTGGCCGTCGACCAGGCCGGGGGTGACCACGGCGCCCTTGAGGTCGATCACCGTCGTTGCGGCGTCGGCGAGTTCGCGGATCGTCCGGTCGTCGCCCAGGGCGGCGATCCGGCTGTCGACCACGGCGAGCGCGGTCTGCGGGAGGAACCCGCCGGACGCGGGGTCGAGCAGGCGGGCGGAGAGGAGGACCAGGGAGGTGCGCACTTCGGCTCCAGCGGTGGTGCGGGGCGGGGGCGGCGTGGGGGAGTCGGGGTCAGGACTGCTCTTCGTCGGGGGAGTCGGGTTCGGCGGCGGGTTCGGCGGCGGGTTCGGCGGTGGGATCACCGGCGACGGGGGAGGCGGCGAGGGTGCCGTCCGCCAGGCCGAGTTCGCGCTCGGCGGTGGCGGCGGCCAGGCGGATGACGGCCGAGGGGTGGTTGCCCAGGCCGGTGTTGGCGTGGGAGGCGAGGCCGTCGATCACCACCAGGATCCGGATGGCGGTGAGGTCGGCGTCCTCGGTGCGGAACGCGCCCTGCTCGACGCCCGCCCGGACCACACCGGTGAGGCGGCCCCGCCACAGCGACTCCTGGCCGAGCACGCGCTCGCGCAGGACGGGGCGGTAGCGGCTCAGGTGACGGGCGTTGAGCCAGAGCCGGCTCATGTCGTCGTACGCCGGCCCGGTGGTGCGGGCGAAGAAGCGGGCGAGGTGGTTGAGCGGGGAGCCGTCCGGCGGGTCGGCGGGCAGCAGCGACTCCAGTTCGGCAGTGGCGGCGCTGCCGAAGGCCTCGGCGACCAAGTCCTCCACGGCCGGGAAGTAGTGGCTGATCAGGCCGGGTCTGACGTCCAGCTGTTCGGCGATCCGGCGCAGGGTGATGCACTCCAGGCCCTCGGTGAGGGCGACGGTGGCTGCGGCCTCGACGATCTCCGCCCGGCGGTCGTCGGGGGACTTCCGGATCCGTTTGCGCTGAACGCTTGACGTCATGTGCCGGATGCTATTGAGTGTGCGACCAATAAGCAAGCAGGTGGGCACGACACCCCCACGGAGGGCCCCCAATGGCGTCCACGCTCCCGGACCACCCCCAGTCCGACTCCCCCGCCGGACCACCGCTCCCGCAGTCCCCACGGCCCGCGCAGCCCCCGCACTCCGGGCAGTCCCCGCAGCCCCGACAGCCCGGGCAGTCCCCAGAGCCCGCGCAGGAGCGGGGTGGGCGGGTCGAGGTCCACGGCATCGACCACATCCCCGAGACCGAACGGCGGGGCCGCGCCCGTGAGCTGTTCCCGGTCTGGGCGGCGGCCAGCGTCAACTACCTCAACCTGGTGGTCGGCGGCGCCCTCGTGCTGAGCGGGCTCAGCCTCTGGCAGGCCTTCGCGGTGGTCGTGGTCGGCAACCTGTTCTGGCTGGGTACCGGGCTGCTGGCCGTCTCCGGACCGGCCGCCGGCGCACCCAGTGAAGTGATCACGCGGGCGTTGTACGGCGTCCGGGGCAACCGGGTGAACAACGCCGTCACCGGGTGGATGATCTCGGTCTGCTACTTCGCGCTGAACCTCGCGGCGGCGGCCGTCGCGGCGTTCTCCCTCGTCGAGCAGGTCGGGATCACCCCGGACACCCCGATCAAGATCGCCATCGTGATCGCGATCGTGGTGCTCACGCTGACCATCAGCGTGTACGGGCACGCCGTGATCCTGCGGCTCTACCTGCCGATCACCCTGGTGCTCGCCGCCGCCTTCGCCGTCGTCGGGTACGCGATCCTCCGGCACGCCGACTTCGGCCGGAGCCAGCCGGAACCGCTCACCAGCGGCGGGCAGTGGGCGGCCGTCCTGGCCGGCGTCACCCTCATCGCCTCGGGCCCGCTCTCCTACACCACCAGCGCCGACTTCTCCCGCTACCTGCCCGCCCACACCTCCCCCCGCGCCGTCCTCGGCTGGACCGCCCTCGGCGGCTTCCTGCCCAGCGTCGTCGTCGGCGGCCTCGGCGTGCTCGGGGCCACCGCCGTCGACATGACCGACCCCCAGGCCGCGCTCCAGAAGATCCTGCCCGGCTGGTTCAACCCCGTCTTCCTGCTCTCCCTGGTCATCGGCACCATCGCCGTCAACGCCCTCACCGCCTACAGCGCCGGCCTCGCCCTGCAGGCCGTCGGCATCCGGATCCGCCGCACGCTCAGCGTGCTCGTGGACGGCACGGTCGCCGTCGCGCTGACGCTCTACGCCCTGCTGGTCTCCAACTTCCTCGACACGGTCAGCAATGTGCTCCAGCTGACCGTCGTCCTCCTCGGCCCCAGCACCGCCGTCTACGCCGTCGACATCCTGCTGCGCCGCAACCGCTACGACGGGCGGGCGCTGACCGACGAGTCGCCCGGCAGCCCGTTCTGGTACCGCGCCGGCGTCAACCCGGCCGGTGCGCTCGCCCTGCTCGCGGGCGTGACGGCCTCGGCCCTCTGCGTCGACACCCTCTACACCGGCCCGGTCGCGGCGCTGACGGGCTTCGACCTGGCCCTCCCGGCGGGGATCGTGGTCGCCGCCGTGGTCTACGCCCTGCTGATGCGGCGGGTGGTGTCGCGCCCGAGGGCCTGACGCCGAGGCGATCGACCCCTGGGCTCGTGGGCGGTGCGCCCCGCGCGGGAAGTCGGCCGGGCCGACTTTCCGCGTCGGGCTTCCCGGGTGCGTGTGCGGGTCCCTTCGGAGGGCGGGGGCGAGCGGTTCTCCTCTACTTCTGCGGTCCGGTCTCCCGTGGTCCGGGCAGGACGTGGCCGTCAGGTCAGGGGGCAGAGGCGGCACGCCCCAGGTGGGTTCCTCGTCGTGGCCGTCCTCCGTCGTCCGGCCGTTCGCCGTTGGATGTCGGCGATCTCCGTTAGGGTGCGGACCGGCTGCGCCTGGCCATCGCAGGCCCGGCGCGAGGGGAGGGGCGTCATGATCGGCGTCATCGGCGAGGGTTCGCGCGGGGCTGAGGAACGGGGCGGTGACGGCATCCAGTGGCTGGCGGACACCGATGGCGAAGTGGCGGGAGTGGTGTTCGCCCGCGGGATCCCGCCCGAGGAACTCGCCCGCCGGATGGGGGCCGACCCGGCTGCCGCCACCGGGCCGATCAGTGGGCGGGAGATCTGGGACCTGGACATCGAGACGTACCGACCCGGTGACGACGGCGACGGCGTGATCCGGGTCGGCGAGCAGGACGGCTGGTCCTTCGCGATCGAGTACGGGGACTCCACCGGCGGCGAACTGCTCACCGAGATAGCGCGCGAGGGCGCGGAGGTGGTGCACTTCCGGCCGATGCCGGAGCAGCCGCCCGCCCTGCTCGACTACGCCCGGGACGGCGCCGTGCTGTGCGGCTTCGGCCTGGGGCAGGAGCGGTGGCGGTGGGGCCAGGAACCCGACCTGCTGGTACCGGAGTTGATCGCCGCGAACGTCCTGGAGGCCGACGGCGTCACCCCCTGCACCCCCGGGCTCGGGCCCGCCACCGGAGTCCGGCGGCGGACCCTCGGCGCGGTCGGGCGGCACTTCGGGCTGCGCCTGCCGCGGGGCGTCCTGGGCGAGCTGCGGCTGCCGGCGTACGTGGTGCGCGGCAGGCCGGAGCTGGAACCGCGCTGAGCCCGGCAGGGGCGGGAACGGCAACCTGGTCGGCGGCGCGGACGACAGCAGCGACGACGACGGCAGCGCGGACGACGGCGGCGCGATGGTGATGACGGGCGTGGCGGTCATGACGGTCATGGCGGGACTCCTCCCCGGGGCCCCACCAGCGGGGCCCCGATGACCGTCATCCTCGCCCGCCGTCCGCCGCCCGCACATGTGCCGATCGGGAGGTTCCAGCGAGCGGAACTCCCGGCCAGGGGTGCTGATCGGCCCAGGTGCAAAGCGGCCCGCCCGCCGGGGGAGAGGCGTTCCGCTGCTGAGCGGTGACGTGCCCCCGGGACTCAGGCGGGGAGGCCCGCCGTGCGCACCCGGGCGGCGGCGCGGGACAGTCGGAGCGCGGCGATCGGGCTCGGGCAGAAGCCCAGGGCGCAGGCGGCGAGCAGGGCGCCGGGGGTCAGGCCGCCGGAGAGGAGCGAGACCGCCACCGCCATCGCGGGGGTGAGCAGCAGCGGGGAGACCAGGAGCAGGGTGGCCTGCCGCTTCTCCCGCCGCGTCCACTGGCGGGACCTGGTCACCCGGACGGCGGCGACGACGGCCACGACGAATCCGAGCACGGGCCCGGCGACCGGGACCAGGGAGACCGGCAGGGCCAGGACGGCGAGGCCCAGGGTGAGGTTCGTCCAGCCGGCCGTCTCGGGGGCGGGCGGCGTCTGCCCCTCCTCGGCGAGGGCGGCGTCGGCGATCTGCCGGGGGGTGCCGAGCTGCGCCAGGACGGCGCGGACGGCGTCCTCGTCGAGCGGGGTGTCGGTGAGCGAGACCTCGATGTGCTCGCGCAGGTCGGCCAGCAGCTCGCGGCGGCGCTCGGGCGGGAGGGTGGCGGTGCCGCGGGCGACCGCGTCGAGGTGGGCGCGGACCAGGGGGTGCTCGAGGGGGTTGTTCACGGGTGCTCTCCCGGGGTGAGGACGTGGTCGACGGTGGCGCGGAAGGCGGGCCAGAGCGCGGTGAACTCCGCGAGCGCGTCCCGCCCCGCTTCGGTGAGGGTGTAGTACCGGCGGGACGGGCCGCTGGCCGAGTCGCGCAGGAAGGTGTCGGCGAGCCCGGCGCGGCGCAGCCGGGACAGCAGCGGGTAGATGGTGCCCTGGCTGGTCGCCAGCATCGGGTACCGGCCGAGCTCCTGGAGCAGCTCGACCCCGTAGCGCGGGCCGTCGCGCAGCAGCGCGAGGACGCAGTACTCCAGGACGCCCTTGCGCAGCTGGGTCGCGACCGGGCCGTCGGGTGTGCCGGGCTCGTCGTCGCCGTCCGGGCTTGTGATGCCAGGTACCATGCAATGCAAGATAGCAGGCGAAGCAAGGTAGTGGCGAGGCGACACGAGGGGCGGGTCCGGACCCCGGAACCGAGGCTGCGGTGCGAGCCCGGGAGCGCGCCCAGGGGCGGGAGCGGCGACCCGCGGGCCCGCTAGCCCTCCCGCCGCACCGGCCGCCAGCCGGCCAGGTGCTCGGCGAGGACGGCGCCCGGGTCCGCCGTGGTCTCGCGCAGCGCCACCATCGCGGCCGTGATCACGTCGCACAGCTCGCCCTGCAGCTCGGCCACGGTGTGGCTGACGCCCTTGCGCGGGTTGGCGCCGAGCACGCCGAGCAGGGCCTCGGCCACCTCCCCGGCCTCCTCCTGGATCTTCACCACCTGCAGCGGCAGCAACGGCAGGCCGATGCTCGCCCGGTGCTCGGAGATGTGGCGGTGGATGTCGTCGACCACCGCCCACTCCGGGGTGCGCCCGACCGCCAGCCGTGCCTCCAACTGGCGCAGGTACCCCTTGAGCGCGGGCGGCAGCTTCATCCGCTGCGCCTCGGCGAACGGGACCAGCCGCAGCTCCTGGCCCTCGCCGAGGACCAGCTCCGCCGGGTCGACGTCGACCAGGGCGTGGAAGGCGCGCCGCCGGTGGCCCTGCGGGTCGGTCGCCGCCAGTACGGGGTGGAAGGGGCGCAGCCCGGGCACGTCCAGTCCGGTCTCCTCGCGCAGTTCGCGCACCGCCGTCCGGTACGGCGTCTCGCCGGGTTCGCGGTGGCCGCCGGGGACCACCCAGTGGGCGGGCCACGGGATGTCCGGCTTGTCGTCGCGCAGTTGGAGCAGGACCTCCTGTCGGCTGGTGGTGATGAAGACGTCCACGCTGACGAAATCGGTGTCGGTGCTCAATGCGCTCTCCGTATCCACGATGCCTGCGACATCCACGCGATGCCCGCGATCCGCCGTCGAACCGCCCGCCGTCGAACCGTCCGCCGTCCGTCCGCCGTCGAACCGTCCGCCGTCGAACCGCCCGCCGTCCACCCGCCGTCCGCCCGCGGTCCGTCCACGACCGACCCCGGCCCGGGCCGTGCGGTGCGCCGGCGGCCGGCGGTAAGGCTGCCACCCCGTGGCCCGGTTGAACCCTCACCCGGTCGGCGGGTGGCAGTTCGTCCGGCGCACGCCCCCCGTCCGGGGACTCCGGCAGGCGTCGCCGGGCCCCGGCCCCTAGGGTCTGTGGTGCGCCGACGGTGCCGAGCGCCGGGGCGTACGCCTCCCCGACGCACCAGGCGTACGCCGTCCTGCCACGCGCCGGTGCACTCGGCACCACCGCCCGGCCGACCCGAGAGGTGGACCGCCCCATGCCCTCCGTCGTCCGCGGCGCCGGCGCGCTCGGCCTGGCCGCGCTGCTGCTCGCCCCCGCCTCCGGTTGCCAGGGCGGCAGCCCGTCCGCGGCCGAACCCGCGCCCACCTCCCCGGTCACCGGCGCGAGCGCCACCGGCCTGGCCGCCCAGCGACTGGACTGGCGGGCCTGCCCGGCCCCGAGCACGGCGCAGGGCGGCGGCACCGCGCCCGCGAGCGACTGGCAGTGCGCCACCCTCAAGGCCCCGCTGGACCACGCCAAGCCGGACGGGGGGACCATCGACCTCGCGCTGATCCGCACCAAGGCCAAGGACGAACAGCACCGGATCGGCTCGCTGTTGTTCAACTTCGGTGGCCCAGGCGCCTCCGGTGTGGCCACCCTGCCCGCCCTGGCGCCCGCCTACGCCTCCCTCAACACCCGCTACGACCTGGTGAGTTTCGACCCGCGCGGGGTCGGCGACAGCGCCGGGGTGAAGTGCCTGGACGACCGGGGGATGGACGCCAACGCCGCCGTCGACAGCACCCCGGACACCCCCGCCGAGGTCAAGGCCCTGGACGACAGCAACGCGCAGTTCGCCGCCGCCTGCGAGCACAACTCCGGCCCGGTGCTGCCCTACGTGGACACCGAGAGCGCCGCCCGGGACCTCGACCTGATGCGGCAGGTGCTCGGCGACCAGAAGCTCTCCTACTTCGGCATCAGCTACGGCACCCAGCTCGGCGGCGTCTACGCGCACCTGTTCCCGAAGGAGGTCGGCCGGGTCGTCCTGGACTCGGTCGTCGACCCGACGAAGGACCCGGAGCAGAGCGCGCTCGGTCAGGCCCAGGGCTTCCAACTCGCCCTCGACGACTTCATGAAGGCCTGCGCCACCCAGGAGGCGGCCGCCTGTCCGACCGGCACCGGCGGCGCCGAGGGCACCGCCCGGATCACCGACCTGCTGCAGAAGCTCGCGCAGGCGCCGCTGCCCACCAGCAGCGGACGGAAGTTGACCGAGAGCCTGGCCGTCACCGGGATCGCCGGTGCCCTGTACAGCCAGCAGACCTGGCCCGCGCTGGCCGCCGGGCTCACCGAGGCGATGCAGGCGGGCACCGGCGACACCCTCCTCCAGCTCGCCGACTCGCTGCTCGGGCGCGACCCGCAGGGCCACTACAACAACCTCAACGCGGCCAACCGGGCGATCAGTTGCGTGGACGCGCGGCAGCGCTACTCCGACCAGGACGTGGCACAGCAGCTGCCGCAGTTCCGCACCGCCTCCCCGGTCTTCGGCGCCTTCACCGCCTGGGGCCTCACCGGCTGCACCGGCTGGCCCGTCCCGGGCAAGGCCGACTACCCGGAGGTCGCGGCCCCCGGTGCCGCCCCGATCCTGGTGGTGGGCACCACCGGGGACCCGGCCACCCCGGTCGAGGGCGCCCGTACGATGGCGCAGCAGCTGGGCGCGGGGGTCGGCATCACCGTCACCCTCAACGGCGAGGGGCACGGCGGGTACAACACCGGCAACCCGTGCCTGATGAAGGCCGTGGACGCCTACTTGCTGGACGGTACGGTGCCGGCCGACGGGACCACGTGCAGCTGAGGACCGACCGGCCCCGGGGTTGAGGACGGGACCGGGCGGAGCAGCCGCCGGGACGGACAAGTGGCCCATTGCGGAAGTATTCGATTGGCCCTGCGCAATGGTCCAATCGACCCCTAAGATCATCCGTGTGAACAAGCACGCGAACGCGAACGAGAACCCGAACGAGCACACCCCCAAGGTCGACTTCTACTTCGACCCCGTCTGCCCCTTCGCCTGGATCACCTCCCGGTGGATCCTGGAGGTCGCCCGCCAGCGCGAACTCGACCTCACCTTCCGGGTGATGAGCCTGTCCGTCCTCAACGAGGGCCGCACCGACCTGCCGGAGCGCTACCAGCGCCTGATGACCACCGGCTGGGGCCCCGTCCGGGTCTGCATCGCCGCCGCCGAACAGCACGGCGAGCACGTGCTGCGCGACCTGTACACCGAGCTCGGCACCCGGTTCCACGACCAGGACCGGGAGGCCGACGACACCGTCATCCGCGAGGCCCTGGTCGCCGCCGGGCTGCCCGAGGAGCTCGCCGAGGCGGCCAACAGCACCGCGTACGACATCGCGCTGCGCAAGAGCCACCACGAGGGCATGGACCCGGTCGGCGAGGAGGTCGGCACGCCGACCATCCACGTGGACGGCACGGCCTTCTTCGGCCCGGTGCTGAGCGCCATCCCGCGCGGCGAGGACGCGCTGCGGGTCTTCGAGGGCGTCCGGCTGCTGGCCGGCTACCCGAAGTTCTTCGAGCTCAAGCGGACCCGGACGGGGTCGCTCGACTTCTCCTGATCCTGCCCGCCCCGCCGTTCCGCCGGCGCTGCTCGTTCCTGATCCGCCCCGTCCGGGGACGGCCGACCACGGCCGCTCCGGGCGGGGCGGTCGGCTTTCCGGCCCTGGTCCCGGTCCCTGCCCCGCCCGCTACGCCGGGCTCGCCCCGAGGCTGGCCAGCCCGGCGGCGGCCACCTTCGCCATCGACCGCAGCTCTCGTTCCAGCACCTGCCGACCCTGCGGCGTCAGCCGTACGGGCCGCTGGCGCGGCGGGGTGTCGGCGGCCTCGGCGGGCTCGACCAGCTGCTTGGCCTCGAGGCGGGTGAGCGCCCCGTAGAGGCTGCCGGGACCGAGCTTCTGCCCGACCAGCCGCTCGATCGCCGCATTGACGGCGTAGCCGTGCAGCGGGCCGTCCGCCAGTGCGCAGAGCACCAGCGTCTGGGCGTCGTACGCCTGCATGGAAGGTCACTCCCTCGGGTGCTGCGGTGTCGCCCCCACGATACTCAGTGACACGTACTACGCGGCAAGTACTACGTGGCAAGTACTACGTGGCGTGTACTATCTCGGGCATGGTCGAGCAGAACACACCTGCGGCCGAACGCGGCGCGGGGGCGGGGCAGTTGACGGGCGTACGGGCGTGGCTCCCGATCGCCGCGTGGCTGGTGCTGGTCGGGCTGGTGGCCGTACGGCTGCCGGCCGGGGTGCTGGGCACGCTCGGGCGGGTCCTGCCGGCCGAGCGCCGGCTGGCGGAGCAGGTGGCGCCCGGCGTTCCTTTGCTGCCGGATCTGCCGGATCTGCTCCTGCGGAATCCGCCGCTGCGGAACGGGAAGAGCGGTGGGTGGCGATGAGCACGACGCAGGTCCGGGCACTGTGGAGCGCCCTCGCGCTTGCGGTGGCGTTCACCGGCTTCGCCTACGCGACCACCCAGGCGAGGGCGCTGCGGGCGGCCAGCCCCTGGCAGGCGGATCCGTACGACGCGGTGGTGTCCTTCACGCTGTTCCTGGTCCCCGCGCTCGCCGGGCTGACCGCCGTACGGGCCCGGCTCTGCCGGGGCGGCGGGCCGCAGCCGGGGTACCGGGTGGACCAGCTGCTGCGGGCGGCCCGGCTGGGCGCGGCCCTGGTCGCGGTGACCGTGGCCACCGATGCGACGGCCGCGGCGCTGCGCGCGGAGCACGAGCGGTGGGACGGCCGCACTGCCTGGCTGATCGCGGCCCTGCTGCCGCTGGCCGCAGGCGCCGCCCGGTGCCTGGCCGGGCTGCGGCGCGCCGCCCGGGAGCTGCCGCCGGGGGAGCGGCGGCGGCCGGGCGGGGACTGGCTGAACGACCTCGCCCTGCTCGCCGCGCCGCTGGTGGACCTCGGGGCCGCCACCCGCTTCCTGCGCCGCCACATCGTGGCCGCGGCGGCGGCGCTGAGCGGGTCGGCCGCGGCGCTGGTGGTGGCCGGGCAGGCGGTCGGCGAGGGCTGGCCCGGCGGCTGGCTGGTCCTGGTCGAAGTCACCGTGTTCGCCGCCGGGTTCTTCGCGTTCTGCCTGCTCAGCGACGCCCTGCTGCGGATCGCCGCCCCGGCCCGACCGCCGGGCGCCGCCCGGGCCGCCGCCTTCGCGGCCGCGCTGGCGGTACCGGTGAGCGGGGCCTGCGGGCGGCGGTGTGGTCGTTGGCCGGGCTGCCGGGCCGGGTGGACACGCCGGTCAGGCTGCTGGTGCTGATGGCGGCGTGCGCGCTGCTCGCGGGTGCCGTGACGCTGGGCGTCCTACGGGCGCGGGGGTTCCGGTGAGCGAGCAGGCCAGAGCGGGACCGGGTGCTCTCGGGCTCCCGTCCCGGGCCGCCGGGGTCGACTATGGAGGGGTGGCCCCGAGCAGGGTTCCGGGTGAGGCCCCGGCGGCGCCCGAGAGGCGGTGAGCGCGGATGATCGTCCGAACGCGGCTGCGTGCCGCCCGCCACCCCGCGACCCCGCCCGGAGGGGGCAAGGGCCCGGGCCCCGGCGGGTGGGGCGGCCCCGGTCGCGGGCCGGGCCAGGGCCCCGGCGGCACCCCGCCCAAGCCGCCCCCTCCCGCGCTGCGCCGCTGGCTGCTGCCCGTCGCCGTGCTGGCGACCCTGCTGCTCCTGGTCCTGCTCGCCAAGCCCAGCCCGACCGGCACCCGCTACGGCTACAGCGACCTGCTCACCCGGGTGGACGCCGGCCAGGTGCAGACCGTGGACGTCAACGACAACGGCGGCGTGTCCGGCACCCTCAAGGACGGCACCCACTTCACCAGCCAGATCCCCACCGCCCTGGACACCTCCCAGCTCAGCAAGGCGCTCTCGGACCAGCACGTGAACATCACCGGCAGCCGCTCCGGCGGGGGCAGCTCGATCTGGTCGACCCTGCTGCTGTTCCTGCCGCTGCTGATCTTCGGCGGGCTGTTCCTCTGGTCCGGCCGGCTGGCCGCGCGCTCGCTCGGCGGCGGGCTGAGCGCCATCGGCCGCTCCCGGGCGAAGATCATCGAGGCCGAGCGGCCCGACACCGGCTTCGCCGACGTCGCGGGATACGAGGGGGTGAAGCAGGAGGTCAGCGAGGTGGTCGACTTCCTGCGCAGCCCGGAGCGGTACGCCGCCGCGGGCGCCAAGGGGCCGCGCGGGGTGATCATGGTCGGCCCGCCGGGCACCGGCAAGACGCTGCTCGCCCGGGCGGTCGCCGGCGAGGCCTCGGTGCCGTTCCTGTCCGTGACCGGCTCCGGCTTCGTCGAGATGTTCGTCGGCGTCGGCGCCTCCCGGGTCCGCGACCTCTTCGAGGAGGCCCGCAAACGGGCGCCGTCCATCATCTTCATCGACGAGATCGACGCCGTCGGCGGCCGCCGCGCGGGCGGCACCCGGATCGGCGGCAACGACGAGCGCGAGCAGACCCTCAACCAGCTGCTCTCCGAGATGGACGGCTTCGACACCAGCACCGGCATCGTCGTCATCGCCGCCACCAACCGGCCGGACGCCCTCGACCCGGCCCTGCTGCGCCCCGGCCGCTTCGACCGGCAGGTCGTCGTGCCGCTGCCCAACCAGGCCGAGCGGGCCGCCATCCTCGCCGTGCACACCCGCGGCAAGACCCTCGCCCCGGACGCCGACCTGGACCGGATCGCCCGCGGCACCCCCGGCTTCTCCGGCGCCGACCTCGCCAACCTGGTCAACGAGGCCGCCATCAACGCCGTGCGCGCCGACCGGGCCACCCTCACCGCCGCCGACCTCGACGACGCCCGCGACCGGGTGCTGCTCGGCCGCCGGGAGTCCTCCAACGCGCTGCTGCCCGAGGAACGGCACTCCGTCGCCGTGCACGAGTCCGGGCACGCGCTGATGGCCGCGCTGTGCGAGCACGCCGACCCGGTCGCCAAGGTGACCATCCTCCCGGCCGGGGTCGCCCTCGGCGCCACCGAGCAACTCCCCGAGGCGGAACGGCACCTGTACAGCGAGAGCTACCTGCTCGACCTGCTGACCGTGCAGCTCGGCGGGCGCGCCGCCGAACTGGTGGTCTTCGGCGAGGGCTCGACCGGCGCCGCCAACGACCTCGCCAACGCCACCTCGGTGGCCACCCGGATGGTCCGCGAGTTCGGCCTCTCCCCGGACCTCGGCCCGGTCGGCTACTCCAGCGGCTCCTCGCAGTACCTCGGCGACCACCCCGACGACCTGCTGCGCCGCCCGTACTCCGAGCAGACCCAGCGCGCGGTGGACGAGGCGGTGGCCGCGCTGCTGCGCGGCGCCGAGCGCCGGGCCGTCGGGCTGCTGCGCGAACACCGGCACCACCTGGACGAGTTGGCGACTTTGCTGGTCGCCCGGGAGACGGTGGACGGCGGCGTGGTGCTCGAGATCCTGGGGCACCCGGCGCCGGAGGCCGACCGGCCGCCGGGCCCGGGGGAGCCGCCGGGCGCGGCGTCCTGAAGGGCGATGACGGGCGAGCCGTGACCGGACGCCCGGGGCCGCCGCAGGCCCGGCCGCGGCCCGGGTGGATGATGTCGTGGTACCGACCCGAAGGAGCCCGACCATGACCGAACCCCTGCCCGCGGACGTCCAGCGCGAGATCGCCCTGGCCCTCGGGGTGCTGCCCGTCACCGACCCCGCGAAGGAGGCCGAGCGCCGGATCGCCTTCCTCGCCGACCAGCTGCGGGCCTCGGGTGCGCGCAGCCTGGTGCTGGGCATCAGCGGCGGCGTGGACTCCACCACCACCGGGCGGCTCTGCCAGCTCGCCGTCGAGCGGCTGCGCACCGAGGGCCACCAGGTGTCCTTCACGGCGATGCGGCTGCCCTACGGCGTCCAGGCCGACGAGGCGGACGCCCAGCGCGCCCTCGACTTCATCCGGGCCGACGAGGTGCTGACCGTCGACGTCAAGCCCGCCACCGACGCCGCCTTCGACGCCCTGCTGACGGCCGGGCTCACCTTCCGCGACCACGCCCACGAGGACTTCGTGCGCGGCAACGTCAAGGCCCGCCAGCGGATGGTCGTCCAGTACGCGGCCGCGGGCGCCGCCGGCGGCCTGGTGGTCGGCACCGACCACGCGGCCGAGGCGGCCGTCGGCTTCTTCACCAAGTTCGGCGACGGCGCGGCCGACGTGATGCCGCTCTCCGGCCTGACGAAGCGTCAGGTCCGTGCGGTGGCCGCCCACTTGGGGGCGCCGGACGAGCTGGTCGGCAAGGTCCCCACCGCGGACCTGGAGAACCTCGCCCCCGGCAAGCCCGACGAGGACGCCCTCGGTGTCGAGTACGACGCCCTGGACGACTTCCTGGAGGGCCGCCCGGTCAGCGAGCAGGTCTTCGAGACCGTCCTCGGCCACTACCGCCGCACCGAGCACAAGCGCGCCCTGCCGGCCACCCCGGCCCAGGCGTGACCGACCCGGACACCCGGACGGGGCGCGCGGCCGGGTCGGTTCTCGGGGCAGCGGCGGGCGACGCCCTCGGCGCGCCGTCGCGGCGTTCCTGCTCGGTGCGGTAGGGCCTGGCGTAGGCGAAGAATTCGTTCGCCCGGTGCCAGGACGCGGCGGCGGTCTCCTTGCGCTCGTCGGTTTGATGTCGACGTGGACCAGTTCGCCCGGTGCGGCGCGTTCGTAGCGCCGCACCGGGCGGGCGGTGGCGCGGTCGAGGTGTGCGAGGCGGTAGCGGACCAGGACCCGGTGGACGGTGGCCGGGTTGAGGCGGAGCAGGTGGACGATGCGGGCCGGGCTCCGGTGGCCGGGTGCTGTGGGCGGCCGAACTGGTGGCGATGGCGGCGGAGTTGGCGGCCTGAGCGTCAGAAGGTCGGGCGGGTCGGGTGGGTGGCCAGTGCGGCGAACAGGGCCAGTGGGATCAGGACGTGCGAGGCCAGCGCGCTGAGCATCGCGTAGCGCCAGCGCCGGTGTGGTGTGGAGCCCTGGCCCGCGATCGCGACGCCGAGCAGCGCGGCGAAGAGCACGGCCCCGGCCAGGGCGGCGGTCTGGACCACCGCCGCCCGGTGCTCCACTGCCGTCTGCTCGCCGGCCCAGCGCCAGATCCGGGTCAGCAGGAAGGCGTCCAGCCCCGCCGTGAGGACGCCGAACACCGCTGCGCCGACCGCGTCGCCGCTCTCCCCGCCCACGCCCTTGATCCCCGCGTCCGTCATTGCCCCGGCCCCCCTTGATCGTTCCCGTGTACGGCTCGCTACCGTACCGACTGAACGGTTCGACGCCGAAGGGGGAGGCAGCATGGCTGACATGACGGTGCGTCCGGTAGCCCACGTGGTCGGTGGGCGGGAGGACGTGCGGGACGACGGGTGGGGGAGCGTCGGGGCGGTGATCCGGCTGGACGGCGGGCGGTTCACCGAGGAGGCGCTGTACGGGCTGGCGGACTTCTCGCACCTGGAGGTGGTCTACCACTTCGACCGGGTCCCCGAGGCGAAGGTCGAGACCGGCGCGCGGCACCCGCGCGGCAACACCGACTGGCCGCTGGTGGGCATCTTCGCCCAGCGCGGCAAGAACCGTCCCAACCGGATCGGGGTCTCGCGCTGCGAGCTGGTCCGGGTGGACGGCCTGGACGTGCACGTCACCGGGCTGGACGCGGTGGCCGGGACGCCGGTGCTGGACATCAAGCCCTACCTGGCCGAGTTCGGCCCGCGCGGTGGGGTCCGGCAGCCCGCGTGGTCGACGGAGCTGATGCGCGCCTACTACGACGCGGAGGCCTGAGCGGTGACGGAGCGCCGGGAGCGGCTCGCGGTGGTGTCCGGCGGCGGGACCGGGATCGGCCGGGCGATCGCCGCCCGGCTGGCCGGGGACGGGTACCGGGTGGTGGTCCTCGGGCGCCGGGCGGCGGTGCTGGAGGAGGCCCGGGCGCAGATCGAGCGCAGCGCCGGGCCGGGGGCGGTGGTGCCGCTGGCGGGTGATCTGGCGGATCCGGCGGCGGTCGAACGGGTGGCCGCCCGGATCGCCGGACTCGGGCCGGTGGACGTGCTGGTGAACAACGCGGGCGCGATCATCACCCCGCCCGAGGACGACGGCCTGGCCGCCCTGGCCGCGTCCTGGCGGCGGGACCTGGACACCAATCTGCTGACCGCCGTGCTGCTGACCACCGCGCTCCAGGGCGTGCTGCGCCGACCGGGCGGCCGGCTGGTGGTGATCAGCTCGGCGGCCGCCCAGCGCGGTGGCGCGGGCCCGCACTCGGCGGGTTCGTACGCGGCGGCGAAGGCGGCGCTGCACGGCTGGGCGTTCGGTCTGGCGCGGCAGTTGGGGCCGGACGGGATCACGGTGAACGTGCTGGCGCCGGGCTACGTGGTGGACACCGAGATCTTCGGCGCCGACTGGAACGAGGAGTTCCACGCCCGGAAGGTCGCGGACACCCTGGTCGGCCGGGCCGGCACCCCCGGGGACGTGGCCGAGGCGGTGGCCTACATCGCCTCCCCGGCGGCCGGCTACCTCACCGGTCAGGTGATCGGGTTGAACGGCGGCGCCGTGCTGGGCAGATGAGCGGATGAGCAGATGAACCGTCTGAACCGTTCATCGGACGTCTACCGCCCCCGCCTACGGTGAGTCCCGTACGAACCAGGCCCGACCGGCCCGACCACAGGAGTCTCCGCTGTCCAGGATCATCACCACCGCCCTGCCCGCGCACGGGCACGTCAGCCCGCTGCTGGCCATATCCGCCGACCTCGCCGCGCGCGGCCACGAGGTGGTCTTCCTCGGCGGCTCGCGCTTCGCGGAGGCGGCCGGGCGGGCCGGGGTGCGCTTCGCCGCGCTGCCCGCCGAGGCCGACTGGGACGACCGCGACCTCGACGCGTCCTTCCCCGGCCGGGCGGAGCTGCCGCCCGGTCCGGAGCGGATCGCCTTCGACGTGAAGCACGTCTTCCTCGACCCGGTGCCGCACCAGTACCGGGCGCTGCTCGGGCTGCTGGCCGAGTTCCCGGCCGACGCGGTGGTCGCCGACGCCTTCGTCCAGGGCGCCCTGCCGCTGGCGCTCGCCCGCCCGCGGGCGGAGCGCCCGGCGCTGCTCGGGGTCGGGATCACCCCGGCGATGCTGCCGAGCGCGGACACCGCGCCGTTCGGGCTGGCGCTGCCGCCGCTGCCGGGCGAGGAGGGCCGGATCCGCAACCGCACGCTGCAGGAGGAGATGGACCGGCGCGGCGAGCCGCTGCAGCGCTACGCGGAGAAGGCGTTCGCGGAGGCGGGCGTCCGGCTGCCGGCGGGCCCGCGCGGGCTGGCCCAGGTGACGGTGCCGGACGTGTACCTGCAGCTGACCGTGCCGGGCTTCGAGTACCCGCGCTCCGACGCGCCCGCCTCGTACCGGCTGATCGGCGCGCTGCCGGGGAACGTCGGCGAGGAGCAGCCGCTGCCCGAGTGGTGGGCGGAGGCGACCGGTGGTGAGCGGCCGGTCGTGGTGGTGACCCAGGGGACGCTGGCCAACGACGACCTGGGCGAGCTGGTCGCGCCGACGGTCCGGGCGCTGGCGGAGCGGGACGTGCTGGTGGTGGCCGCGACTGCCCGACCGGACGGGCCGCAGGCGCTGGCCGAACTGCTGGGCGGCCGGCTGCCGGGCAACGTCCGGGCCGTCGGGTACGTGCCGTTCGACCGGCTGCTGCCGCACACCGACGTCCTGGTGAGCAACGGCGGTTACGGCGGGGTGCAGACGGCGCTGCGCTACGGGGTGCCGCTGGTGGTGGCCGGGGCGAGCGAGGACAAGCCGGAGGTCGCGGCCCGGGTGCAGTGGGCGGGCGTGGGGCTGGACCTGCGCACCGGCCGCCCGGCGCCGGAGGCGGTCGGCCGGGCGGTGGAGCAGGTGCTCGCCGAGGGCGGGTTCCGCGAGCGGGCCCGCGCGCTGGGCGCGGAGTTGGCGCAGTACCGGCCGTTCGACACCATCGCCGAGCTGGTCGAGTCGCTCTGAGGCCGAGAGCGGGCCGAGAGCAGGCCGACAGCAGGCCGGGAGCAGGTCGACAGCAGTCCGACAACAGGCCGGGAGCAGGCCGAGGAATCGGAAAGGGCTGAAACGATTCCTCGGCCTGGGGGCCGGTCAGTCCCCGTCGGCGTCCGCCTCCGCGGTGGGCGCGGCCGCCGCCCCGCCCTTGCTGATGCCGAGCTTGGCCTCGGCCGTCGTCCAGTCGGTGGCGATCGCCTGCTGGGCGGCGGTCAGGGTGACCTGGCCCTTGCAGATCGCGGTGTGCAGGTGGGTCTCCACCGAGTCCTTGGGGTTGTTCGGGCCCTTGCCCGGGACGTGGCCGGGGGAGGGCGGCTGGATCCACAGGTTGCGCGCGTCGTTGGGGTCGCCGCCGAGCTGGAGGCTGATCAGGTGGTCGTACTCGGCGTCGCCCATCGGGCCGGTGTAGCCGTAGGACTTGGCGTTGTCGGTCTTCTCCTTGCCGGTGATGTTCACCGGCGGGCGGATGGTGGAGGTGTAGCCGCCCGGCTTGCAGATGGTGTCGTTGATGTTGCCCTGGTTGACCGCCGGGCTGATCGCGCCGGGGGTGCAGTTCGGGTCGGGGAGCGGCTGCTTGTCCGCGGTGTAGCGGTAGTGGCAGCTGCCCGCCGCGGGCTGCGGCTGGGCGTCGTAGGAGCTCTTCGGGCCGGCGCCGGTGACGATCGCGGCCGGGGCGGGCTGGGCGGCGTCACCGGCGACCGCCGGGGCGGAGCTGTGGGCACTGCCGTTGCCGTGGGAGGAGTCCTTGCCCTGGGAGCTGTCCTTGGCGGTGTGGCCGCTGCCGGACGAGCAGCCTGCGGCGGCGGCGAGCAGGACGGCCGCGGCTATGGCGAGGGCGCCTCGGGCGGGTGCCGGCACGGAATTCCTCCAGGTCGTTGCGGTAGCACGGGCGGCCGGCCGGCGAAGGTGCCGGAGGCCGCGCCTGCGGACACTACCGTGTCGAGGGGGCCGAAGGGGTGACGCCACGTCCGGCGCGGGAGGACGGTCGCGGGCGCGCGGAATCGTTTTCGCACGCGTGCCGTGCTCATGACGTGCTCCGGGTGCCGCTCCCGCCGACGGGAGCGGCACCCGGAACCGGCCGGACCGTCAGACCGCGCGCAGCGCCGCGATCCAGTCGCTGATCAGGTCCTCCAGCACGCCCAGCGGCAGGCTGCCGTGCCCGATCACCTCGTGGTGGAACTCCCGCACGTCGAAGAGCCCGCCGAGCGCGGCCTGCGCCCGCTCGCGGTGCCGGACGATCTCCCGACGCCCGATCAGGTAGGCGGTGGCCTGGCCCGGCCAGGCGATGTAACGGTCGATCTCGTTGCGGACGTTCGCCTCCGGCGTGGCCGTGTTCTCCCGCATGTAGGCCATCGCCCGCTCCCGGGACCAGCCGTAGTGGTGCAGGCCGGTGTCGACCACCAGGCGCACCGCGCGCAGCGCGTCCAGCGACAGCATGCCGAAGCGGGACACCTCCGAGCTGTACAGGCCCATCTCGTCGGCCAGCCGCTCGGTGTACAGGCCCCAGCCCTCGACGTGCGCGGTCAGCTGGCCGCTCGGCCGCTGCCGGAACTCCGGCAGGTGGTGCAGGGTGCGGGCGAGCGCGAGCTGCAGGTGGTGGCCGGGCACGCTCTCGTGGAAGGCGATCGCCTCGTACTCGTAGCTGAACCGGCTCTCCGGGTTCAGCGTGTTGATCCAGTGGGTGCCGGGCAGCCCGCCCGGGCCCGGCGGCTGGTAGTAGGCCAGCGGCGCGGTCTCCGCCTCCAGCGGGTCGATCTCCCGGGTCACGCAGTCGGCGATCGGGTACGGGCGGAACCAGTCGGCCGAGGCGCGCCGGGCGCGGTCCAGGGCGCCGTCGACCAGGGCGATGATCTCGGCCGCGCTGCCGAAGCGCAGCGAGCGGTCCTCGCGCAGCGCGGTCAGCACGGCGTCGGTGCCGTGCACGCCGAGCACCTTGGCGCCCAGCTCGGCGAACTCCTCGCGCAGCGCCGCGACCGTCTCCAGGCCGATCCGGTGCACCTCCTCCGGGTCCAGCCCCGGCCGGGTGTAGCGGCCGACGGCGTCGGCGTAGCCCTCGGCGCCGCCCGGCACGTGGCAGACCCCGGCCTCGGAGTCCGGGCGGGCGGCCGGTGCCAGCCGCTGGGCCAGCCCGGCCCGGTAGCGGGCCACGGACGGGCGCACGCCCTCGCGCACGATCGCCCGGGCCCGCTCGAACTCCGGGCGGCCCTGGAGCGGGCGCAGCAGCTGGTCGGCGGTCGGGTCGGCGGCCAGGTAGCCGTCCAACTGGGTGATCGCGGCGTCCACGCCGCTGCGCAGCGGGTGGCGGCCCTCGGCGGCGGCGTCCAGGGTGCGGCGCAGGACGGCGTCGAAGTAGCCGGGCAGGCCGGCCAGCCGCTCCAGGTAGGCGTCGGCGCCCTCCTGGTCGACGGCGGTCATGGCGAGCGAGCTGAAGACCGTGTTGTGCGGGGCGACGATGGTCGCGGAGACGCTGAAATCGGCCAGCCCGTGGGTGATCCGGCCGCAGTTGTTGTCGATCAGCCGGGCCAGCACCCGGTGGGTGGTGCGGTCCTCGCCGGTCAGCCCGTCCAGCGGGATCGCCGCCAGCCGCGCGCCGAGTCCCTGGAGCGCCTCGCGGTGGCGCAGCGCGGCCTCGCGGGACGGGTCGGGCACCTCGTGGGCGTAGCCCTCGGTGCCGGAGAGGGTGGCCTCGAAGGGGTCGTGCTCGTTCTCGGCGGCGAAGAACTCGTCGGCGAGGGCGACTAGTTCGGTTCGAGGAGAGGGGTCTGCTCGGTGGGCGGGGGCGGCAGGCTGCTCGGTCATGGGTCTTCCCGGGTCCGGTGGGGTCAGTGCGACACGGGTTCCCTGGGGTGGCCCGATCGGGCCGATTATTCGGAGTCGGCTGTGGCGCGGTCAATACGCGGCGGCGGGAACGGAGTTCCGTCCGCTCGTGGTGAACGCGCCGTCGTCCCGGCGGATTTCAGCGGCCTCCGACGCCTGCGGGCGGCCGCTCATGACGGTGCCGACGCCTGCGGGCGGCTGCTCGTGACGGTGCCGACGCCCGCACACCCCCGCTCATGACGGTGCCGGCGCCCGTCCTCCCTGGACGAACGCCGGCACCGTTCCAGCGTGGGGGCCGTCGACCGGCCCCGGGGGCTCAGCGGCCCTGGTTCTCCTTGGCGGCCTTCTCGGCGGCCTCCTTCTCGTGCTTCGCCTTGATCCGGGCGGTCTCCTTGCGGACGTCCACCTGGTTGGCGCGCTCGTGCTGGAGCCACAGCGGGTTCTCGGCCTTGAGGGCGTCGACCTCGTCGGTGGTGAGCGCCTCGGTCACGCCGCCGCGGGCCAGGCCCGCGATGGAGATGCCGAGCTTGGCGGCGATCACCGGGCGCGGGTGCGGGCCGTTCTTGCGCAGGTCCTGGAGCCACTGCGGCGGCTCGGACTGCAGCGCGTTGAGCTCCTCGCGGGAGACCACGCCCTCCTGGAAGTCGGTCGGCGTCGCGGCGAGGTAGATCCCCAGCTTCTTGGCCGCCGTGGCCGGCTTCATGGTCTGGCTGGTCTTCTGCTTGAGCGATGTCATGGGACAAGGGTAAGGGAGTGCGCGAGCGCTTCCGGTCACGGTCGGTAGCCTTGCCCTGTGACAGACATGCAGGTGAACCCGCCCTTCCGGCTCGCGTACGTCCCGGGTGTGACCCCCGGCAAATGGGCCCGGGTGTGGATCGAACGGCTCCCGGACATCCGGCTCGACCTGGTCGCGGTGCCCTCCACCGACGGCGAGCGGACCCTGCGCGAGGGCGCGGCGGACGCCGGCCTGGTCCGGCTGCCGGTCGACAAGGACGTGCTGAGCGCGATCCCGCTCTACACCGAGACCACCGTGGTGGTGATCCCCAAGGACCACTGGCTCGCCGCCGCCGAGGAGGTCAGCCTCGAGGAGCTGGCCGAGGAGGTGGTCTTCCACCCGCTGGACGACACCCTCGGCTTCACCGCCGACACCCTGCCCGGCCGCCCGGCGATCGCCCGCCCGGACACCACCGCCGACGCGGTGGAGCTGGTGGCGGCCAACGTCGGCGTGCTGCTGGTGCCCCAGTCGCTGGCCCGGCTGCACCACCGGCGGGACCTCACCTTCCGCACGGTGCCGGAGGCCCCGCAGTCCCAGGTCGCGCTGTCCTGGCCGCAGGAGCGGACCACGGAGCTGGTGGAGGAGTTCATCGGGATCGTCCGGGGGCGCACCGTCAACAGCTCGCGCGGCCGCGGGGCCGGACAGGCGGCCGAGGCCCAGCCGAAGAGCCAGCCGAAGAAGGCCGCAGCGCCGCGCAAGCCCCAGCAGCAGAAGCCCGGCGGCCAGAAGACGGGAGCGCAGAAGGCGGGCGGGCAGAAGACCGGCGCCCAGAAGGGCCGGGGCGGCCCGGCCGCGGCCCGACGGGGCAAGCCGAAGCGGCGCTCCTGACGGCACCCGGGGAGTAGCGTCGGCCCCGTTCCGGACGGCCGTTCCGGACCGTCGTGCTGGGAGGAGCGGGGCCGTGTGGCATGACCTGGTGGTCGTCCAGATTCCGATCGTGGAGAAGATCCTCCGCACGATCGCCGTCTACGTGCTGATCCTGGTGCTGTTCCGGCTCGCCGGGAAGCGCGGCCTGGCGGGGCTGAACACCTTCGACATGGTGGTCGTGTTCCTGCTCTCCAACGTGGTGCAGAACGCGATCATCGGCAACGACAACAGCCTGCTGGGCGGCGCGATCGGCGCCGTCACGCTGATCACGGTGAACTCCGGGGTCACCCGCTGGCTGGCCCGCGACCCCCGGGCCGCGCGCCTTCTGGAGGGCACGCCCACCACCGTGGTCCGGGACGGCAGGCTGGTGCCCGGCGCGCTGCGCGGGCTGGCGCTGCGCCCGTCCGAGCTGGAGCACGCGATCCGGGTGCAGAACGGCGACAACGTCAGCGACGTCGCGCGGGCCCGGCTGGAGCCGGACGGGCAGTTGCTGGTCACCCTCCGGGAGGCCGAGCAGAGCGCCACCAAGGGCGACGTCGAGGAGCTGCGGGAGCGGCTGGCGACGATCGAGCGGCTGCTGACCGGGCTCGCCGCCGACCGCCGCCCCCCGCGCTGAGGGCCGGGGGCGGCTCCGGGGGCGCTCACCCCCCGGTGCGGGCGGTGGCCAGGGTGGTGCCGCGGCGCCGGCTGCGGGCGGTCGCGGCGGCCAGGGCGAAGCCGAGGGCGGCGGCGAGGAGGTGGCCGACGGTGGTGAACTCGGGGAGCGGCCCGGGCCATGCGTGGTCGCCCGCGAGCGGCCAGGCGAGGACGAAGGCGGCCCAGGGCAGTCGGGCCCAGCGGGGCAGGGCGAGGGTGGCGAAGGCGAGGGCGGCCTGGGCGCCGTAGCTGATGCCGTAGTCGGAGGCGTCGCGGACGCTCTCGGGGTACCAGCCCTGGTGCAGGGCGAGCAGGATCACCAGGGCGGTGATCAGGGTCGCGCCGACGTGTCCGGCGAGGAAGACGGCGGCGGCGCGGGGTGTGCCGAAGCGGCGCTCGGCCCAGGCCAGGCCGACGACGATGCCGAGGCCGAGGGTGATCAGGGTGCCGCCGAAGCCGGTGGAGGCGATGTCGGTGAGCGTGCCGTCGTACACCAGGGCGCTGCCGACCAGGGCGCGGACCGGGTGGTCGTGGAGGTTGTCCAGGTTGGTGCTGATGTAGTTCCGCAGGCCGTCGGCGCGCTCGTCGGTCAGCCCGTACTCGACCCAGGCGTGCCCGAGCAGCAGCAGTCCGACGTAGACGAGCGTCAGCGGCGAGCGCCGCGGGTACGTGCGGACGGCGCGCAGCAGCCCGGTGAGGAGCCCCAACGGGGTTCGAGCGTTCATGTTCTGATGGTGTCCCGGTCGAGCGGCTGGTCCCGGCCGGCCCGGATGCGGTCGGCCACCTCGGGACAGTACCGAACACCGCTGCCCGATGCCCGCCGAGGCCCTCAGCGGATGCGGCGGGCGAGCGTCGCGGTGAAGGGGCGGGGGGAGAGCGAGGCGCTGCGGTGGGGGCGGACGGGCCGCCCGCGGGTGGGGGTGACGGTCCAGTGGGCGGCGATGCCGGCCAGCGCGAGGGCGGCCTCGGTGGTGCCGAAGGCGTCGCCGATGCAGCGGCGGGCGCCGAGGCCGAAGGGGGTGTAGACGCCGGGGGCGGGGCGGGCGGTGGTGAGCCAGCGGTCGGGGTCGAAGCGGTCGGGGCAGGGGAACAGGTCGGCCCGGCGGTGCAGCAGGTAGGGGCTGTAGAGGATGGTGGCGCCGGCCGGCAGGGGGTGGCCGCCGAGTTCGGTGTCGGTGGCGGCGGTGCGGCTGAGGATCCAGGCGGGCGGGTAGAGCCGCAGGGTCTCGCTGATGATCCTGGCGGTGAGCGGCAGCGCGGGCAGGTCCTGGTGGCAGGCGGGGCGGCCGTCGAGGACGGTGTCGAGTTCGGTGTGCAGGCGGGCGCGGACGGCGGGGTTGGCGGCGAGCAGGGTCCAGGCCCAGGAGAGGGTGGCGGCGGTGGTCTCCATGCCGGCCAGCAGGAAGGTGACCACCTGGTCGTGGATCTCCTCGTCGGACAGGCCGCGGCCGTCCTCGTCGCGGGCGCCGAGCAGCACGGAGAGCAGGTCGTGGTGGTCGGTGCCGGCGGCGCGGTAGTCGGCGGTCAGCCGGCGGGTGATCTCCCGGAGGTCCCGCCGGGCGCGGGCGAAGCGGCGGTTGCCGGGGGTGGGGATCCGGTCGGCGCCGGGCAGCGGCAGCATCATCCGCCGGGCGACGCCGTGGGCGACCTCGTCCATGGCGGCGTGCACGGGCAGCGAGCCGGCCCGTTCGTGCGCGGCGAACAGGCAGCGGGCGGTGACGGCGGTGGAGAGCCGGTACATCGCGGCGGGCACGTCGACCACGTCGCCGTCGCGCCAGCGGGCGGTGGTGCCGGCGATCTCCTCGGCCATCATGGCGGCGTAGCCGGGCAGCCGGTCGCGGTGGAACGCGGGCTGGAGCATCCGGCGCTGGCGCCGGTGGGCGGCGGCGGGGCAGGTGGCGAGGCCGTTGCCGAAGGCCTCGCGGGCCTTCTCGACGATGACGCCGCCCTTGTCGAAGGTGCGGTCCTCGGTGAGCAGCCGGCGCACCAGGTCGGGGTGGCAGGCGACGTACGCGTCGAGCGGGCCGAGCCGCAGGCGGACGAGGTCGCCGTGGGCGGCCAGGCCGGCCACGAAGTCGGGCGGGTTGCGCAGGAGGGCGGGGGCGTGGCCGAGCAGGGGGAGCGCGCCGGGGGCGGTGACCGAGGTGTAGTGGGCGGTGGGGCGGTACTGGGTGGGCACGGGCGTCACCTCGGGGTGGGTGGGTTGGTCGGGCGACGGTGATCTTTCCCGGCGACCGCCGGTGAAACGGTCCGTGACCGGCGGGTGGGGTGAACGCGGGGGCGCAGGCCGAACGCCCGTGCGCCGGGCCGGGCTTGACGGATCGCCCGGGCTTTCCGGCGGCGGTGGCCTGTGCATAGACTGCTGGCTTCGCACTATTACCGGCTGGTACTACCAATCAGTACGGCCAATGGGTACGACCGATGGGGAGTTGGGATGGCCGACGAGCGGGCCCACGCGTTCACCGACGACGCCCTCGGCGCGCACGACGCGGTGGCACTGGCCGCCCTGGTCAAGTCCGGCCAGGTCGGCCCCCGGGAGCTGGTCGCCGCCGCCGTCGCCCGCGCCGGGCGGATCGACGCCGCCCTGCTGCCCGTCGCCCACGCCGGCTACGACCGGCCCCGGATCAGCCGCGCGGGCATCGGCGGCCCGCTCTGGGGCGTGCCGACCTACCTCAAGGACAACGTCGACCTGCGCGGCCTGCCGACCGGCATGGGCAGCGAGGCCTACCGCGCCCGCCCGGCCCGCCGCAACGCGCCCTTCGCCGACCAGCTGCTCTCCACCGGCCTGGCCGTGCTCGGCAAGACCCGGCTGCCCGAGTTCGGGCTGAACGCCTCCACCGAGTTCGCCACCGCCCAGCCGGTGCGCAACCCCTGGAAGACCTCCCACTCGCCCGGTGCCTCCTCCGGCGGCGCGGCCGCCCTGGTCGCCGCCGGGGTGGTGCCGATCGCCCACGCCAACGACGGCGGCGGCTCGATCCGCATCCCGGCGGCCTGCTGCGGCCTGGTCGGACTCAAGCCCACCCGGGGCCGGCTGGTCACCAACGCCCAGGGCGGCAAACTGCCGATCGACCTGGTCACCGACGGGGTGGTGACCCGTACGGTGCGCGACACCGCCGCCTTCTTCGCCGCCGCCGAGCGCCACCACCGCAACCCGGGCCTGCCCCCGCTCGGCCTGGTCGAGGGCCCCGGCGGGCGCCGGCTGCGGATCGGGCTGGTGGTCGACTCGCCCACCGCGAAGACCGACGAGGCGACCCGCCGGGTGGTCGAGGAGACCGCCGCCCGGCTGGAGGCGATGGGCCACCGGGTGGTGCCCACCACCCTGCCCTTCGGCGAGGAGTTCTCCCGCGACTTCCTCTCGTACTGGGGCTACATCGCCTGGGTGATCGCGCTCACCGGCCGGGTGCTGCTCGACCCGGGCTTCCGGGCCGGGAAGCTGGACGGCCTGACCACCGGGCTGCGGCGGCGCTTCCAGGCGGAGTTCCCGCGCACCCCGGGCGTGCTGCGCCGGCTGCGCCGGGCCGAGGCGGTGTACGCGGGGATCTTCCGCGAGCACGACGCGATCCTCTCCCCGGTGCTCGCCCACACCGCCCCGCCGATCGGGCACCTCAGCCCCAACGTGGCCTTCGACGAGCTGATCGAGCGGCTGCTGCGCTACGTCGCCTTCACCCCGGTCAACAACGTGACCGGCGGCCCGGGCATCGCGCTGCCCGCCGGGGCGGCGCCGGGCGGGCTGCCGATCGGGGTGCACCTGTCGGCCGCGCACGGGCAGGAGCGGCTGCTGCTGGAGCTGGCCTACGAGCTGGAGGCGGACCGGCCCTGGCGGCGGATCCAGGACTGACGGCGGCCCGGCCCGCTGATCCAGGGCGGGCCGGTCAGGAGGCCGCGACCGACCGGGCCGCGTGCACCTCGTGGTGCAGCCGGGCCAGCGCGCAGTCCGGCGCCAGCGCGTCCGGGTCGCCCGGCGGCAGCGGCGCGCCGCTGCGCAGCGCCTCCGCCAGGTCGGTCAGCTCCCGGGCCACGGCGCCCACCTCGGCCGGGGTCGGTACCGGCGCGCCGTGCTCGACCCGCACCCGGGTCGCGGTGGTGGTGTCCACGATCCGCTCCACCGCGATCACCAGCGGCCACCAGGCCTCCGCGCGGGCGCCGACCGGCGGCGGCTCGGTGAGCGCCCGCTGGAACTCGCTGCGCACCGCGGAGAGGTCCCGGTAGAGGCGGCGCCGGTAGCGGGCCCGGGCCGGCTCGTCCCGGCCCGGCGCGGTGGTGAAGGCCAGCGACACGTACGAGGCGGTGTCCTGGACGGCGTCCGCCAACCGGTCGCCGATCCGGGTGTGCCAGGACTCCGGCCACAGCAGGTAGCCGGCCAGCAGCGCGATCCCGCAGCCGATCAGCGAGTCGTAGAGCCGGGGCAGCACCAGGTGGAAGCCCTGGTGGTTGAGCAGGTCGGAGAGCATCAGGATGACCGGGGTGATCGCGGCGGTCTGGAACGCGTACCCCTTCGCGGACAGCACCGGGATGAGCGTGGCGAGCGCCGCCATCACCGGCACGTCCCACCAGCCGTGCGGCACCTCGGCCAGCACCGGGACGGCGATCAGCAGCCCGGCGGCCGTACCGAGCGCGCGCAGCACCGCGCGGGAGAACACCGAGCCGAAGTCCGGCTTCAGCACGAAGGTCACCGTCAGCGAGACCCAGTACGAGCGCGGCACGGCGATCACCGACACCAGCACCTGGGCCAGCCCGATGCACAGCGCAAGCCGCAGCCCGTACCGCCAGGACGCGCCGGACAGCAGCAGCGCGCGCGCCCCCCGGCGGGCCCGCACCCGCAGGCCGGCGGGCCGGCCGAGCCGGTCGTCGGCGGCGTACGGGTCCGGCTCGGCCTCGTGCACCACGGTGGCGGCGTGCCCGATCGCCTGGGCCAGCGCGCGGGTGGACGGGCCGCGCGGCTCGGGCAGTTCGGGCGGTCCGGGCGAGCCGGGCGGCGGGGAGGGGCCGCCGGGGCCCCGCTCGACGGCGGCGGCCAGCTCGCGCACCGCCGCCGGGTAGGCGGGCGGCAGCGGACCGTACCCGGGCGGGCGCAGCTGGGCTGCGGACGCCCCCTCGACCACCGGGATCAGCGCGTTGAGCTGGGCGAGCAGCCGCACCAGGGTGGCCGAGCGGCCGTGCCGGCGGGCGCGGCGGGCCAGCAGCAGGTCGTAGGACTGGTTGAGCGACTGGGTGAGCTCCCGGCGCCGGTCCTCGTAGCCGGGCGAGCCGGTGGCCTCCAGCAGGGCGGCGACGGCCCGGTAGCTGTCGGCCACCGTCGCCCGCTCGGGCGTGCCGCCGCGCAGCGGCCAGGCGAGCAGGGTCAGTGCGAGCACCAGCAGGCCGCCCAGCAGCAGCAGGCCGGGCGGCAGCCACCACGGGGAGGGCATCGGCAGGCCGGCCCCGACCACCGCGTTCAGCAGCAGGAGCAGGCCGGAGACGGAGGCCACCGCGCCGACCGAGGAGATCATGCCGGACACCAGGGCGACCACCGTCAGCACCACCACGGCCGTCCAGCCGGAGCCGAACACCTGGGTGCCGAGCAGCACTCCGAGGGCGCCGAACAGCTGCGGCACGGCGATGTTGAACACCCGCATCCGGTAGGCGTCGGCGGTGTCCCCGATCACCCCGGACAGCGCGCCCATCGACACCAGCGCGCCGTAGCCGGTCCGGCCGGTCGCGGTGCCGACGGCGAGCGGGGCGGCGAGCGCCACCGAGGCGCGGGCCGCCGCGGCCCAGGGGATCGGCGCGTCCCGGGGCCGCAGGCCCTCGGTCAGCCAGCCGGGCGGCGCCAGGCGGGTACGGGCCGGGCGGGTGCGTGCCGGGCGGGTGTGTGCCAGGCGCGTGCGGGCCGGCCGGGTGCGTGCCACAGACCCAACGTACGTGCGCAACGGCTGTGGGGCGCGTGGGGTTCACTTCCCCGCGATTATGTCAATTCTCGAAACATACCCGGCCTTATGTCAGTCTCCGAAACATAAAGCGAACCCGCAGAGGCGCCGTGAGCTGCGCTGATTTCCCAATCGGTTACCTGCGGGAAAGGGTTGACACCATTAGTTGGTCTAGTCCAACGTATGGGGAAGCGCGGTCCGGCGCAGGGTGATGCGGGGTGAGTGTCCTTGCCGGACTGGTGAGTTGGCCCCCTGACGTGGCGTCGTCCGCCGCTCGGGGGCCGAGGCGAGAAGGAGCGCATGCGGACGGGAATCCGGTCCGCGCACCGAATTCCCCTTCCGGCCGACGACCGGCCATCGGCTCGCCGCGCCCGCACGGGCGCCCGAGGAAGCGCTGCATCGACCACGAACCACGGAGTGACCGCCCATGCCGAGTCCTGACGAACACCCCGAGGAATATCTGTACCGGGCCGCCTCCGCGCGCCCCTACTTCAGCGCCGACACCGAGAGCTACCTCGCCGGCACCGCCCTGCGCGAACTGCGCAAGAAGCACCCGCTGCGGGTGCTCTCCGAGGCGGACTTCGCGCACTGGCAGACCTACGGCTACGTCGTGGTCCGGGAGGCGATCCCGGCCGCGGCCGCGCGCCGACTGCTCGACTTCGCCTGGGAGTTCCAGGGCCTGTCGCCCGACCGCCCCGAGGACTGGTACCGCGAGCGCGACCACCGCGACGAACTCGACCGGCACCTGCACATCTACGGCTTCGTCGAGGCCTACCACCACCAACTCATCTGGGACAGCCGCCAGTCACAGCGCGTCTACGACGCCTTCGTGGACGTCTGGGACTGCGAGGAGCTCTGGGTCACCCTCGACCGGCTCAACCTCAACCCGCCGAACGTCCGCAACCGCGACCGCGCCCTCATCGAACCCACCGAGCAGGGCTTCGACATCGAACTGCACTGGGACGTCGACACCACCCGCGCCATGCTGCCGCAGCGCGTCCAGGGCATCATCGCGCTCAACGACACCGCCCCCGACCACGGCGGCTTCCAGTGCGACCCGGAGCTGTTCCGCCGCCACAACGAGTGGCAGGCCGCCCAGCCCGCCGACCGCGACCCGATCCGACCGGACATCGACCGCACCGAATTCCCGGTCATCCGACCAGAGTTGAAGGCCGGTGACCTGCTGATCTGGAACGGTCTGCTGGCCCACGGCGTCGCCCCCAACACCTCCGCGGACGGCGTGCGCTCGGTCCAGTACCTGTCCATGATGCCCGCCCTCGAGGAGGCCGAGCCGCTGCGCCGCTCCCGGGTCGAGTCCTGGCGCACCCTCGCCACCCCGGACTGGAACCGCACCCTGGTCGGCGACGCCGACCGGCCCGAGGCACTGCGCTACGGACCGGCCGAACTCACCGAACTGGGCGAGAAGTTGCTCGGCCTGCGGTCCTGGACCGGCCGGAACTTCGAGCCGTCCGGCACCCAGCAGCCCACGGGGGAGCGGGAATGCGCGCCGTCTGCCTGACCCTGCCCACCAACCGCGAGTGCGCGGACACCATCACCGCCGTCGGCGCCGAAGCCGCCCACGCCGCCCGGGCGTTCGGAGTCCGGGTGCACCTCCTGGTGCTCGACTCCGCCGACCCGGCGTCCCGCGCGCGGCACGCCGCCGCCCTCGCCGCCCTGCCGCCCACCGAAGGCGTGACCGCCCACCACCTCGACGAGGACGCCCAACGCGCCTTCCTGCGCCGGGTGATCGAGCGCGCCGACCTCCCCGGACCGGACCGGCTGCTCGACCTGATGCTGCCCGACACCGTCTCCTACGGCGCCTGCACCAACCGGGCCTTCCTGCTGGCCGCCGCGCTCGGCTGCACCTCCGTGCACCGCCGCGACTCCGACAGCCGCTACCAGTGGCACGGCGGCGCACCCGTCTTCCCGATCGACCACGAACTCGCCACCATCGGCCTCAAGGCCGCCGACGCGGCCGCCGCCGTCACCGAGCACACCCTCGACCCGGCGCACGCCGACAAGCCCGTCGCCCTGGTCGGCGCCTCCTTCATCGGCGAACTCTCCGTCGACCTCGGCGAGATCCGCGCCCTCGACCCGGACGCCTACCACGACCTGGTCGCGCTCTGGGCGCCCACCGGGGCCACCGAGGAGGAGCGGCGCGAACTCGTCGCCGAATCCTTCACCGGCGGCGGCACCGAGCCCTTCACCGCCGACCGCGCCGTGCTCGACCGGCCCGACATCTGGCGGATCGACATGTGCAACATCGCCCTCGACCACGAGGTCTACGAACGCGTCCCGCTGCCGCCCGCCACCGACACCATCGGCAGCGACTACTTCCTGCACCACCTGGTGCACGACGCCACCCTGCCCGGGGTGACCCACAACCGGCACATCGTCAACTACTACACCCCGGAACGACGCACCGGCGCCGGCTTCACCGCCTACCACGAGCGCTACGCCAAGTTCCTGCTCTCCATGCTCTACCTCCACCCCGTCTACTCCGAGATGGAGCGGGCCGGCCACACCCTGCTGGACGAGCACCACCACGTCCGCCCCGGGGCGATCGCCGACTCCGCCCGCCGCAGCGCCGCGACGGACCGCGCCGAGAACCACCGGCGGCTCGCCGAACTGGACCGCTGCTACCGGCGACTCGGCGGCAAGTACGCCGAGTTCGCCGACCACCTGGCGCCCCGACGGGCGCGTCTGCTCGACGAGGCGCAGGCGGACATCGAGGACTTCGCCCTGCTGATCGACGCGTGGGGCCCGCTGGTGCGGGCGAGCAAGACCACCCCCGCCGACCGGCCGCTGTCCTAGCCGCACCGGGAGTACACCGTGATACCCCAGACCACCGAACCGCGCTGCCCCGCCGGCCAGCGTCACTCCGCAGAGCAGCGCCACTCCGCAGAGCCGCGCCGGGTCGGCGAGCAGCGCCGCCCCGGCGAACCGCGCGAGCGGGCTGACCAGGGGAGGGCCGGCCACCGCGCCCCGACCGCGTCCGCCACCGTGCACGCCGACCGCGCGCCCCGACCCGACCAGCACGACCACACCGCCCTGCGCGCCGCGCTCGCCGCCGCCACCGAGGACACCGTCGTCTACGACCTCGACGGCATCGGCCGCCAGTACGCCGCCCTGTGCGCCGAACTGCCCGGCGTCGCCGTCCGGTTCGCCATGAAGGCCTGCCCGGTCGACGAGGTGCTCGACCACCTGGCCCGGCTCGGGTCCGGCTTCGACGCCGCCAGCCCGCAGGAGATCGCCCAGGCGCTGCGCACCGGGGTGGCCCCCGAGCTGGTCCACTACGGCAACACCATCAAGTCCGACCGCAACATCGCCGAGGCCTACCGGCTGGGCGTGCGCGAATTCGCCACCGACAGCCTGGAGGACGTCGCCGCGATCGCCGAACACGCCCCCGGATCAAGGGTGTTCTGCCGGATCGCGACCACCGGCGAGGGCGCCCTGTGGGGCCTCAGCCACAAGTTCGGCTGCTCGCCCGAGGACGCCCTGCGGGTGCTCGGCGCCGCCCGCACCGCCGGGCTGGTGCCCTCCGGCCTGTCCGTGCACGTCGGCTCCCAGCAGATGACCGCCGAGGCCTGGGCCGCGGCGATCGAATCGCTGGCCGCCGTCCTGGAGGCGCTCAACTGGCGCGGCATCACCCCGGACCGGATCAACCTCGGCGGCGGACTGCCCGCCCTCGGGGTCCTCGACCGGCGCGGGCGACCGCTCGAACCGCCGCTGGACAAGATGTTCACGGTCCTGCGCGAAGGCATGGAACGGCTCCGCGCCGTCAACGCCGCCCCGCTCGACTTCGTCCTGGAACCCGGCCGCCACCTGGTCGCCGACCACGGCGCGATCCGCGCCCACGTCGCCCGGCTCTCCTCCCGCCACCGGCTCGACGGCACCCGCGAGGACTGGCTCTACCTGAGCTGCGGAAAGTTCAACGGGCTCTACGAGATGGACCAGTTGCAGTACCGCCTGGAGTTCCCCACCCACCCCGGCGGGCAGTTCGTCAACGCCGTGGTGGCCGGCCCCACCTGCGACAGCGACGACGCGTACGCCCAGGAGGACGGCGCGGTGCGCGTCCCGCACGCCCTCGCCTCCGGCGACCCGGTCTGGATCCACTCCTGCGGCGCCTACGCCACCGCCTACGCCACCCGCGGCTTCAACGGCTTCGCCCCGCTGCCGTACACCTGCGTCGGCGGCGACCCCGAGGAGGGCCGGGCATGACCGACACCCGGATCCGGCTGCTCCGCGAGGAAGACTGGCCGGACGTGATCGCCGCCGAGGAACGCGCCTACGCCGCCAGCGGCCTCTCCGAGGGCGGTGCGGCGCTGCGCTCCCGGCACCGCGCCTCGCCGTCCACCTGCTTCGTGCTGGAGGACGCCGACGGCTTCGCCGGCTACCTGCTCGCCCTGCCGTACCCGCTGTTCCGCTGCCCGGACCTCAGCCTGGCCTCCGGCGGCGCCGTGGTGCGGCCCACGGAGGGCAACCTGCACGCCCACGACCTGGTGATCGCCGAGCGGGCGCGCGGCCGCGGCCTGGCCCCCCGGCTGCTGCGACACCTGGAGGAGACCGGCCGGGCGGCCGGTCACCGCACCCTCTCGCTGGTCGCCGTACGCGGCTCCGAGGTGCTGTGGACCCCCCTGGGCTACCGGGCCCGGCCCGAGATCGGGCTGCCCGCGAGCTACGGCGCCGCGGCCGTCTACATGGCGAAGCCGCTGGACCGCGCCCCGAACCCCGCGGACTCGACCCCCGGATCCGCGCCCAGAGCCGAAGTGGGCTGATGCAGATGACCTCCCCCGCACGCGACGAGTTCCGCCGTTCCCAACTGGCCATCGGCGCACTGTTCTTCGCCCTCGGATTCCAGTACGCGACCTGGGTCTCCCGGGTGCCCGCGCTCAAGGCCCGGCTGGACCTGGGCGAGGCCCAGATCGGCCTGCTGCTGATGACCTGCGGGATCGGTGCGGCGGTGTCCTTCCCGCTGGTCGCGGCGCTGATGCGGCGGTTCGGCTCCCGGCTGCTCTCGGTGCTGTCGGCGCTCGCCCTGGGGGTGGTCCTGCTCGCCCTGTCGGTGGTGCCGAACTACCCCGTCACCCTGCTGGTGCTGTTCTGCGACGGTGTCGCCGTCGGCTGCCTGAACGTCGCGATGAACGCCCAGGGCGCCGCCCTGGAGGCCCGCTTCGAGCGCACCACGATGTCCAGGCTGCACGCCACCTTCAGTGCCGGCTCGCTGCTGGCCGCCCTGCTGGCCTCCGGCGTGAACGCCTTCACCGGCTCCCTCGCCGTCCACTTCGGGCTGGCCGCCGTGCTGCTGGCGGTCCTGGTGCTGGTCGCCCGGCCGGGCCTGCTGACCGACGGGCCGCAGGAACAGCCGGAGGAGGTCGAGAAGAAGCGGCGCCGCTTCGCCCTGCCCGTCGCGGCCACCCTTTGGATGGGCCTCGCGATGGTCTTCGGCACCGTCACCGAGGGCGCGATGAACGACTGGTCGGCGCTCTACCTCAAGGACGTGGTGGACGCCGGCGCCGGACTCGCCCCCCTGGGCATCGCCGTCGTCTCGGTGATGATGGTCTGCGCCCGGATCTTCGCCGACGGCTGGCGCACCCGCTTCGGCGACGGCCGGATCGTCCGCACCGGCAGCCTACTGGCCGGCCTCGGCCTCGCCCTCGCCCTGCTGACCGGCGGCGTCGTGCCCGCCCTGCTCGGCTTCGCCTGCGTCGGCCTCGGCGTCGCCGCCGTCACCCCGTGCGTCTACGTCGCCGCCGCCCGCCAGGGCTCCGACGCGCTCTCCCTGGTCGCCGCCATGGGCACCACCGGCCTGCTGGCCGGCCCCGCCGTGATCGGCTTCATCGCCGGCGGCACCAGCCTGGTCTGGGGCATGGCCGCCGTGGCCGCCTCGGCCGCCGTCGTCTCGCTCTGCGCCACCCGGATCAGCTGGCCGCAGCCCGCCGCTCCCGCGCTGGAACCCCGGCTCACCGCCGAGACCGGCTGACCAGCCCTCAGCCCTCGCCCGGCACGTCGGCGCCCCCCGTCGCCGCGTGCCGGGCGAGCCGCTCCCGCCGCTCGGTGAGCCGGGCGATCTCCGCGTCCAGGGCGGCCAGCCGGGCGGCGACCACCGGGGCGAAGGTCTCCGGCCCGGGGGCGGCCGTGCAGCGCTGCGGCGGGTCCTCGGTGAGCAGGTCCAGCCGGTGGGGCCGACTGGCCAGGTCGTCCACCGTCAGTCCGACGGCCAGCAGTTGACGGATCACCCGGACCCGGGAGACCTCCGCCGGCCCGTACTCGCGCTGGCCGGAACCGGACCGGGTGGGCGGCGGCAGCAGCCCGCGCTGTTCGTAGAAGCGCAGGGCCCTGGGGGTGGTGCCCGCCGCGGCCGCCGCGTCGCCGATCCGCATCCCGCCTCCTCGGTGCTCAGAGCTCCACGAGGGTCGCTCCGAAGGTGTCGCCGGTGAACACCCGGGTCAACGCGTGCGGGGCCCGTTCGATGCCCGCGACCGGCGTCCGGGGGAAGACGAGCTTTCCGCTGGACAGCCAGCTGCCGAGCCGTTCGCGCCACTCGGCCTCCAGGTCGGGGTGGTCGAGCAGGGTGAAGCCCCGCAGGCTCAGGCCGTGGGTGGTGACCCGGAGGCTGTCGATCACCGCGGGGGAGTCGCCGCCCCGGCGCGCCGGGTCGAGTTGCCCGGACACCGCCCCGACCAGCGCGAACCGGGCACCGCGTCGGGCGGCGTCCACAGCGGCGGTCAGCTGTTCGCCGCCGACCAGGTCCAGCACCACGTCCAGGCCCTCCGGTGCGGCCTCGGCCAGTTGCTCGGCGAACGGGCGCCCGCCGGGCACCAGGACGGTGTCGTAGCCGAGTTCGGCGGTGAGCCGCTCCGCCTTGGCGGGCGAGCGGGTGGTGCCGATCACCCGGGCGGCGCCGAGCAGCCGGGCGATCTGCCCGGCCAGGGTGCCGACCGCGCCCGCCGCGGCGGTCACCAGGACCACGTCGCCGGGGCGGACCGGGGCGCTGCGGGTCAGCCCGCCGTAGCCGGCGGAGGCGGCGGAGACCAGCGCCGTCGGGTCCGGGAAGCCGTCCGGGACCGGGGTGAACTGTGCGGCGTCCGCGACCAGTCGGTCCCGCCAGCCGTGCATGTGGGTGACCAGGTCGCCCGGGCGCAGCGGCCCGTCCGCCGGGGCGGCCAGCACCTCGCCGAGGGCCGGGCCGAACAGGGCGTCGCCGGGGGCGATGTGCGGGACCGGCAGGTTGGAGCCCTGGCCGCTGATCAGGATGCGCAGCCCGGGGAAGACCAGGAAGGCCTTGTTGCGGACCAGCACCTCGCCGGGCCCGGGGGCCGGCAGCGGCTCCTCGGCGAGGGTGAAGTGCTCGGGGCCGGGCAGGCCGTCGGGCCGGGCGGCCAGCCGGACGACTCGGGCGGTGGTGGGCAGGGGCATGGCGGCGCTCCTCGCGCGGGAAGGCGGGAAAGGGGGGAGGGGCGCGGCGGTGGGACCGCCGCGGGATGCCCGGACGCTAACCCTTGACGTATGCGTCAGGGGCAAGCCCGGGCGGGGGAGAAGTGTCTGACGGGGCGTGGGGAACGCGATCTTCTAGAGTCGCCTGCGGTACGACCGTATGACCGAGGGCCGTACGAGCCGCACGAGCGGCATGAGCCGCATGAGCTGTACGAGCCGCGAGCGAAGGAAGAGCAGCATGACCGAGCAGGCACCCGAGCCCTATCAGCCCGTCGACGAGGACTGGCAGACCGCGGTGGCGATCGTCGCCCACCCCGACGACATGGAGTACGGCGGCGCGGCGGCCGTCGCCCGCTGGACCGCCCAGGGCAAGACGGTGGTCTACGTGATGGTCACCAGCGGCGAGGCCGGGATCGACTCGCTGCGCCCCGAGGAGTGCGGGCCGCTGCGCGAGGCCGAGCAGATCGCCTCGGCGCGGGTGGTCGGGGTGGAGACCGTCGAGTTCCTCGGCTACCCGGACGGCGTGGTCGAGTACGGGGTGCCGCTGCGCCGCGACATCGCCCGGGTGGTCCGCCGGCACCGCCCGGACATCGTGATCACCAGCAACTTCCGGGACACCTACGGCGGCCGGTTCCTCAACCAGGCCGACCACATCGCGGTCGGCCGGGCCACCCTGGACGGCGTGCGCGACGCCGGGAACCGCTGGGTGTTCCGCGAGCTGCTGGACGAGGGCCACCAGCCGTGGAACGGGGTGCGGCAGATCTGGGCGGCGGCCTCGCCGGAGGCGGAGCACGCGGTGGACACCACCGACCACTTCGACCTCGGGGTCGCCTCGCTGGAGGAGCACAAGGCGTACCTGGCCGGGCTGGGCGGGGAGATGGCGGACGCCCGGGAGTTCCTGGAGGGCTTCGGCCGGGGCGCGGGCACCCGGCTGGGGACGCGCTTCGCGGTGCCGTTCGAGGTGTTCCCGCTGCGCTAGTCGCGCGCGGAACCGTCCTCGGGGCCGTCGTCCGGGCGGTCCTCGGGGCGGTCCGCGGAACCGGCGTCGGTGCCCTCCCGGCTGCGGCGCCGGTAGCGCAGCACCTGCCGCACCAGGAACGCCGCGACCAGCAGGCCGAGCCCGATCGCGAACCACAGCTGGTAGCGGATCGCCGTCCGGTACACCGACCCGATGTTCGCGCCGGCGACGTACCCGAAGGTGCCCCAGACGGCCGTCCACAGCACGGCGCCGAGCAGGTTGAAGACCGCGAAGCGGCGCCAGGGCATCTCGGTCGTCCCGGCGATGATGCCGTTGTACTGGCGCAGCCCGTCCACGAAGCGGGCGACCGTGACGACCTTGCCGCCCTGCCGGGCGAAGAAGCCGTCGGCGCGCTCCATCCGGGCCGGGGTGAGCAGCACGTAGCGGCCCCAGCGGTGGACGAAGGCGCGCCCGCCGGTGTGGCCGATCAGGTAGCCCAGCATGTTGCCGAGGGTGGCGGTGGCGCCCGCGATCAGCAGGACGGCGGCGAAGTCCAGGTGCCCGGTGCCCGCGTACACCGAGGCGAGCACCAGGACGGTCTGCCCGGGCACCGGGACGCCGCAGTTGTCGAGCAGCACGAGCAGCGCCACCGCGAGGTACCCGTAGTGGTCCAGCAGTGGCGCGAGCCCGGCGAGCGCCCCGGGCAGCGGGGTCGTGGGTGCGGACACCTCCCGTCACCACCTCGCCCGGGTGCGGTGCGGGGTGGTGGGGGAGTGGGTCAGCGTTCCGCCGGGCGCGGCTCGACCATGCAGTCCGGGCCGGGGTAGATCAGGCCCTGGTGGCCGTCCTCGAAGCGGACCACGTACGGCGGCGAGCCGTCCGTGCCGCGCACCTCGATGATCTCGCCCTTCTGGTCCGTCATGCCCACCGACCTGCTGTGGATGTGGAGCTGGTCACCTACCGCTGCGTGCATGATCGTGCTCCTCGGGTCATTGGCGGCCGTCTCCGAGGCCGTTCCGCTATCCACTGTGCTGCGGGTGCGGCGGGTGCGCAACGCCTCGGGCGGACGGGCCGCGCGGGAGCGGTGGGGCGGCGGTCAGCGGGCGGGCAGCTGTTGCGCGAGGTAACCGCGCACCAGCCGCTTGCATTCGGCGATCAGCGCCGGATCGCCCTGCGGGTCCCCCCGGAAGGCCAGCTTGAGCACCGCGTCGGCCGCCTCCAGGGCGACCCGCAGGGCGAGCGTGGTGGCCGCCGGGTCGCCCGCCTCGAACAGGTCGCCGCCGAGGGCCTGCAGCCGCAGGGCGACGGCGGTGTTGTTGTCCACGCCGGAGTCCAGCAGGTGCTTCTCGTTGCGCACCCCGGAGGGCACCGCCGTACCGGCGAGCCCGAAGTCGACCTGGCCGAACCCGGGCACCGCGCGCTTCATCGCGACGAACTCCTCCACCGCGAGGTCGGTGAACCCGGCCGGGCCGACTGCGGTGGAGCCGGCCAGCCGGTCGTCCAGGCGCTGGAGGTACTGGTCGAGGTTGCGGGTGGCGAGGGCGGCCAGCAGGTCCTCCTTGCCGGCGAAGAACTGGTAGAGCGTGCCGATCGGCACCTGGGCGCGCTGGGCGACCTCCTTGGTGGTGAGGGCGGTGGCGCCCACCTCGTCCAGCAGCCCGGCGCAGGCGTCCAGGATGCGGCCGTACCGCTCCTGGCTGCGCTGCTGGACCGGCCGCCGCCTGGCCGGACCTGGGCTGTGCTGGAGACTCCGGGCGTCGACGCTCATGCGGCAACTCTGCCGCATCCGCTGTTCCGACGGCGAATCATCGGGGCGGGGGAGCGCCGGAGTTTCCGCCGGGACGGGAATCGACTGGTGGCCGGAGCTGAACGGCACGGTGGCGGGAAGGTGTCCACGGGTTGGCTTTGCTCTTGTCGTGGACGCGATGGCCGGTTCATACTCCTGGGGCGGATCACCTTGCGTGACCGACACCTGGCTCTTCGTGGCGATCGCGGGTCCGGTCGTGGATCCGGTCCTGGACCCGATCGCGGTTCCGAACGCCATTCCGCACGCGCATTCAGCTGTCTGTGGCGACGACGGGCGACACCGCCGCCACCCGAAGTCAGGACGGACCCGTGTGCCTCCACCATCCGTACCGCCTCCCGTACCGCGTCCCGTCGTACGCCGCCCCGCTGTGCGTCCCGTCGAACGGAAGGAGGGGGTCGGCACGGTGACCCTGTTCTCCACCGGGCGTGAAGCCCTCGACGCCGAGCACCGCCGTCAGTTCCTGGAGTCCGGGTACCTGGTCCTGCCCGGACTGCTCCCGGAAGCCCTGCGCGAACGCCTCGCCGCCGAGGTGGACCGATGGGTGGACGAGGGCCTGCGGGCCCGGTCGATCGCCGCCTGCGCCGACCCCGAGCGGCACGGGCCGCCCCCGCTGCTGGAACTGGAGCTCCCCGCCCACGGCGAACTGCTCACCCACCCGCCGCTGCTGCGGGCGCTGACCGGGCTGATCGGCCGCTCCTTCGTCTTCCACCACCTGCACAGCGACCGCCAGGCCCCTGACATCCCCGGCAAGCCCTGGCACCACGACCGCGAGCCCAACGACGGCTCCGACCCGTCGCTGCTGATGGTCCACGCGCTGCACTACCTCTGCGGTCTGGACGAGACGGTCGGCAGCCTGGCCGTGCTGCCCGGCTCGCACCGGGGCGCCGCCGACAAGGGCGCCCACGCCCACCACGGCACCGGCGAGCTGCCCGGCGAGGTGGTCCTCGACCGGCTGCCGCCCGGCACCACCGTGCTGCTCAACTCGGCCCTGTTCCACACCCGCAGACCAGCACCCGACGGGCCCGGCCGGCCCCGCTACTTCATCGACGCCTCCTACTGCCAGGTCGGAGCGCGCTGGCGCCCGGTGAAGCCCCACTGGCGGCAGATGCTCGCCCGGGCCCGCGAACTGGACCTGGCCGACGGCCAGTGGCCCGACCTGTTCGCGGAGCACCACTTCACCGAGTACACCGGAACCGTCTGACCCGCCTGAGGAGCACTGCCGTGGAGATCGTCAGCGCCGTCGCCTACTCCGAGGTCCACCGGGCCTACCTGCGGGACCACCCGGTGGAGCGGGCCCACGAGGCCAACACCAACCTGTACGGCGAGGAGAACCTCGAACGCGCCGACGGAGGGATCCCCGGCGGCTGGTGGCGGATCCGGCTCACCCGGGCCGACATCCTCGGCGTCGTCCTGCCCTGGCACATCAGCGAGGGCGGCGAGCGCGAACTCGTCCCGCGCACCGGGCTGACCGTCGCCCGGGCGGCCGAACGCGTCCGCTCCGGCGGCGCCGGCTGGACGGCGGCCAACCCGGTCTGCTCGGCGAAGCTGCGGCTGCTGCGCGGGGCGCCGTTCACCGCGCTCTACCTGGCCACCGCGCCGGTCGACCACCCCGACTACGCGGGCCTGGTGGTCCGGCGCGGGCTGATCCACGTCGACGGCCTGCACCGCATGCTGGCCTGGGAACTGGCCGGCCGGCTGCACGAACTGACCTCGCTGGAGGGGTACTTGGCGGGTGACCCGGCGGTCCTCGGTGCCCCGGCCGAGCCGGTGCGGAGAGGCCGGGCAGCCCGGACGGTTCGGACGGATCAGACGGTCCGGACGGGGGACGAGTCGGCGTGACCTCCGCGACGCAGCACGTCCGGTCCACCGCGCCCGCCACCGGCTCGCTCAGCGCCCTCCTCTCCCACCTCGCCCGCACCCACCCCGACCGGCCCGCCGTCGGCGACGGCGTCCGCACCTTCGACCACCGCGCGCTGGACGCCGCCGCCGGGCGGATCGCCGCCCGCCTGGCCGCCGACGGCACCGGCCGGGGCGACCGGGTCGCCCTGCTCGGCCCCCGGGACGCCCGGATGCTGGTCCTGCTGCACGGGGTGCTGCGCTCCGGCGCGGCCGCCGTGCTGACCGACCCGGAGTGGTCGGCGGCGGACCTGGCCCGGCGGCTGACCGCCGTCGGGGTGCGGCGGGTGCTCGCCACCGAGAGCGGGCCCGGTGCCGACCTCGGTCTCGCCGAGGTGGTCGACGTCCTGGCGGACGGGCCCACCGGGCAGGGCGGCGGGCCGACCGGGGAGGACCTCGCGTACCTGTCCTTCACCTCCGGATCCGGCGGTGAACCCAAGGCCGTGGCCGTCACCCACGCCAACGCCGTCCACTACGCGCACGCCCTGGCCGCCCGGCTCGGGCTCACCGAGGCCGACGCCCCCCGGCTCGCCCACGTCACCACCCTCGCCGCCGACCTCGGGCACACCGCCTGGCTGCTGGCCCTCGCCACCGGCGGCTCCGTGCACGTGGTGCCCGACCGGGAGACGCGCGACCCCGGCGCGTTCTGGGCCACCCTGCGCCGTGCCGGGACCGACACCCTGAAGACCACCCCCTCGCACCTGACCGCCCTGCTGGAGGGCCGCCCGGCCGACACCCCGCCGCTGCGCACCCTGCTGCTCGGCGGCGAGGCCCTGCCGCGCCGGCTCGCCGCCGCCCTGCTCGACGACGGCGTCACCGAGCGCCTGGTCAACCACTACGGACCGACCGAGACCACCGTCGGCGCGACCTGCTTCCTGGCCATCGCCGCCCGTCAACTGCCCGCCGGGGAACCGGTCGTGCCGATCGGCAGCGGGATCGGCGAGGTGCTGCTCACCCTGGTGGACAGCGCCGGACGGCCGGTGGCCGACGGCGCGGTGGGGGAGCTGCTGATCGGCGGGCGGGGCGTCAGCGCCGGGTACTTCGGGCGGCCCGAGGAGACCGCCCGGGGCTTCGTCCGGCGTGACGGCCTGCGGACCTACCGGACGGGCGACCTGTGCCGTCGGCGGGCGGACGGCGACCTGGTCTTCCTCGGCCGGGTGGACCGCCAGGTGAAGGTCCGGGGGTACCGGGTCGACCTCGCCGAGGTCGAGCGGGCCATGGACGGGTACCCGGGCGTCGCCGGCTCGGCGGCGCTGCTGCGGGAGACCGAGGTCGGGAACCAACTGGTCGGTGCGGTACGGCTGTTGGACCCGGACGTCGGTGTCGCCGGGCTGGTCGACCACCTGCGCGACCGCCTGCCCGGCTACTCGGTGCCGCAGCCGGTCCTGGTGCTGCCGGAGTTCCCGGTCGGGCCGAACGGCAAGCTGGACCGGGGCCGGCTGGGGGAGCTGGTGGGCGAGCTGGTGTCCCTCCGGGCCGAACCGGCGGAGTCGGCCAGGCCCGATGCCGGTGGTGCTCTGGCGGAGGAGATCGCCCGGTTCTGGGCCGGGGCGCTCGGCCTGCCGGGCATCGGGGTCCGGGCGGACGTGATCGGCCTCGGCGGCGACTCCATCCTCGCCATGCGCACCGTCGCCCTGCTGCGGCGCTCCGGACTGCGGGTCGCCTACGAGGACTTCTACCGGCACCCCACGGCGGCCGCCCTGGCCGGGGCGGCGGTGCCGGCGGCCCCGGCCCTCCCGGTGCCCCGCCGCAGCGGCGACTTTGGTCAACTCGCCCCCGCCCAGCGCTGGTTGTACGGCCTGCGGACCGTCCAGGACGTACGGCACTGGAACCAGTCGGTGCTGCTGCGCTGCCGCACCGCCGTCGACCCCGCCGCCCTCGCGGCGGCCCTGGCGGCCGTCCTGGAACGCCACCCGGCGCTGCGCCGGCCCGTCGGCCCGGACGGCCCCGGCGAACCGCTCGCGGTCGCCGACCTCGACCCGCTCTCCCACTCCCGCATCCCGCGCGCCTCGGGCGCGATCGCCGACACCGTCGCCGGGGTCTGTACCGGGCTCCACCGCAGCCTCGACCCGTCGGCCGGACGGCTGCTGCGCGCCCACCTGTTCACCGGCCCGCCCGGCACCGACCAGCGGCTCGCGCTGATCGCCCACCACCTGGTGGTCGACGGGCTGTCCTGGCGGATCCTGCTGGACGACCTCGCCCACGCCTACCGCGCGTTGCTGGACCGGAAGCCGGCCGACCTGCCGCCGACCGCCGACTTCTACCGGTGGGCGGCGGCCGCCGCGCCGCCGCCGCCCGCAACCGGTGGCACGGTGACCGACGGATCCGGCCCGCCCGTCCAACCGGGCACGCTCAGCTGGGCCTTGGACGCCGACGCCACCGAGCGGCTGGTCGCCCGGCACGGCGGCGGGGCCGGGCTGGAGGCCGTCCTGCTCGACGCCTTCGCCCGAGCCGTCGCCCGGTGGCACGGGGAGCCCCGGCTCGCGGTGGAGGTCGAGACCCACGGCCGGGACACCACCGGCGAGCAGGGCGAGTACCTGGACACCGTCGGCTGGTTCACCGCCGTCAAGCACCTCGACCTGGACCCGTCCGCGGGCCCGGAGGAGACGGCGCGCCGGCTGCGCGAGGCGCCCGTCCGCCCGATGGACGCGCCCGGCGGAAGCGGCGCGGACCGGCTCCCCGCCGACGGGGACGGGGACGGGCCCCCCGCCGACGCGGACGGGGACGGGCGTCCGACGGTCGGATTCAACTTCCTCGGCACCTTCCGGCTGCCCGAGGAGCCCGCCCTGGACTGGACCGTCGCCGATGAGCAGGCCGGGGCGGCCCGCTGCACCGGGGGCGACCCGCTGTACCGACTGCGGCTCACTGCACGGGTGGTGCAGGACCGGCTGGTCGCCGACCTGGTGTACGGCTGGCCCGCGGTGGCGCACCATGCCGCCGAACGGATCGCCGCCCGCTTCGCCGCCGCGGTCGCCGCCGCGGCGGGGACGTACCCCGCGCCCCCGCGGCGCTCGCCGCTGTCCACCTCCGGGCAGCTGCTGCACGCCCGGGTGGCGCCCACCGCCCGGGCGGCCGTCCGCGAACCCGCCCGGGTGCTGCTCACCGGCGCCACCGGCTACCTCGGGCGGCACCTGCTGGACGCCTTCCGGCGGCGCGGCGCCGTGGTCACCTGCCTGGTGCGGGCCGACGACGACGCCGGTGCCGTGCGGCGGCTGGCCGGTGAGCGGGCCGCCCACGTCGTCGCCGGGGACCTCGAACGGGACGGCCTCGGCCTGTCCCCGGCCGGGCTGGAACGGGCCCGGGAGGCCCGGATCGTGGTGCACGCGGCGGCGGACGTCCGGCTGGTCGCCTCGCCCGACGCCCTGGAGCGTGCCAACCACGCGGCGGTGCGCCGCCTGCTCGGCTGGGTCGACGAGCACACCCCGCGGGCCCGGCTCCACCACGTCTCCACGCTGGCCGTCTCCGGCGGGGTGGACGGCCCGCCGCGCCGGTTCAGCGAGGCCGACCTGTGGATCGGCCAGCGGTTCCGCACCCCGTACGAGCGCAGCAAGTACCGCGCCGAGCAGGCCGTCCGGGCCTGGGCGGCCACCGGGCACGCCGCCTACCTGTACCGCAGCGGCCACATCGCCGCGCACAGCCGGACCGGCGCCTTCCAGGCCAACCCCGGCGACAACCGGATCTACCAGCTCGTCCGCGGCTACCTGCTGGCCGGCGCCGCCCCCAGCCGGCCGGACACCGCCTTCGCGTTCTCGCACGTGGACACGGTGGCGGCCGGGATCGCGGCGATCGCCCTCGACCCGTACGCCGCGCCCGGTGCCTACCACGTCGAGACCCCGTACCCGACGCCGCACGACGAACTGGTGGGCTGGCTCGCCGCGCACGGCCACCGCGTCCGGCTCACCGACGACCGGACCTTCGCGGCCGCCATCGCCCGGGCCGAACGCCGGCACCCGACGGCCGCCCGGCTGGCCGCCGCCTGGGCCGAGCAGGAGGAGCGCAACGTCCGGGTGGACTGCGCGTACACCACCGCCGTGCTGGACCGGCTGGGCGTCCGGTTCGCCGCGCCGACACCGCAGTGGTGGACGGCCGCGCAGACCTGGGCCGCCGAGGCCGGCTACCTGCCACCCCGCTGAACCCCGCCACCCGAACCCACCTGACCCCCGATCCCACCGACGAAGGCGGACTCCGTTGTCCCAGCTCTCCCCAGCGCTCAAGCAGGCCACCCCCGTCGTCGCCGTGCGCGGCGAAGGCCTCCACCTCTACGACGCCGCCGGCCGCCGCTACCTCGACTTCACCTCCGGCGTCGGCGTGACCAGCACCGGCCACTGCCACCCGAGGGTGGTCGAGGCCGTCCGCGAACAGGCCGGCCGGCTGCTGCACGGCCAGTACACCACCGTCCTGCACGACCAACTGCTCACCCTCACCGACCGGTTGGGCGAGGTCCTGCCGCCCGGCCTGGACTCGCTCTGCTACGCCACCGCCGGGACGGAGGCGGTGGAGGCGGCGCTGCGGCTGGTCCGGCACGCCACCGGACGGCAGAACGTGATCGTCTTCGAGGGCTCCTTCCACGGCCGCACCATGGGCGCCGCCTCGCTCACCACCGCCGGGACCCGCTTCCGGGCGGGCATCGGCCCGCTGCCGCCCGGGGTCGCGGTGGCGCCGTTCCCGGCGGCGTTCCGCCTCGGACTGTCCGAGGAGGAGGCGGTCGCGCACGCCCTGCGCGGGCTGGACGAGGTGCTGGCCACCGTCTCCGCGCCCGCCGAGACGGCCGCCCTGTTCGTCGAACCGGTGCTCGGCGAGGGCGGCTACGTCCCCGCCCCGGCCGGGTTCCTCGCCGGGCTGCGCGAGCGCGCCGACCGGCACGGCCTGCTGCTGGTGCTGGACGAGGTGCAGACCGGCTTCGGCCGCACCGGCCGGTTCTGGGCGCACCAGTACGAGGAAGGTGTCCGGCCCGACGTGCTGATCACCGCCAAGGGCCTGGCCAGCGGCTTCCCGCTGTCCGCCATCGCCGCGCCGACCGAGCTGATGCGGCGCGCCTGGCCCGGCTCCCAGGGCGGCACCTACGGCGGGAACCCGGTGGCCTGCGCCGCCGCCCTGGCCACCCTGGACGTGCTGCGCGAGGAACGGCTGGTCGAGAACGCGGCCGAACAGGGCGCGCGGCTGCTGGACGGTCTGCGGACGGTCGCCGCCGGGGTGCCCGGCATCGGCGACGTCCGGGGGATCGGGCTGATGGCGGCCAGTGAGTTCTGCCGGCCGGACGGCTCGCCCGACCCGGAGACCGCCCGGCGGGTCCAGCAGGCGGCGGCCGACCTGGGGCTGCTGCTCCTGCTCTGCGGGATCCACCTCAACGTGGTCCGGATGATCCCCGCGCTGGTCGTCACGGCCGCCCAGGTCGACGAGGCGCTGGCGCTCTGGTCCAAGGCCGTCGCGGTCGGCACGGCGGTCGAGACCGTCGCGGTCGGCACGGCCGGCGTCGGGCAGGAGGAGGCGTCGTGAACGAGCACACCGTGACCGAGATCGGCTGGAGCAGCCTGGAGTTGGAGGCCCGGCGGCAGATGTGGTCGCTGCCGCTGAGCGACGGCGAGCGGCAGCTGCTGTGGGCCGACGCCCGGGCCGGGGGCTGGGGCGCGGGCGAGCCGGTGCGCGCGCGGCTGCGGACCTTCGTCCGGGAGGCCGTCGACTCGGTCGGGCTCGTCCACCTCGGCAACCTGGTCGACCCGGCGCGGCCGGAGCGGGAGGTCGCCGAGGCGCTTCCCTTCCTGCTCCGCGACTACGGCCGGATCGTCCCGCAGAACGGCCGCGGCGACCTCACCTCGGTGCTGCGCGACCACGACGGCGACGGCAACACCGACCTCGGCTTCCACTGCGACACCTGCGACCTGCTCGTCCTGCTCTGCCTCCAACCCGCCTACCACGGCGGTGGGTTGACCAAGCTGGCGAGCGCCCGGCACGTCCACGACCTGATCGGCGTGGAACGGCCGGACGCCCTGGCCACCCTCTGCGAGGACTGGACCTTCGACCGGACCGGCCGGGCGGGCCCGCAGCTGGTCGTCACCCCGATCCTCTACCCGAGGAAGGACGGCACGATCGGCTGCTACTACCAGACCCGCACCGTCCGCTCCTCGCCGGACCGCGGCGGACCGGAGCTGACGGACCGTCAATGGGAGGCGCTCGGCGTACTGGACGAGGTGCTGTACCGGCCGGAGATCGCCTTCGGCCTGCCGATGGCCGCCGGTGACCTGCTGATCATCCGCAACAGCCGTGTCCTGCACGGCCGTTCGGCGTACATCGACGAACCCGGCCGGTACGCCCGGCGGATGCTGCGGATCTGGCTCAACGAGGGGGAGACATGGACGCCGTGAACCGACCGCACGGGAAGGTCGCCCTGGTCACCGGCGGCGGCAGCGGGATCGGCCGGGCCTCCGCGCTGGCCCTGCTCGGCGCCGGCTGGACGGTGGTGCTGGCCGGCCGCCGCAAGGACGCGCTGGAGGAGACCACCGCACTCGCCGTCGACACCGAAGTCGCAGACCCGGAACGGGTGTTGGCGGTGCCCACCGACATCCGCAGCCCCGAGGAGGTCGCCCGGCTGTTCGACGCCGTCCGCGACCGCTACGGCCGGCTCGACCTGCTGTTCAACAACGCGGGCGCCGCAGCCCCGCGCCGGCCCATCACCGAAACGCCCTTCCAGGACTGGAACCGCGTCCTGGACACCATCGCCACCGGCAGCTTCCTGTGCGCCCGGGAGGCGTTCCGGCTGATGAGCACCCAGCAGCCGCAGGGCGGCCGGATCATCAACAACGGCGCGCCCTCCGCGCACGTGCCGCGCCCCAACTCCCTCGCCTACACCGCCGCCAAGCACGCCGTCCTCGGCCTCACCAAGGTGCTCGCCCTGGACGGCCGTCCGTACGGCATCACCTGCGGCCAGATCGACGTCGGCAACGTCAGCCCGCCGGACGGTGCTCCGCAGCCCGCCGCGATGCAGGCCGACGGGACGACGGCGGTGGAGGCGACCATCCCGGTCGAACGCTTCACCGAGGCCCTGCTGCTGATGGCCTCGCAGCCGCCGGGCACCGTCATCCAGTCCCTGGTGGTGCTGCCGGCCACCATGCCGTTCATCGGGAGGGGGTGAGCCGTGCTGGTCAGCGCACGCTCCTTCGCCGAGTACCGCGCGATGTTCGCGCTCACCGACCGCGACCTCGACCAGCGCATCCTGGACTGCCCGGGCGGGGCGGCGAGCTTCGTCGCCGAAGCCGGGCGGCGCGGGATCGACGCCGTCGCCGCCGACCGCGAATACGCCGTGCACCGGGTGGAGTTGGGCCTGCTGGTCGAGCGGGAGAGCAGGTTCAAGCGGGAGCTGCTGCTCCAGGAGACGGCGGATTTCACCCCGTCCTGGTACGCCGACACGGACGACCTGATCCGGCAGTGGACCGCCAACGCCCGGCTGTTCCGGGCCGACATCGCGGCCCGCCCGGAGCGCTACGTCGCCGGGGAGCTGCCCGAACTCCCCTTCCCGGAAAGCTCCTTCGACCTGGTGCTCAGCTCGCACCTGGTCTTCTCCTACGGCAACCGGTTGGGCGAGGAGTTCCAGCGGGCCGCACTGCTGGAACTCGCCCGGGTGGCGCGGCGGGAGGTCCGGCTGTTCCCGCTGACGGTCTACGACACCGGCGAGCGGTACCCCGCGCTGGAACGACTGCGGGAGGAACTGGCCGGGGCCGGGATCGGGAGCCGGGTGGAGCGGGTGGCGTACGAGTTCCAGCCGGGGGACGGCGAGATGCTGGTGCTCTCCTGCGCCGGGTACCGCGCGCCGCCCGCGACGGCGCCCCCGGCCACCGCCGTCGACCCGGTGCGGTGGCGGCACCGGGAGGCGGCACGGCCGGGGGCTGTGCGGCCGGGGGAGTAGGCACCCGGTCGGGTGATGTGTGCTTCGGCGGCGGCCTCCGGTGGGCAGCCTCCGGGCGGACGTTCGGACAGGACACGACGAGGAGGAGGACGGCATGCGGCAGAACGACGACGACGGGTTCGACGCTGAGCAGGCGGGGGGAGGGGCCGGCGCCGGCCCGGAGGACGGCTACCGCCGCTCCGCCGCCTACCTCATCGACGAGGCCCTCGGCTTCCTCTTCCCCGCCGCCCTCCGCGCCGCCGCCGACATCGGGGTGGCCGACCACCTCGCGGACGGTCCCCGCACCCCCGCCGAACTCGCCGCCGCGACCGGCACGCACGCCGACAACCTCCACCGGGTCCTGCGGCTGCTCGCCACCCGGGGCGTGGTGCGGGAGGACGACCGGGGCCGCTTCGCACTGACCGGCGCCGGACAGGCCCTGCGCGGCGATGTCCCGTACTCCGCGCGCACCGCCGTCCAGATGCTGACCGACCGCACCATGTGGTGGCCGGCGGGCGAACTGACGCGCTGCCTCACCGACGGCACCGCGGCCTTCGAGGCGCTGTTCGGCATGCCCTTCTTCGACCACTTCGCCCAGGACGAGCGAACGGCCGCCGTCTTCCACGTCGGCATGGCGGCGATGTCCGACCCGGAGAACGCGCTGATCGCGGCCGCCTACGAGTTCCCGAAGACCGGCACGGTGGTGGACGTGGCGGGCGGTCACGGCGGCCTGCTGCTGGAGGTGCTGCGCCGAAACCCTGGCCTGGACGGGGTGCTCTTCGACCGCGCCCACGTCCTCGCCGGCCACCGGCTCGGCTCGGCCGGGGAGATCGCGGGCCGCTGGACACCGGCGGAGGGCGACTTCTTCGAGGCCGTACCGCCCGGCGACGTCCACGTGCTCAAGCGGATCACCCACGACTGGGACGACGACCGCTGCGTGACCCTCCTCGGCCACTGCCGCCGCGCCCTGCGCCCGGACGGCCGGGTCCTGGTCGTGGACGCCGTCGTCCCCCGGGGGAACGCCCCCCACCAGGCGAAGGCCCTGGACCTGATGATGATGGCCTCCCTCGCGGGCCGCGAACGCACCGAGGAGGACTTCGCAGAGCTCTTCCGGCGGGCCGGCCTGCGGCTCTCCCGCGTTCTCCCCACGCCGACGGTCCTGTCGGTGGTGGAGGCGGTCGCGGCCTGACCGGTTCGCTCGGAGCGCAACGGTGGGGGGAACGCGGCCGCAACGGGCGGTGGTTGTGCACGGTATGAACACGCATCAGAACCACGGCCACCACGAGCACCACCAGAACCACGAGCACCACCAGAACCATGAGAGCCACCAGCAGCACGGGCACCACGAGGGCCACCAGCACCACGCCGACCACGCCCACCACGGCCACGGCGCACCGCAGGGGCTGACGGCCTCCGACCAGGGCTACACCCTGATACCGGAGACCGTCGGCCCCGAGGGCGAGTTCACCTTCCGGATCACCGGCCCGGACGGCAGGCCCGTCACCGCGTACGAGCCCCAGCACGAGGCCCTGCTGCACCTGATCGTGGTCCGCCGCGACCTCTCCGGGTACCGGCACGTGCACCCCACCCTGGACGCGGACGGCACCTGGCGGGTCGCCAACCCCTTCGACGGGCCCGCCGCCTACCACGCGTACGCCGATTTCAAGGCCGCCGGCGCCGCCCCGCTCACCCTCGGCGTGGACCTCACCCTCCCCGGCGGGACCACCGAGCACCCGCTCCCGGAGGCCTCGGCGACCGCCACGGTCGACGGCTACACCGTCACCCTGACCGGGCAGTTGACGGCCGGCGCGGGTGCGCCGCTCACCTTCACCGTGGCCCGCGACGGCGCCCCCGTCGCCGACCTCCAGCCCTACCTGGCCGCCTACGGCCACCTGGTCGCCCTGCGCGCCGCCGACCTCGCCTACCTGCACGTCCACCCGAACGGCGAGCCCGGCGACGGCGTCACCGCGCCCGGTCCGGACATCACCTTCCACGCGGTCGCCCCGACGGCCGGCCCGTACCGGCTCTACCTCGACTTCAAGCACGGGGACGCCGTCCACACCGCCGAGTTCACGGTGGTCGCTGCGGACTGAAGGTGACGCAGCCTGAGGGTCACGCGGACTGAGGGCGACGCGGCCGCCGGCGCGCCGGGCCGTCCGACCGCTGGGACGGTGTGGCCGCGCCGTCCGCCGCTCTGCCAGCATGGCGCGATGGACAACGGACGCCGGCTGGTCAGTTCAGGCTCGCCCCTGGAACCGCGCATCGGGTTCTCCCGCGCGGTCCGCAAGGGCCCGTACGTCGCGGTGGCGGGCACCGCGCCGATCGGCGAGGACGGGACGACGGTCGGGCGCGGCGACGTCCACGCCCAGACGGTCAGGTGCCTGGACATCGCCGAGGCCGCGCTGGCGGCGGCGGGCGCGTCGCTGGAGGACGTGGTGCGGACCAGGATCATGCTCACCGACGTGACGGCCTGGGAGGAGGCGGCCCGGGCGCACGGGGAGCGCTTCGGGGCGATCCGCCCGGTCACCACCTTCGTCGAGGTCTCCCGCTTCATCGACCCGGACTGGCTGGTCGAGGTGGAGGTCGACGCCGTCCTCGGCTGACGCCTGCCGCTGCCGGGGCGCCGCACGCCGCCGCCGATATCCGCGCGACGCACGCCGGGCCGCTCCACTACGGTGCGATCATGGTGAACTTCGTACTGGTCGCCGGTGCCCGGCTCGGCGCCTGGGCCTGGGACGACGTGGCCCCGCGGCTCCGTGCGGCCGGCCACGCCGTCCATCCGCTGACGCTGTCCGGGCTGGCCGAGAAGCGGGGCCTGCCCGCCGGGCAGCAGACCCACGTCCAGGACATCGTGGCCGAGGTGGAGCGCCACGACCTGCGCGAGGTCGTGCTGGTCGGGCACAGCTACGCGGGCGTCCCGGTCGGCCAGGCCGCGCAGCGGATCGGCGACCGGCTGGCCCGGCTGGTCCTGGTCGACTCCGCCGTGCCCGTCGACGGCCGGTCCTTCGCCGCCGGCTGGCCGGACGGCGGCGCGGCGCTCCGGGCCGCGATCGCCGCCAACGGCGGCTCCTGGCCCTGCGCGCGGCCCGAGCACTTCGCCGGGCACGGCCTCAGCGAGGAGCAGACCGCCCGCCTCCTCGCCGGTGCCACCCCCCACCCGGGCGCCACCCTCACCGAGCCCGCCACCCTGACCGGCTCCCTCGCCGCCCTGCCCACGACCTACGTCAAGTGCCTGCTCGCCGGGGCGGAGCCCGACGAGGACGTGGCCGAGCTGCTGGCCGGCGGGCACTGGCGCCTGGTCGAACTGGACACCGGCCACTGGCCGATGTTCTCCCGCCCGGCCGACCTGGCCCGCCTGCTGCTCGACGCCGCGGTGCACTGACGGCCGGGAGACCCGTCCGGCTTCCTGGCACGGCTGACCTGGTGGCGCGGCGACCGTGCTCGCCCCGACCGTGACCGCCCCGACGAACCGTGAGTCCAAGGGCCACGCCCCGGCCGTCAGTCCGCGCTGTCGGGCTGGTGGACGGGGCGGCCGCCGAGGAGGGTGTGGGTGGGGGTGAGGTCGCGCAGGGCGTCGGCGGGGCAGTGGGCCGGGTCGCGGTCCCAGAGGGTGAGGTCGGCGAGGCGGCCGGGGGTGAGGCTGCCGCGGAGGCGGTCCTCGCCGAGGAGGCGGGCGGCGTGGGTGGTGTGGAGGGCGACGGCCTCGTCGTAGCCGATGGCGTGCTCGGGCCCCTGGACGCCGATGACGGTCTGCCGGGTGGTCATGCCCCAGACGGAGCGCATGGCGCCGAACTGTCCGACGGGGAAGTCGGATCCGGCCGCGACGAGCGCGCCCTGGTCGAGCCAGCCGCGGGCGGGGAAGAGTGCGGCGACGCGTTCCGGGCCCCAGAACTCGCGCTCCACCTCGGCGGTGTCGTGCAGCAGCGGCTGCTGGATGGTGACGGGGATGCCCAACGCGGCGGCGCGGGCCCGCTGTTCGGGGCCGGCCAGGCCGCCGTGCTCCATCACCAGGGTGCCGGCGGGCAGGCCGGGGACGTCGCGCAGCACCTGCTCGTAGACGTCGAGGAGGATCCGGACGGCGCGGTCGCCGTACGCGTGGGTGCCGACCCTCCAGCCGCGCCGGACCACGGCCCCGACGGCTTCGGCGAGGGCGCCGGGCTCCCAGGTGAGGGTGCCGGAGTAGGCGTGGTCGCAGGCGTAGGGCTCCTCGGTGGCGCCGGCCTCCAGGCCGCCGTCGAGGCCGAACTTCACTCCCCACACCCGCAGCCACGGGTCGGCGGGGTCGCGCCAGGCCTCCATGGTGTCGAGGAGGTCCTCGACCTGGGCGGTGCCGGTCAGGCCGAGGGCCGAGATGAGCGCCCGGACCCGGGTGTGGAGCGCCCCGGCCGCGCGGGCGGCGAGCAGCACTTCGTAGTCGTCGGGGGAGACGGCGCAGTCGCGGACGGTGCCGATCCCGGTGGCGGCGTACTGCCGGCTGGCCAGGCGCAGCCCGTCGACGCGCCGGGCCCGGTCGTCCGCGGGGACGAGCCGTTCGACCAGGCCGATGGCGTTGTCGATCAGCCGTCCGTTCAGCCTCCCGTCGGCGTCGCGGCCGATCACTCCGCCGGCCGGCACGGGCGTGGACCCGGTGATGCCGGCCAGGCGCAGCGCGAGGGAGTTGACGACGTCGTTGTGGCCGCCGCGCTTGACCAGGACGGGGTGGCGGTCGGTCGCCCGGTCGAGTTCCGCGGCGGTGGGCATGCGGCGCTCGGCGAGGTTGAGCTCCTGCCAGTTGGTGGTGGTGCGGATCCACTGCCCCGCGGGGGTGCGGGCGGCGCGCTGCCGGATCAGGTCGAGGAACTCGGCGATGGTGCGCGCCCGGTGGACGGGGACGTCGTACGCGCTGCGCCCGGCGAAGATCAGGTGGGTGTGGGTGTCGTCGAAGGCGGGCAGGACGGTGGCCCCGGGCAGGTCGTGCACGGTGGTGCGCGCCGTGACCAGGTGGTCCAGGCCGCGCGGGTCGGGGGACAGCGCGGCGATGCGGTCGCCCCGTACGGCCAGGGCCCGTTGGGGCGCCCGGCCGGGGGCGAGGGTGTGCACCGCGGCGGCCCGGATCAGCAGATCGGCACCGTGTTCGGTCATGGTCTTCCTCCCGTGTCCCGGTCCGGTGGCGGGACCACCGGTCGTCCGCGGCGGCGGGGCGTTCCTCGGGTGCGGCCGCCGCCGGTCACACCGTTGTAGGCCCCAATCGTCGGTTTCCCGTACAAACGGCACCCCATGGCGAGGAAACCCGACAGCGGAGCGCCCTAGGATGCTGATCATGCGCCGAACGCTCGACGGAACCGACCGCCGCATCGCGGCCGCCCTGCTCGCCTCGCCCCGGGCCGGCTGGCGCGAGCTCAGCCACTGCCTCGGCCTGTCCGAACGCACCGTCGTCCGCCGCGCCGCGCCCCTCTACGCCGACGGCACCCTGCGCGCCACGGTCGTCCGCAACCCCGCGCACTTCCCCGGGCTGGTCCCGATGGCGCTGCGGATCCGCTGCCGCCCGGCCAGGATCCGCCACCTCGCCGCCGCCCTGGCCCACCGGCCCGACACCGTCTGGGTGGACGTCCTCGGCGGCGGCGACGAGATCTCCGCGGTGTTCTTCCTCGACGGCCCCGACGCCCGCACCGCCCTGCTGCTGCGCGACCTGCCCGCCACCGAGGCCGTCGACTCCTGGACGGCCCACACCCTGCTGCGGGTCTTCCCCACCGCCTTCCGCTGGACCGCCGGGCTGCTCACCCCCGAGGAGACGGCCAGGCTCGCCCCCGACCCGCCGACCGCGCCCGCACCGCCGACCCTTCAGCACGGTGTCGACGCCGCCCTGATCACGGCCCTGTCCGAGGACGGCCGCGCCACCTACACCGACCTCGCCCGCCGCGCCGACACCACCGCCCTCACCGCCCGCCGCCGCCTCGACGCCCTCCTCCGCGGCCACGTGCTGCGCCTGGCCACCGAACTCGACCTCGCCCTGCTCGGCGCCCACGCCGAGGCCCTGCTCTGGCTCACCGTCCACCCCGGCGCCCTGGAGCGCACCGCCCGCGCCCTCAGCACCCACCCCCAGGTCCGCTTCGCCGCCGCCACCACCGGCCCCGCCAACCTCCTGGTCGCCCTCGCCGCCACGGACCTCGACGCCCTCTACACCTTCCTCGTCACCACCGTCGGCCCCCTGCCCGGCATCACCGCGATCGAGACCACCCCCCTCCTCGCCACCGCCAAACGCACCGGCCTCACCCGCCGCCCCTGACCGGCGGATGAATTGCCGCGAGCAGTGACCGACCGGATACTCGCCGTAGTGGATCGCCGTGGATCGGCATCGATGAAGGAGGAGATCATGGCCGGCAAAGCCAGCATCGTTTTCGCCCACGGGCTCTGGGCCGACGGGTCGTGCTTCAGCAAGCTCATCCCCGCGCTCCAGGCCGAGGGCCACGAGGTGTACAGCTCGCAGCACGGCCTCGACTCGCTGGAGGGCGACGTCGCGTGCGTCACCCGGGCCATCGAGCACGTGCCGGGCCCGGTCGTGCTCGTCGGGCACTCCTACGGCGGGACCTTGATCACCAAGGCCGGTGTCCACGACCGGGTGGGCGCCCTGGTCTACATCGCCGCGCTCGCCCCGGACGAGGACGAGACCTCGCAGGGCCAGCAGGAGAAGTTCGCCCCCATGCCCGTCTTCGGCCAACTCGACATCGCCGACGGCCGCATCTGGCTCCGCGAGTCGGGCCTCGGCGACTTCTGCGGCGACCTGCCGGCGGACGAGCAGAAGCTCGTCCTCGCGACCGGCGCCGTGCCGGTCGTCGACCTGTTCAGCCAGCAGGTCCCCGGCAACGCCTGGCGCACGACGCCGAGTTGGTACATCGTCGCGAACCAGGACCGCACCGTGAACCCCGACCTGGAGCGGGCCGCCGCCGAGCGGATGGGCGCCAAGACCTTCGACATCGACAGCAGCCACGTGCCGATGCTCTCGCACCCCGACTTCGTCCTGGACGTCATCCGCGACGCCGCGAAGTCCCTGGAGTCGTAGGGCCCGTCCTGGGCCCGTCTTTGGCCGGCGGCGCCGGAACCTGGTGCCGGACGGCATTGTCCGACAAGATGCTCCGGTGGCGAACTTCACCCGTATCTGGACGATGACCCGCACCAACTTCCACGCCGCCGACCCGGTCGAGCGGTGGACCGCCCGCGCGGCCTGGGCCCTCCTCACCGCGACGGCCTGGCTGCTGGTGATGTTCACGACCGTCTTCGGCGCCGAAGTCGCCGGAGTCCCCATGGGCACCGTCAGCCGGCTGGCGATCGTCCTCACGGTGGCCGTCCCCGCCGTCTCCGCGCTCGCCGTCACCTCCCGCCCGGACGGCCGCACGGGGGCACCGGCCCTGACGATCCTCCTGCTGCTGGCGGCCGTCGTCCTCGTCGTCACCTTCATCTGAGCGGGGCCGTGGTCGTTCCACGAACCGCCCCTCCGGGACAGTGCCTTGTTGCATACTGGCTGCCATGCTGAGCCAGGTAGCTGTGCTGTCCGACATCCACGGTGTGCTGCCCGCGCTGGAGGCCGTCCTGGCGGAGCCGGAGGTGCGGGACGCGGACCTGATCGTGCTGACCGGGGACATCGCCTGCGGACCGCAACCGGTGGAAGTGCTCGACCTGTTGACCGGTCTCGGTGACCGGGTGGCGTGGATCCGCGGCAACGCCGATCGCGAACTGGTGGAGTACCGGCGCGGCCTGCGGGACTCCATCCCGGACCCGATCGCCCCCTCGGCCGCGGAGCAGCTGCGCGAGGACCAGGTCGATCTGCTGGAGCGGTTGCCCACCTCGCTGACCCTCGAAGTCCGCGGGCTGGGCGAGGTGTTGTTCTGCCACGCGACGCCCCGGGACGATCAGGAGGTGGTGCTGGTCGACTCCAGCCTGGAGCGCTGGGGTGAGGTCCTCGCCGGGGTGGACCCGGCCGTCACCACCGTCGTCTGCGGGCACACCCATATGCCGTACACCAGGCTGGCGTTGGGCCGGCTCGTGGTCAACCCGGGCAGTCTCGGCATGCCGTACGGGCGGGCGGGTGCGCACTGGGCCCTGCTGGGCCCCGGCGTCCAGCTCCGTTCGACCCGCTTCGACGTGGACTCCGCGGCGGCCCGGATCGCCGAGGGCTCCGCCTTCCACCAGGCGGCCGAGTGGGCGGACTACTGCCTCAACGCGCGGACCACCGAGCACGACGCGTTCGGGATCTTCGCTCCGCACGACGGTCGCGGGCCGACGCCCTGACGCTGTGGCGGGGCGCCGTGGGGCGGCGCGGCGGCTCACCCCACGGCGCGTCCCGGGTCAGCCGGCCGACGGGACCAGCTCGAAGAAGTGGCCGTTCGGCGGCGTGACGGTCGGGTGGATCGTGCGGCACTCCCAGCCGCTCTCGGTGAACGCCTGCCGCCACTCGTCGAGGGTGGGCAGGTAGTCCCCCATCAGCGCGTGCACTCCCTCGAAGCCGAGGGTGAACACGGTGGTGTCGGGCCCGGGCAGTTCGGTGGTGCGCACGACGTCGCAGAGCAGCAGCCGCTCCGCGCGGGGGAAGGCCGCGCGCAGCGCGCGCAGGGTCGCCACGCAGCTGTCGTACGGCCAGAAGTCGTGCCCCATGAAGACGCAGGTGATGGTGTCGACGTCGGCGAAGGCCGGGGACGGGTCGAGCTCCAGGACGTTGCCGCGGTGGATGGTGATCCGATCGGCCAGGCCCGCGTCGGCCACGGACTCGGACGCCAGCTGGACGGAGGCGCGGGCGATGTCGACGCCGACGCCGCTCGCCTCCGGGTGGTTGCCCGCGATCCGGATGAGCCGCTGGCCGGAGCCGCAGCCGAGGTCGGCGACCTTGCGCGGCGGGCGGTCGGCCAGGACCTGGTCGAAGAGCCGCTCCACCTCCTCCTCGCCGATGATCCGCGAGCCGATCGCGACCGCCCGCATGTCCCGGCGGTAGAAGTCCCCGACTCTGTTCTCCGTCTTCGCGACCTGCGGCGCGATGCTGAAGAGCTCGCCGCAGCCCTTGACCAGCCAGTAGAAGTAGCCGCGGGCCGCGTACGCCTCGGCGAAGCGGGGCCCGGTCAGGACGGGGCCGTCCTCCTCGATCACGACCACCCCGGCCCAGTGCAGCGCGCGCAGGATGGTGCGGACCACCCCGTCGTCGAGGTCCGGGTGGTCACCGTTGCCGTACGAGGTCTTTCCCTGCTCGGCGAGTTCGTCGAGCAGACCGAGCTCCTGGGCCGCGGACAGCGCGGCGGCCGCGACGTAGGAGGAGTAGAGGTCCGCCACCGGGCCGGTGGTCCAGTCGGCCGGGGCGAGCACGCGCTCGTGGGGGCTCGACGCCTCGTGGGGGTTTGACATGTGGGGGCTTCCCTTCGTTCGACAGAGTGGGCCGTTCGCCGACGCCGGGCCGGATGGGGCGGTCAGTCGGCGGAGCTGGAGCCGAGGGACGCGGCCATGTGGGCGTGGACCTGGTCGAGCCGGTGCACGACCTCCTCCGGCGAGTCGCCGCGGACCGAGACGATGGCCGCGGCGTCGTTGCAGTTCTGCGGTCCGGTGAGCGCCGTGCCGGGCTCCGCCAGGATCTGGCTCTCCAGCACCCAGGGCTCGTCCGGTGCGGTGAGCGGTGCACGGAGGGTCCCCGGACCGGCGTAGATGACGATGAACCCGGTGAGATGGTCCGCGGGCCCCTCGGTCGTGGGCAGGGGCTCGCCCAGCTGCGCCCGGATCATCACCTCGTCCAGGTTCACCCCGGTGCGGGAGAGGAAGCCCGCGATGACGCCGCCGCCGCCGGCCCGGGCGGCGATCTCGCAGAGGTACACCTCGCCGTCGTCGGCGACGAACATCTCGTGGTGGGTGACCCCGGTGAACCCGGGGAAGGCCTCCAACACCCGCCGGTTGAAGTCCAGCAGGGTGTCCAGCAGCGGGCCGGGCGGTACGCCGACGTCCCGGCAGGGGAGCAGCCGCTCGTACGAGGTGGTCTCGTCGATGTATCCGCCGGCGATCGCCGCGACCGGCTTGGAGTCCTCGACCATGCTGTCCACGTGGTAGAGCCGGCCGGTGACGAACTGCTCGACCTCGAAGTCCGCGAGCCGGTCCGCATGGGCGGCGGTGAACGCGGCCAGGTCGGCCTCGCCGCGCAGCACCGTGATCTCCGTCGAGCCGGTGCCCAGCCGCGGCTTGGCGACCACGGCCGGATGGGAGCGGAGCAGTTCGCGGGCGGCCGTCTTGCTGAAGGGCGCGAACGCGGGCACCTTGATGCCGTGCCGCGCCAGGTGCTCCTTCATCACGACCTTGTCCCGGAAGGGCAGGGTCTGCGGCACGCTTTGCCCCGGGATGCCGAGTTCCTCGCGCAGTCGGGCGGCGAGCAGCAGGAAGCGTTCGGTGACGGCGACCAGGCGCGCGGCCGGCTGCCCGCCGAAGGTGCTCTGGAAGCGGACGGCTTCGATGAGCGCCCGTTCGTCGTGGCCGTCCACGGCGAGCACCGATTCCAGTTCCTCGCCGTTCGCTTCGCCGGCCTTGGCGAGCGAAGTCACCAGTCGTACGTCGAATCGGTCGGCGGGTAGGAAGGAGCGCCCCTCGGAATCCCGGTAAAAGGCGTATCCGATTCGGTCGAGAAGCACCACAGGAGTTTTTGGCCTCTGGTCGTCCAAAGACACCTGGATCCCCCGTTCTTCGTTCAGGTGTGGATCGGCAGTTCGGCCGAAACGAGCACTGATATTTGCATGGACCTTCGCGCACTGTCCAGGGAGTTCAAGCGGAAGGTTTCGCTCCGAATTCACCTGGCGTTCGGTCCGGCGGGCTCGCTGGAGTTTGCGAAGAAAGCGTCCTGAACTGGGGAGATGTGGAATCCTCAAGATCAATCCTTGACAGGACTCGAACAGCCGTGATGTTCTGATCAAGCATCAGCGGCGGCGGGTTCCTTTGCGTGCTGCAAGAACGGGGGAGCTGGTAGAGATGTCCGATATTCCTCTTTGGTCCACCCCTGCTGATTGTTCCGCGCGACCGTCCGGGAAAGCCGTCGACTGGCTCCCGGAGGTCTGGGACATTCTCGTCGGCAAGCTTCTCGATCCGGCCGATGACTATCCCTGCCATTTCGGCACGCAGGGGGAGCAGCGCGGCCATAATTCGTACACCGTCGTCGATCCACGGCACCCCGGCGAGTACGGTGTCGACCAGCTCGGTCGCACCCTGCTGGAATTCCGGGAACGGGCCTGGTCGGGCGTCAAGCGCCAGACCCTGATCGCCTTCATCGGTCCACCGGAGCCCGAGGCGGATCTGGCCGCGCACGGCGCCCGGCTCTGGGACCTGCTCAACGAACTCAGCGCACTCGACCGGGCCCCCTGGCCGGCCGACGTCCCGAAGGACACGAGCGATCCGCGCTGGCAGTGGTGCTTCGGCGGTGAGCCCTGGTTCATCTTCGCCGGCAGCCCCGGCTACCGGCAGCGGCGCAGCCGCAACTTCGGCCCCTGCCTGACCGTCATCTTCCAGACCAGGCGGGTCTTCGAGGGCCTCGGCGGCTCCACCGTCGCGGGCAAGGCCGGCAAGAAGCGGATCCGTGAGCGGCTGCTGGACTACGACGAAGTGCCGCCGCACCCGTATCTCGGCGATCCGCTGCTGTCCTCGGCGCACAAGTGGCGCCAGTACGTGCTTCCCGACGACCAGTCGGTCGACTCCTCGCCCTGCCCGTTCGCCCACTGAGGCCTACGGGCCCGGCCGCACCGGCCGAGCGCCGACCCTGTCCGCACCCCCCGCCCGCCGTTCGGCCGAAAGGTAGTTGCTCAGTGCCCGCTCCAGGTTTCTGGTCCCGCCATGTCTTCGTCCTCCTCAGCTCGGACGCCGTCTACCGGGGCGTCCACGGCGAGATGGTGGCGCGCCTTCGCAAGGAGGGGTTCGCGCCGGTCGCCGCCCGGGCGATCGACGCCGACCCCGAGCTGGTCGACGACCTGTACGCCGACCTCATCGCCGGCCAGTGGCAGACCTGGCGCTACCGGCTGGTGGACGCCGTGCTGGAGCTGGGGCCCGCGGTCGCGCTGATCTGCCGCTACGAGGGCGACGAGCAGGAGGCCGACGTGCACGGGCAGTTGGCCCGTCGCAAGGGCTACCAGCACCCGGAGCAGGCCCAACACGGCACCCTGCGGCGCGACTTCGGTGCCATCAACAGCATCGTCGGGCTGATGCACAGCTCGGACGGCCCGGTGGAGTCCGAGCGGGAGGCCGCGGTGTTCGGTCTGACCGAACAGGACGCCATCGCCGACCCGGAGCGCGCGGCGGAGGAGATCGACTACCTGTGCCGGCTGATCACCCCGCACACCCCCGAGCACCGGGACTTCGAGCAGGTGCTCGTCGCCGTCCGCACCCGGGCGCTCGCGGCCCTCTGGGAGCAGCTCCCGGACACCGCCCGGCACGCCGTCCGCTCCGCCTTCCCCGGGGCCGGCGGGCTCGGCGCGATCGGAGCGGGTGAGCGGCTCGCCGCCTTGTTGGAGGGGCACGCCCCGGCCGCACTGCTGGCGACCCTGCGCTGCGAGTTCGAGCACGGCAGCGCGGACGGCAGCTCGGACACCATGCGGATCGGTGCCGCCGAGGCCGCCCTGCGCGTGCACGGCGTGACCCTGGACGCCTGGGAGCGCGTGGTGCTGGAGTCCTCGCTGCACTTCCCGCCGCTGCGGGCCAGTCGGCAGGTGGCCGAGTGACCGGCCCGGCGCGGCTGCGCCGGGCACTGCCGCCCGCCGACCGCTAGAGAGGACACCCCCGTGGACGTGGCACTGCTGGACGCGCTGCCGGATCACGTACGGACCGAACTCGCCCGGCGCGGCGTCGAGTTGCCGGCCGTGGCGGGCCTGATCGACGCCGACCCGGACGAGCCCGTGCTGCTCACCGGCTCGTACGCCTCGGGCGAATTCAACCCCACCTCCGACCTGGACGTTCTGGTGCTCACCCGGCACCCGCGCACCCGCCGGGTGCCCGGTACGGTCAACCACCCGTCGATCTTCGGCGACAGCTTCGACGGGCTGGTCGCGGACCTGCCGGTCAACATCGAGTACGTGGCCGAGGGGCGCTTGGAGGACCTCGGCCACGTCACGCGGACGGTGACGGACGGCGGGCAGGTGGACCTGCCCAACCTCCAAGGCCTGGAGCTGCGCCTGGCGCAGCGCGTGCACAGCGGCATCCCGCTGGCCGGGGCCGAACACCTGGACCGGCTGCGGCGCCTGGTGGACATCGAGGTGGTACGGGCCTCCGCCGCCGCGCTGGCCTTCGTCGGGGCGATGAGCCTGCTGGAGGACACCACGGTGCTGGAGTCCCCCGCGCGCGAGCTGATGCTGAGGGGCTCCGCCGAGGCGCTGCTGATGTCGGGGGTGAACGCCTTCGGCCGGATCACCCACGACGGCAAGCACCTGATGCGGCGGGCCGCCGCGCTGGCCGGCGCGCCCGGGGCACCGGCGCTCTTCGCCCAGCGGGAGCGGCTGCTGTTCGTCGACCGGCTGCCGCAGCGGGAGGCGCAGGAGCTCGTCCTGGACCTGGCGCAGGAGCTGTACGCGTCCTTCCCCGACGAGCGCTGCCCCGCGCTGGTCATCGACATGCTGGCGCCCTTCCGGGAGTCCTGGGCGTGGGCCGGGCGCCCGGTCCTCTCGGGCTCGACGGGCCAGACAGGCCAGACGGGTCCGACAGGCCTGACGGGTCCGACGGGCCAGACAGGCCCGACAGGTCTGACGGGCCGCGGATGAGGGCCGTGGGCCAGTGCCCGCCGCAGTGGGCCGAACTGGACGCCGATCCACCGCTGTTCGCCTCCGCGCGCTGGCTCGCCCGGATGGGCGACCGGATCGACGGGGTGCACTGGTGGTTCGTCCACCGGCCCGGGGACGGGCGGGACGTCGGGTTCTTCGGCTCGGTGAGCGAGGACAGCGCGGTCTCCGATGCCAAGAACCCCTGGCGGCTGCTGTTCGAGCCGGGCAGTGCCCGGTCGCTGGGCCGGCCGGCGCTGGAGCGGCAGGCCGCGGCGCGTGCGGCCGGGCCGGCGCCGGAGCACTGGTTCCCGTCCCTGGTGGTGACCTACCCCGGGCTGGAGTGCTTCCCGCTGGGCCCGGGTCGGCACTCGGCGCAGGCCCTGGACGGCGCCGTCGCCGAGGTGGTGGCCGAGGCCCGGGCCGCGGGGCTGGGCAGTGTGGCGTTCCTGTACGTCCAGCCGGAGGAGACGGAGCTGTCCGCCGCCCTGCACCGGGCCGCCTTCCTGGAGGTGCCGACCGCGCTGCGGGCCAACCTCCGGCTGCCCGGCACCACCTTCGAGGACTACCTGGCCTCGCTCGGCCGCGACGCCCGCAAGGGCGTCGCCCGGATCCGTCGGCGGCTGGCCCGCCAGGGCGTCACCGTCCGGCAGCTGCTGCTGCGCGACGCGGACGACCGGCTGGTCGAGGAACTGGTCGGACTGCGGATGAAGCACCGCGCCAAGTACGGACGCCGGCCGGACACCGCCGGGGAGCGCAGCCAGCTGCACACGCTGCGGGAGTCCTTCGGCGAACGCGGCCGGCTCCAGCTGGCGGTGGCCGACGGGCGGACCATCGCCTTCTGCCTGTTCCTCGACGCCGGCGGCATCCGGCACGCCTGGATGACGGGGACGGACTACGCCGACCCGAGGTCGGACGGCACGTACTTCGAGGTCTGCTACCACGCGCCGATCGAGGAGGCGTACCTGACGGGCTGCCGGGAGCTGTCCTTCAGCTACGGCGCCGAGGCCAACAAGCTCGAACGGGGCTGCCGGCTGGACGAGGTGACCTCGTTCGTCCTGCCGCTGGACGCGGCCGGGCTCGGCCCGGCGCGCGAGGCCGCGGCCGCGCTGGCCGGCGCCCTGGTGCGGCCGGGCGGCGCCGCCGGGTCGGACACACAGTGACGGAGAGGGAGAGCAGGCCCGTGCAAGCAGGACCGACAGGGCGTCTGGGCATCGTGGGCGAGCGCGGCTTCGGCTGCTACTGGTCGGCCCGGACGCTGTCGCTGATCGGCGACTACGCCTTCCGGACGGCGTTCGCGACCCACATCATCACCGTCAGCGGATCGGCGTCCGTCCTGGCCACGGCCACGGCGGTGCTGCTGCTGCCGTCCCTGCTGTTCTACCTGGTGGGCGGGGCGGTCGGGGACCGGGCCGGCTCGCGGCGAAGGATCATGGTGTCCGCCGACGCGGCCCGGTTCCTCACCCTGCTGCTGATCGTGCTGAGCACGCTCTGGACGGACAGCGTGCCGCTGCTGGTGGTCCTCGCCGCGCTGATCGGCATCGCCGACGGGTTCTTCCAGCCGGTCGCGTTCGCGTACATGCTGGAGATCACCCCCAAGGAGAAACTGGTCGCGGCCAACTCGGCGCTGTCGGTCAGCCAGCAGATCGGGCTGATCGGGGGCCCGCTGCTCGGCGGGTTCCTGGTGAGCTTCGCCGGCGCACCGTGGACCTTCGCCTTCGACTCGCTCACCTTCCTGCTCTCCGGTGTGCTGCTGCTGGCCATCGGCAAGGGCTCGGCGGCGACGGCTGCGGTGCCTGCCGGGTCTGCCAGGCAGGGCGAGCAGGGCGGACAGGACGATCCGGCCGGGACCTCGGAGGACGCGCACGGGGCGGACGCCGCCCGCGGGCGGCTGCGGCAACTGCTGGGGGACGTCTCCCAGGGCCTGAGCTACGTCCGCGGGGTGCACTGGCTGCTGATCTCCATCGTGGTCGGCGCCTGCACCAACGCCGTCTACGCCGGGGTGCTGGACGTCGCGGTTCCCCTGCTGATGGCACCGAACGGCGCCCGGGACGCCGGCTCGCTCGGCGCCTTCTACACCTTGCAGGGCGTCGGCGCGCTGCTGGGCGCGGCCGTCCTGGTCAAGCTGACCGTCCGCCGGCTCGGGGTGGCGCTCTACCTGATGCTCGCGCTGATGGCCTGCTCGCTGGCCGCCACCGGCCTGATCGGCGGCGGCAACGGCGCACTGGCGATGGCCGTGCTGTACGGCATCGGCCTGCACTTCTTCAACTCCCTCTTCCCCAGCCTGCTGCAGGACAAGGTGCCGGAGCACCTGATGGGCCGGGTGGGCAGCTTCGCCCTGCTCGGCTTCAACGCCCTGATGCCACTCGGCGCACTGCTGATGGGCCCGCTGATCGCCGTCCTGGACGCCGGCGACGCCGCGCTCACCGCAGGCGTCGCGGCGGCCTGCGTCAGCCTGGCGGCACTGCTGTCGCCGAGCATCCGAAGGCTGGCCACCGTCCCGCCCCAGGACACCGGTCCCGAGCAGGCCGGCGCCGAGCTGCCGACCCCGGCCGGTCCGGGCACCGACGCCACCCCGGCCCGCTGAGCCGGGCGAGAACGCGAGCACGACAGAGAACGCGCGAGAGCGACAGAGCACGCGAGCACGCGAGCACGACAGAGCACGACAGAGCACGACAGAGAGCGAGAGAGACATGCGGGCGACGACGGTGTCCGACACGTTCGACGCCGCACGCTGGGACGCCCTGCGCCCCGGCACCGTGGTGCAGGGCGGTCGGTGGCTGAGCACCATGCTCAGCCGGTTGCCCGGCCGGCCGGTGACGGCCGTGCACGCCGGACCGGACGGCCTCGACGGTGCGGTCGGCTTCGTCGGCGCGGTGGTCGAGGACCCGGAGGCCTACGAGGCGTACAACCCCTGGCTGATCCTGCGCGCTCCCCAGCCCGTCTTCGAGGAGGTGTACGCCTCCGGCCGTCAGGTGGCGCCGCAGCTCGGCGACGCCCCCGAGCGGATGCTGCCCGGCCTGGTCCTGACCGCTCCCGGCTACATCGGGGATCCGGTCGGCCCGGCCGCCGGGCAGCCGGAGGAGGTGCGGGCGTGCCTGGCCGGCATCTGCGCCTGGGCCCGGTCGGCCGGCCTGGCCACCGTCACCGTGCTCTACACCACCCCCGCGGGCTCGGCGGTCCTCGAACCGGCGGTGGCGGCGCTCGGCGGTGAGAGCTTCGACCTGACCACCCGCTCGGCCCGCGAGGTCACCTGGACGGACGCCGAGGGGTTCCGGCAGGCGATCAGCCGGCGGCACCGCGCCGAGATGAACCGCCAGCTGAACCGGCTGGCCGACCTCGGCGCCGAACTCGGACAGGCCGACCCGGCGGCCAGGTTCGAGGAGGTGATCGAAGGCCGCTGCGAACTCGTCCGCTGGTACGGACAGCCCGTGGACGAGGCCGGCGAGCGGCGGCGGCTGCGCACCCTGATCGACACCTTCGGCCCGGACCTGCGGCTGTACACCACCGAGCGCGAGGGCCGGATCGTCGCCCACAGCCTCTTCGTCCTGCAGAACCGGACACTGCAGAACATCTACACCGGTACCACCGAGTCCGGCCGGAACACACCCTTCGCGCACCTCGCCGCCACCTACCACGAGCCGATGCTCAGCGCGTCGAGCGAGCACCTGGACCGCATCGACTACAGCATCGGGCACGGCTCGACCAAGCGGCTCCAGGGCTGCCGGGCCGTCCCGCTGCGCGGCCATCTCATCCCGCTGTCGTAACACCCCGTCCGCTGCCGGGCCCGCCCGTCACGGCGACCGTCGACCGTCCCGTCCATGCCTGCCAGGAGGTACCCGCCGTGCCGAATCCGGTCGTCCCGGTCGTCCCGGACATCACCGTCGTCGACCGCGTCGACGAGGAGACCGTCGAGGACTTCAACCGCCTCATCCCGCAGCTGCACAAGAACTCGCCGCCGCTGGACGCGGCGCGGCTCGCGCAGGTGCTCGACTGTCCGTCCAACCTGGTGCTGGCCGCCCGGATCGGGACGCGGACCGTCGGCCTGCTCACCCTGGTCATCCTGACCCTGCCCACCGGCGTCTGCGCCAGGCTGGAGGACGTGGTGGTCGACGAGCCCGCGCGGGGGCGGGGCGCCGGCCTCGCACTGGTGCGAGCCGCACTGGCGGCCGCCCGCAGCCGCGGCGCCGTCCAGGTCGACCTGACCTCGCGGCCGAGCCGTACGGCTGCCCATCGGCTCTACGAGAAGGCCGGGTTCGCCCGTCGCGAGACCAACGTCTACCGCTACCGGCTCGACATCGCCTGAGCTGTGCGATCGCCTGGGGGCGTGAGCCTCCCCTGGTGTTTCGGCGCCCCGCCGGTAACATGAGTGCCCCTCATGTTCTCTGCCGGGAGGCTGCCATGCCGGACCGCTACGACCTGCCGGCGGGGTTCCGCTGGGGTGCCGCCACCGCCGCCTACCAGATCGAGGGGGCGGTGGACGAGGACGGCCGCGGCCCCTCCGTCTGGGATACCTTCACCGCCCGGCCCGGCGCCATCCGCGACGGACACACGGGCGCGGTCGCCTGCGACCACTACCACCGGTACCCCGAGGACATCGCCCTGATGAAGGGCCTCGGGCTGGACGGCTACCGCTTCTCCATCGCCTGGTCCCGCGTCCTGCCCACCGGCAGCGGGCCCGTCAACCCCGCCGGCCTGGCCTTCTACGACCGCCTGGTCGACGCGCTCCTGGAAGCCGGCATCACCCCGCTGCCCACCCTCTTCCACTGGGACCTCCCGCAGGCTCTGGAGGACCACGGCGGCTGGCTCAACCGCGACACCGCCCACCACTTCGCCGACTACGCGGCCGTCGTCACCGACCGCCTCGGCGACCGCATCCCCACCTGGATCACCCTCAACGAGCCCTTCGTGCACACGGTGTTCGGCTATGCGCTGGGCACCCACGCCCCCGGCCGCACCCTGATGTTCGAGGCCCTCCCGGCGGCCCACCACCAGCTCCTCGCCCACGGGTTGGCCGCCTCGGTCCTGCACGACCGAGGCCTGGAGGTGATGCTCTCCAACAACCTCACCCTCGTCGAGCCGGCCACCCCCTCACCCGACGACGCCGCCGCCGCAGCGGCCTACGACGCCCTGCACAACCGCCTGTTCACCGACCCCGTCCTCCTCGGCCGCTACCCCGACCTCTCCGCCCTCGGCGTCCCCGACGACATCTACGGCGCCGTCCACCCCGGCGACCTCGACCTCATCCACACCCCCGGCCTCGACGCCCTCGGCCTCAACTTCTACAACCCCACCCGCGTCGCCGCCCCCACCGACCCCGGCCTGCCCTTCGACCTCGTCGACATCCCCGAAGCCCCCCACACCGCCTTCGGCTGGCCCGTCGTCCCCGACGCCCTCCGCCAACTCCTCCTCCACCTCCGGGACTTCTACGGCAAGGCCCTCCCGCCCGTCACCGTCACCGAGAACGGCTGCTCCGTCGACGAGTCCACCACCCCCGACCACCCCCGCATCGACTACCTCGCCACCCACCTCGACGCCCTCGCCACCGCCATCGCCGAAGGCCTCGACATCCGCGGCTACTACACCTGGTCCCTCCTCGACAACTTCGAATGGGCCGAGGGCTACCACCAACGCTTCGGCCTCGTCCACGTCGACTTCGCCACCCAGAAGCGCACCCCGAGGGCCTCGTACGCCTGGTACCGCGACCTGATCGCCGCCCACCGGGCGCACCGGTCGGGGTAGTCGGCCTCCAGCTGCTGCCGGATGAGGGGCTGCATCGGTCCGGAGAAGGCCGCCTGACAAATCTTCAGGCTGTCCCGTACTCGTCGTGGCGGCGCAGCCAGTGGGTCTCCTCGCCCTCCTCGTGTCGTCCCATCGGGGTTCGGTCGAGGAGGCCGTAGTAGGCCATGGCGGGCTCAAGGCCGCGCGCAGTGGTGACGTACGTCCGGTAGACGGTGCCGTTCGAGAGCGCGTAGGCGCTCAGCCCGGGCCCCTCGGTGACGTACCCGGGCACGTCGGTGCCGCAGGCCTCCGCCATCTGCCGGACGGTCGGCGGGATGGCACCTCCGAGGAACGGCCCCAGCTCCGCTTCGGTGTACTGGAAACCGAGGTCGCGGTGGAAGTCGCTGCCGGTGGTGGAGACCCAGTCGAAGCGCCAACCCATCCGCTCCCGGTAGGCGAGGAGCTTGTCGATCGGCGCCCGCGAGGAGCAGATCAGTGCCACGTCGCGGGCTCTCAGATGGACCGCGTTGGGGTCGAGGGTGTCTGCGATCGAGGAGCAGACCGGGCATCCGGCCTCGTAGGGCGGGCCGAACATGAAGTGGTAGACGAGCAGCTGCGAGCACCCGCCGAAGAGGTCCGCGAGCGACTTGGTCCCGCCCCCGGTCTCGAAGCCGTAGTCCTTCTCGACCGCCACCCAGGGAAGCTCCCGCCGCTTCCGTGCGAGCTCGTCACTTCGTCGGGTGAGCTTCTTCTCCTCTGCGAGCAGCTCCTCCCGGGCCGCCTCGAATTCCGCCTGCGTGCCGATCCTGTGCTCGGGCATGGCCATTCCCTCCTGTAGGAGAGCGGAACACCGCATCGCCGCGTGCGGTCACCCGCAGTGGCAGCCGGCAGTGCCTGCCACCGGCTACCCGTCCGGCCGTACCTCCACCGTACGCGCGCGGCGGCGGGCCCTCGAAGCCAGGCCGGATCGCCTGTTCGGCGCCGTGATCACCCGGCGGGACGGAGGCAGCGCAATGCGCGAGCGCAGGGCGTCGCAGGCGAACGCCGAGGTGTGGGTGATCGGACCGAGCGCGGGGAGTCGGAGGTCGATCGTGTCGGCGCGGCCGAACGGGCGAATCCCACCCGCCGATGGGCGGTGGCCGAACGTGCGGCTCGACACAGATCGGCCACGGAGTGTAGCCATACAGTGCTTCGACCGGTGTCGTGCACGTGGTGCGGGAGAGGGACCGGTGTCCCGTGCGGTCGGGACGGCGGGCCGGGCAGCATGGAGTGCGTCAGGGAGGTGGGCGGATGAGAGGGCTCGGGGTCGGCGGCGCCGGGGTTGCCGCGGCCCTTGCGGCTGCCGGGACCACGCTGTTGTGCGTGGCGGCCTGGTCGCTCCTCGCGCTGACCCACCCCGGGGTCGGGGGCGTCAGTGACCAGTACCTCTACAACGGCGTCTGGGTGGCGGTCGGCCTGGCGTTCACCCTCGCCGGCCTGTTCCTGGTGGTGAACCGGAACGGCCAGGCCCTGGGGGCGTTGCTGCTGTTCGCCGGTCTGCTGCAGTCATTGCGAATGGTGACGCTGCTGGCGGCCGCGTTGGCCGGAGCCGGACCGACGGCCGTCGCGGTGGTCGCGGCGGTGATGCTGGCCGCCGACATCGCCAACGCCTCCGTGGTGATCGGCTTCCCGCTCTGGCTTCCCGACGGCAGGTTGCTCGGCGGGGCCTGGCGCGGCATTACCGCCTTGGTGGCCGCCTGGAGCGCCCTGCTCGCCTTCGGCAACACGGCCCAGACGGCCGAGTGGTACGGCCTGCCCAACCCGCTCCACCACACCGCGCTGTTCGCCTGGCTGGACGGGTGGCTCAGCCCGTACGCCGTCAGGGAGTTCGCCGCGACCCTGGTGTTCACTCTGGCGGTGGCCGCGGTCCGCTGCTGGCGCCTGCCCGGACCGCACCCGTACCTGCGTGCGGTGATCGCCGCCTACCTGGCCTGGTGCGTGCTGGCCGTCGTCCCGCACTTCGTCGGCGAGTGGCTGCCCTACGCGGTCGTCGTGGCCGGTGAGGCCCTCTGGATGCTGGTGCCGATGGCCGCCTTCCGCCGCGACCGCCAACTCTCGCTGGACCGGGCTACCCGGCGCTACCTGGCGGCGTTCGCGTTCTGCGCGCTGTTGTTCGTCGGTGGCCTGCTCACCGCCTACCTGACGTACGGCCTGCTGCCCGGCACCGGGTCCGGCGCGCGCTGGTGGCAGGTGGTGACGGCCGCGGTCCTGGGCGCGTCGCTGCGACCGGCCGCCCGGGCGGTGGGGCGCGCCGTGGACCGGTACTACTACGGCGAGCGGGCCCACCCCTACCAGCTGGTCCGGCAGCTCGCGGAGCGGATGAGCCATGCCGTCAACCCGGCGGACGCGCCGCCGTTGCTCTGCCGGACCGTGGTGCAGGCCCTCGGGCTGCCGGCCGCCGTGGTCCGGGTGCGGACCCGGAGCGGGCCGCGTGAGCTGGCTCGGCTCGGGACGGCCGATCCCCCCGGCGTGCGCTTTCCGCTCACCTACGAGGGCGCCGAGATCGGCGAGCTGCTGGTGCCGCCTCGCTCCGGGCAGTCCGAGCTGGACCGGCAGGACCGTGAGGTGCTGAGCCTCCTCGCGGACCAGGCATCGCCGGCGATCGCCTCGCTCGGCCTGTACGAGGACCTCCAGGCCAGCCGTGAGCAGCTCGTACTGGCCCGCGAGGAGGAGCGCCGCCGTCTGCGCCACGACCTCCACGACGGCCTCGGCCCCGCCCTCTCCGGCCTGCGCCTGCGCATCGATGCCGCCGGCACCGACCTGCCCGTCGGCTCCGGGGCCGCTGCCTCGCTCACCGCGGCCTCCGCGGGCATCGGCCAGGCGATCACCGAACTCCGGCGGATCACCGACGGCCTGAGTCCCGGCCCCCTCGACAGCAAGGGTCTGGCCGACGCGCTCCGCCGACTCGCCGACACCCTCGGCAGCCGGTCGCTCCGGATCACCCTCGACCTGCGCCCCGATCCGCTGCCCGCGCTCTCCGCCGCCGTCGAGGTCGCCGTCTACCGGATCAGTGGTGAGGCCCTGAACAACGTGGTCCGTCACTCGGGTGCCACCGTCGCCAGGCTCAGCCTGCACGCCCTCTCCGACCGTGTCACCGTCGAGGTCGCCGACAACGGCGTGGGCTTCGCCGGCTGCGCCGCCACGTCCGGCGTGGGCCTTCGCTCCATGGCCGAGCGCGCCGAGGAGCTCGGCGGCACCTTCACCGCCGGCGACGCCCCCGTCGGTGCCGTCGTCCGCGCCGTCTTCCCCCGCTGCCGGGCCGACTGATGCTTCGGTCCGGTCCCGTCGAGGTCGGCGATCGGGCATTGTCCGGTCGACCTCCTCGTCGACACCCCGACGAAGGCGCACTGACCGACGAAGGCGCACTGACCGAGGAGCCGCACTGACCGAGGAGCCGCACTGACCGAGGAGGCGCACTGGATCCTGCGGCGAATCGGGTAGTCGGACCGGGTAGTTCTACCGATGCCCGCGGGGCTCGTCGCACGGAGAATTCCAGGCGGATTCAAGAGCCGCCTGAATTCCCGCGACTGCCACACAGTGAGGCCGATCCCTGCCCATGCCTGCGAACGATCCACAGCACGCCGCCCCGCCGCCCCCCGCCTTCCAGCCCCTCCAGGCGGACGATCCGACCGAAGTGGCCGGGTACCGGCTGCACGCGCGGCTCGGGGCCGGCGGGATGGGTCGGGTCTACCTCTCCTACACCCCCGGCGGACGCCCGGTGGCCCTCAAGGTGGTGCGCCCCGAGTTCGCCGAGGACCCGGAGTTCCGCCGCCGGTTCACCCGGGAGGTGGCCAACGCCCAGCGGATCCACGGCCTGTACACCGCCCAGGTGATCGACGCCGGCAGCGAGGCCGACACCCCGTGGCTGGTCACCGCCTACGTGCCGGGCCCCTCGCTGCAGCAGGTGGTGCGCGAGCACGGCGCGCTGCCGGTGCGCACCGTGCTGCTGCTGCTCGGCGGCATCGCCGAGGCGCTGCAGGCGATCCACGGTGTCAACGTGGTGCACCGCGACCTGAAGCCCGCCAACGTGCTGGTCGCGGCCGACGGCCCGCGGGTGATCGACTTCGGCATCGCCCGGGCCGCCGACACCACCGCGCTGACCGGCACCGGGGTACGGATCGGCTCGCCCGCCTTCATGGCGCCCGAGCAGGCCCGGGGCGCGGCGGTCACCACCGCGACCGACGTCTTCGCGCTGGGCGCGCTGGCCGCCTACGTGGCGAGCGGCGTGCAGCCGTTCGGCGAGGGGCCGGAGACCGCGGTGCTCTACCGGGTGGTGCACGAGCCGCCGGAGCTGGACGCGGTGCCCGCCGAGCTGCGCGCGCTGCTGGAGCGCTGCCTGGCCAAGGCGCCCGAGGACCGTCCCACGCCGGCCGAGATCATCGAGATCGCCCGCAACCACCCCGAGGTCGGCGGGCAGTTGCGGTTCGCCGACGACTGGCTCCCCGCGCCGGTGTCCTCCGAGATCACCCGGCGCTCCGACCTGCCCAGGACGGCACCGGACCCCACCGTGCTGGCGACGGCACCCTCGCTCGGCGCGCCCGGGCCGGGCCCGGCGGCTGTTCCCGCGACCCCGCCACCGACGCCGGCCCCGACCCCGCCGCCGCTCAGCGAGATGCCCACCACGCGTGCGCGACACCCGGAGCAGACCGTGCCGCTCGCGTCGCCCGCTGCGTCGCCCGTCGCGCCGCCGCCCGCGCCGCCGCAGGCCGAGGCGAAGGGCGTCTCCTGGAAGACCCTGCTGACCGTCGCCGTGGTGGTGGCGCTCGGCGGCTCGCTGGTCGGGGTGCTGCTGACCCGGAACGACACGTCGACCACCGGCGGCACCGCCGCCGCCCAGACCCCGGTGGCCGCGAAGCCTCCGGTCGCGTCCGCGACGGCTCCCACGACAGCTCCTACGACAGCTCCTACGACAGCTCCTACGGCAGCTCCTACGACAGCTCCCGCAACGGCTCCCACGACGGCTCCGGCAACCGCGTCCGCCGCGGCGGGGAGCTACACCCCGCTGGTGGGCAAGGTCGAACTGAGCATCCCGGCGGCCGACTACGCCACCCAGGCCTACCAAGTCGACCTGGTCGGCGGAAAGACGGCCCCCTCCATCACCGCCCCCACCTGGGCGCTCGGCCTGACGCACCAGAGCCCCACTGGCAGCGCCGTGGCCGACTCCTTCAGCGCGTCCGGCGTGGACCGGTCCGACTTCGCCGTGCTGACCGACCCGTCGTCCACCCCGGCCCAGTGCAACACCGCGATCGACACCCGGCCCAGGGCCAACGTCGGCTTCACCCAGGTGAACGGCGGCCGGCTGCTCTGCATCCGCGACCGCGCCACCAACAGCATCGCGATCGCGACGATCGAGACCGCCGACGTACAGACCGGCGCGGTCACGCTCTCGGTGAGCACCTGGCAGCGCAGCTCCTGACCCCGTTCGGGCGGGCCCGGGAGCGGCCGTTGCGCGGGGGTTCCCTCACGCCGCGCCGGTTGCCTCGCTGAGCAGGGCGCGGGTGAGGCTCGCCCGGTTGGAGACGCCGAGCTTGCGGTAGATCCGGCCGAGGTGGCCGTCGACCGTGCGCACGCTGAGGAACAGCGTGCCGGCGATCTCCCCGCTGGTCAGGCCGGTGCTGGCGAGGCGGGCGATCTCCCGTTCCCGTCCGGTGAGCAGGGCCAGCACGGCCGGATCCGCACCGCCCCGGGCCTCGAACCCAACGGCAGCGGCGGAGGCGGTCGGCGCGGTGAGCAACCGGGCGCGCTGGTGGGCGACTTCGTCGGCCAGCCGGGCCGAGCCGCACTGCTGGGCCAGCGCCGCGGCCTGGTCGAGCCACCCGGCCACCTGCTCGGTCCGCAGGGCGTCCAGGGCGAGCGCGGCCACCGCGACCAGCGTGCGGCCCGCCTCGATCCGCTCACCGCCGACGGTGAAGTCCGCGACCGCCGCCAGTCCGCTGCGCCGAGCCTGCTCGAGGTCCCCGCGCATCCGGTCGACCCACATCCGGGTGCGCCCGGCGTACCCGCGGCGGTTGGCGGAGGGCAGCTCGTCGACCCGGGCCTCGGCGAGCTGCGCCCAGTGCTCGGCCGTCGGCCCGTCCCCCTCGGCGATCGCGGCCCGCGCCAGGGTCTCGTAGCAGCGCGGTTGCCCCCAGGCGGTGACCCGGGGCAGGTCGGGGCCGCCCGCGGCGTCCAGCAGCAGTCGGCCCGCCCGGGCCGGATCCCCGGTGAGCAGCACGAGTTCGGCATGGGCGCAGCGGACGTTGACGGCCCAGGCGGTGGACCGGCCGTCGGCGAGCGCCGCCGCGCGCTCGGCCGACGCGAGCACCTCGTCGCGCGACTCGGCGGAACCGCCCCGCCACAGCAGGGCCTCTGCGCGGGTCACCGCCAGCACGGCCCGGATCGCCGGGTTGCCGTCGAGCTCGGTGTGCCGGTCGGCCTCGTCGAGGGTGGCCAGCGTGCGGCGCAGGTCCCCGCCGCGCAGCTGGGTGCTGGCCAGCGCCGTCAGCAGCGCGGGCTGGATGTACGTCTGCCCGGTGCGCCGGGACAGCGCGGCGCCCCGGGTGAGGTGACGCTCGGCGGCGGCCAGGCGTCCGAGGATCCCTTCGGCCGTGCCCACGTGGTGGAGCGCCTCCAGATTGGTGAGGAGGGTGGCGTCGGAGACGGCGTCGACGAGTTCGACCGCGCTGTCCGCCGTGCGGTCGGCCGCGGCCAGGTCCCCGGTGAACAGGTGGGCGAGCGAGGCCTGGGCCAGGGACTTGGCCTCGTTGACCCGGTCGTGGTTCCGGCGCGCGATCGCGGCGGCCGTCTCGGCGTGCTGCCGACAGCTCTGGTAGTCCTGCACGTCGTAGGCGCAGTCGGCGAGTTCGGAGTGCAGGGCGGCCGCCGCGGCGCAGTCGCGGTCGGCCAGCGCGGTGAGCCCGGCCCGGGCCACGGCAGCGGCCTCGTCGTAGCGGCCGAGCTGCCGTTCGACCCGGCTCGCGTCGGCGAGTGCGGTCAGCGCGTGGTCCCCGTGCGGCGGCCGGCCGGCCGCGGGTCGGCGCAGTGCGTCGAGCATCGCCCGGCTCTCGGTGGCGTCGCCGGTCAGCAGCCTGGTCTGGGCGAGCAGCACCTGCGCTTCGTGCCAGTGCTCCCCGCCCTCCCGGACCAGCGGCAGGATCACCTCCAGGTACCCGGCCGACACGGCGGGGGAGGTGTGCAGTGCGTCCCGCGCGGCGGCGATCAGGGTGGTGAGGTGCTCCGGTTCGTTCGGGTCGATGGACCGCGCCACGTGGTGGGCCCGCCGGGCGATCGGCACCGCGAGCTTGGCGAGTGCGGCCGCCGAGCGGCGGTGCAGGTCCCGGCGCCGGCTGGGTTCGATCTGCTGGTACACGACCGCCCCCACGGCCGGGTGGCGCAGGACCATCTTCGCTCCGGCGTTGGCCGGCCGTACCAGGTCGAGGCCGGTGAGCAGGTCCAGGGCCCGCAGGGTCTCGGGCAGCTCCAGCTCCAGCGCGGCGGCGAGCAGCTCCGGGTGGAAGGAGTGGTCGAACACCGCCGCCGCGTGGAGCACGGTGAGCGCGGTGTCGTCGAGGCCGGCCAGCTCACCGAGGACCGCCGTGCCGGCCGCGGCGATCGCCTGGCCGTCGGAGGAGGCCAGGATCTTGAGGTACTGCGGGTTGCCCTGGCCCTCGCGGTGGAGCTGCTCGAGGTCGGGGCGCTCGCCGAGCAACTCCCGGGCCGCCGCCGGGGAGAGCGGCCCGAGCTGCCACACCTCGAGCAGGCCGGCGGATGCCGCGCGGGACAGCACGGCGGCGAGCGCGGGCGAGAGCCGGCGCTGCCGGTAGGCCAGCAGACACAGCAGCGGGCCGTCGGCGGTCGCCTGGAGCACCCGCTCCAGGCCCGGGATCCGATCGGCCGCGAGGTGGTGCAGGTCGTCCACGGCCACCACCGTCGCGCCGTCCCGCGCCACCCGCTCGCGCACGTCGCCGGGCTCGTCCAGCAGCGACCGCGGGCCGTACTGCCCCTGGGCCGGGTCCACCCGGACCCCCGCTGCCCTGGCGTGTGCGACGGCCGTGGCCATCAGCGCGCTCTTGCCGATGCCCGGCTCCCCGACCAGGGCGATCGCCCGCCCGCCCGCCGTCCTCAGGCCGCCCAGCACCCCCAGCAGCGCCCCGATCTCCCCCGCCCGCCCGAACAACTGACGCCCCCTGGCGGCCATCCCCCAAGCCGGCGAGCCCCCGAGGATGGATCCGCCGCCCTGTATCCCATCCGACATGACCGGCACACTAGTCGCACCGGACGACAGATTCACCAGCCCTCCACAACGCCCCCTCCGTGACGCCAGGTCACCGCCGCCCCGCTCGACCTGCGGGCCCGGGCGGGCCCGCAGGGAGTCCGGCGCGGTGTCAGCCGGATTGCTCGGCGGTCCTCTCCAAGGCGGCGGTGAAGTCCGCGGCCCATCGCTCGGCGGTGTCGGGGTGGAAGAGGTCGGTGTCGTACTCGAACCAGAGGCGGATGCCCTCCGGTCCCGGTTCGGCGCGGATGTAGAGGTCGGTCCGGGCCACGCCGGCGCTGACCAGACCGCTCACGGTGACGCCGACGCCCGGGAGTTCGACGTGTGGCCGGTCGGTGTCGGCGACTGTCAGCATCACCGCGTCGAGCGGGCGCCCGTCCTGGTCCGGGTCGGCGGCCTCGGGGACCGCGGAGATCACCTCGTCCCAGGCCAGTGCCTGGTGTTCGAGCGCGCGGAACAGCGACCGCGTGGTGTGGGCGAGTGCGGTGTCGAAGGGGGTCCGCGGGTCGGCCGTCAGCCGGAGCGGCACCGGTCCGCCGAACATGCCGACGGTGCCGTGGTGCTCCGGATCCGGACGGTTGGCGCTGGAGAGCGCGAGGACCAGGTCCGGCTGTCCGCAGAGCCCGCCGAGCCAGCGGGCGCACACGGTGGCCAGCAGGGCGGCCAGGGTGCTGCCCTGTTCGGCGGCACGCCGGCGGAGCCGGTCGGTCGGGCCGGCCGGCAGGTCGGTGCGGACCAGCGCCCCGCGCCCGGAGGGCTCGGCGGGGCGGGGGAGGTCGCCGGGCAGCCGGGGCCCGCTGGGCTGCCCGGCGAGCTCGTGCCGCCAGAACCGCTCCAGCTCGGCGCGGGCCGCGCCGGAGGTCTGCCGCGTTCGCCGGGCCACGTGGTCGCGGTACTGGCCGGACGGCCCGTGCGGCGCCGGTCCGGAGCCCGTGCGGACCGCCTCGTAGAGCGCGGGGAGCTCGGCCAGCAGGAGTCCCAAGGACCAGCCGTCGACGATCAGGTGGTGGAACGTCAGGACCAGCGTCCAGGAGCCGTCGCCGAGGTGGGCGAGCCCGGCGCGCCACAGCGGCGCCCGGTCCGGAGCGAACGGCCGGTCGGCTATGGCCCGGCACCAGGCGTCCACCTCGGACGGGCCGACCGACTCCACGCGCAGCTCCGGCCGGACCTCGGCCGGGAACTGCTGTCGGGGCCCCTGGGCGGTCTCCGTGATCCGGCTCCGCAGCGCGTCGTGCCGCCGGGCGAGCAGCCCGAGGGCGCCGGCCAGGGCCTGCGGATCGAGCTCACCGGTGAGGTCGAGGCGGACGCTCGCGTTGCAGACCTCCGGTCGTGGGTGCCGCAGGTGCCGCCGCCACATCCGCAGCTGCACACCGGCGAGTTCGGCGTCGTGCTCGATACCGGGCTCGGCGTCGGGCCGGACGTCGTCCCCGGCCGGAGGCGGCAGGCGGCGGGCGAGTGCCCGGACGGTCGGCTGCCGGAGGAACCCGGTGAGCGAACAGTCCAGGCCGAGCTCGTCCCGGATCCGGCCGAGCAGCCGGACGGCACTCAGCGAGTGGCCGCCGACGGAGAAGTAGGACCGGTCGACCGGCACGGAGGCGACGCCCAGCTGCTCGCACCAGATCCGGTGCACGGCGTGTTCGGCCTCCGTCTGCGGCTCGGCACCCTCCTGGGCCGCGGCCCAGTCGGGCTCCGGGAGGGCGGACCGGTCGTGCTTGCCGGCGGCGTTGAGCGGCAGCCGGTCCAGCCGGACCCACGCGCCGGGGACGAACTGGGCCGGCACCTGGGCGGCCAGCCGTGCGACGGTCTCCGCCGGGTCGGCGCCCGGGACGAGCGACAGATAGCCGACCAGCCTCGGTTCGCCGTCGGGGCCGGTACGGACCAGCACCTCGGCGTCGCGTACCGACGGCAGGGCGAGCAGCGCCCGGAGGGTCTCGGCCGGCTCGATCCGGACCCCGCGGATCTTCACCTGGTCGTCCCGTCGGCCGAGGTACTGCAGCTCGCCGGCGGCCGTCCAGCGTCCCAGGTCCCCCGTCCGGTAGAGCCGGGCACCCGGTGCGAGCGGGTCGGCGACGAAGGCGGCCGAGGTCTGCTGCGGCCGGTCGAGGTACCCCAGGGCCGGCGCGGCGCCGCCCGCGTGGATCTCGCCCACCGCCCCGAGCGGGACCCGCCGTCCGGCGCCGTCCAGCAGCCGGACCACGACCCCCGCCACCGGCCGTCCGATGGCCGGGGCGTCGTCGCGCGGGTCCACCCGGTGGGAGGTCACCATCATCGACGCCTCGGTCGGACCGTAGTCGTTGTAGAGCACGCAGTGCGGGTGCGCGGCCAGGAAGCGGCGCAGGGCGGGGGTGGGCAGCAGCCGTTCGCCGACCGAGACCAGCTCGCGCAGCCCGGGCAGTTCGGGGTCGGCCTCCATCAGATGGGCGAGGGCGCTCGCGGTGAGGCAGAGCCGCTGCACGCCGTTCTCCCGTACGGCGGCGGCCACCGCGTGGGCGTCGTACCGCACCTCCTCGGGCAGCAGGACCAGGGCCGCGCCCGAACCGAGGGTGGTGAAGATCTCGAAGAGGCTGAGGTCGAAGCCGGCGGAGGCCCACTGGAGGGTCCGCAGTCGCGGACGGGCCCGGCGGAACCAGCGGAACAGGTTGACCGGCCCCCGATGCGGCAGGAGCACGCCCTTGGCCCGTCCGGTCGATCCGGAGGTGTACAGGCAGAGCGCCGGGTCGTCCGGGTCGGCCGGGCCGCCGTCGGCCGGGGCCGTCGTTCCGGCCGGGGCGGTCGTCCCGGGTGGGGCGGGCTCGCCGTCCGGATCGAGCACCCGCAGCCCGGGTACGGCGGCGCGCAGCCCCGCCGGTTCCGCCTCGGCCGTGGTGACCAGCAGCACCGCCCCGCTGTCCGCCAGCAGCTGCGCCAGTCGGGCGGCGGGCTGGGCGGGATCCAGGGGCAGCAGGATGCCGCCGGCCTTGAGCACGGCGAGCACCGCCTCCACCGCGGGCACACCGCGCGGCAGACAGAGGGCCACCACCGCCCCCGTGACGTCGGCCTGCCCACGGAGCCGGGCGGCCAGCAGCTCGGCGCCCCGGTCCAGCTCCCCGTAGCTGACCGAGCCTCCGGGGTCGACCACCGCCTGAGCTGCGGGCGTCCGGCGGGCCTGCCGCTCGAAGGCGTGGTGCAGCAGCTCCGGGTGGTCCGGGTGGTCCGGGTGGTCCGGCGGATCGGTGGGGACGGCGTCGGGGTGGCCCTCCAGCCCGTCCAGGACGAGGGCCTCGGATACCGGCGGTGCCATGAGTTCGGACAGCCGCCGGCCGGCCGGGTCGCCGGCACCGAGCTCCAGCACCTGCTCGACGTAGTCCAGGATCCGCTGCACGGTCTCCTCGGCGAACAGGGCCGCGTCGTAGTGCGCCAGGCAGTGCAGCAGGCCGTCGCGGTACGACAGGCAGAGGCTGAGGTCGAACGGCGCCCGTCCGCTGGGCAGATCGACCACCTCGCCGCGCAGCGCGCCCGCCTCGAAGCCGGGATCGGCCGCCGCCTCGTACTCGACCATCACCTGGAACAGCGGGTTGCGGCCGGTCCCGCGCTCGGGGTTGACCGCCCGTACCAACTCGTCGAAGGGCACCGCCTGGTCGTAGGCCTCCGCGCTGAGCGTCCTGATCCGGTCCAGCAGTTCCGCGAAGGCCGGGTCGCCGGCCAGGTCGAGGCGCAGCGGGACGGTGTCCACGAAGAAGCCGATCATCCCGTCGCAGTCGGCGGGGCGGTTCCCGACGGCGGTGCCGACCACCAGGTCGTCCTGCCCGCTGAATCCGGCCAGCACGGTGCCGACGGCGGCCAGGACGGCCATGAACGGGGTGGCTCCCTGGTGCCGGCCGAACGCGCGCAGGGCCTCCCGGGTGGCGGGCTTGAACGTGTGGGAGAGCGAGGCGCCGACCGGGGCGCGGTTCGATCGCGGCCGGTCGGTGGGCAGCGCCGGGACCGGGGCGTCCGCCAGCCGGCGGCGCCAGTGGGCGAGCCGGGAGGGGTCGGCCGGATCCCGGACCGCCGTATCCCGGGTGGGCAGCGCGGGCAGCGGGGCGGGCGGGTGCGGCCAGGCCCGCAGATGGGCGGCCAGCTCCTGCCCCAGGATGTGCAGCGAGGCGGCGTCGAACACCAGATGGTGGGTCAGCAGCAGCAGGACGTGCCGGTCGGCGGACAGCCGGAGCAACCTGGCCCGCACCAGCGGGGCCCGGGTGAGGTCCAGCGGTTCGGCGCCCAGCTCGGCGAGGTGCTCGGCCACGGCCTCGTCCTCGGACCGGCCGGAGCAGTCCACCAGCGGGCAGGCCAGTACGGCCTGCGCCCGCACCACCTGCCGTGGCTCACCGGCGACCTGCCGGAACGCGGTGCGCAGCGCCGGCTGCCGGTGGACCACCCGGTCGAGCGCGGCGCGCAGGGCCGGAGGGTCCAGCGGGCCGTCCAGCCGGATCGCCCGGGGTTCCAGGTAGTCGGCGCTGCCGGGGTCGAGCTGCTCGATGAACCAGACTCCGCGCTGCGCGGGTGTGAGCGGCAGCTCGGTCTCGGCCGGGGCGGTCTGGGCCGGGGCGGTCTGGGCCGGGGCGGTCTGGGCCGGGGCGGTCTGGGCCGGGGCGGTCCCGGCCGGGGCGGTCTGGGCCGGGGCGGTCCCGCGGTCGCCGACCGGCGCGTACCGCCGGCGCAGTTCGTCGAGTCGGACCAGCCCGTCGAGCACCCGTTCGCTGCTCAGGCCGAAGTCGACGAAGGCCGCGAGCTCGTCGACCCCGGCGGCCAGCAGGCGTTCGACCACCGGGGCGGCGTCGTCCACGGTGCCGATCAGCGCCCGGTCGGCGCAGTACCGCTCGTAGGCGCGGTGCAGCAGGAAGTCCAGGTCCTCGGGGGTCGTGCGCTCCAGGTCGATGGCCAGTCCGAGGCTGTTGGCGAACTGGCCGAGCAGGGCCATCGATGAGCGCAGATAGGCGCAGAAGGGATCGCGGGCCTCGGCCCGGGCCTCGTCCCGGTCGGTGCCGAGGTAGGTGTGGACCAGGACCACCACCCGGCCGGCCTCGGGATCCAGCCCGACCTCGGCCCGGGCGGCCCGGTAACGGGCGATGTTCTCGGCGAGCTGCTCCACGGACTGGGACATCAGGTTGGTGACGACCCCCAGTCCCTTCCGGGCGGCGTCCCGATAGCTGTCCGGGTTCTGCGCCACCGCGACGAACAGCGGGGGTTCGGCCTGCACCGGCCGGGGGAACAGCGCCACGTCGACCGGCTTGCCGTCGCCGGCCGTCGCGCCGACCGACGCACCGGACCAGAGTGCCCGCACCGTGTCGAGCCGCTCGTACATCAGCTCCCGGTGGCGGCCGAAGGCTTCCGGGGCGAGGGCGAAGTCGCGGGCGTGCCAGCCGGAGGCCACGCAGAGACCGGCCCGGCCGTCCGAGAGGTTGTCCACGACCGACCACTCCTCCGCCACCCGGACCGGGTGGTGCAGCGGCAGGACGACGGAGCCCGCGTGCAGTCGGATCCGGGAGGTTCGGGTGGCGAGCGCGGCGGCGAGCACCGAGGGGTTGGGGAAGAGGGCCCCGAACGAGTGGAAGTGGCGTTCGGGGAGCCAGACGGTGTGGAAGCCCTGCTGGTCGGCGTAGGCGGTGGCGTCCAGGATCAGCTCGTACTTGTTCCGGTGGCCCTGCTCCGGGTAGTCGCCGAAGAAGTAGAGGCTGAAGTCGCATGCCCCGGTCGTCGGGGAAGGAGGCGAGGACGGCGATGGAGGTGAGGACGGGGACGGGGCTGGGGAGAGCGGCCGCCGAGGCGGGGCGGGGCGCGGGGAGGGCGGCCCCGGTGGTGGTGTCGCGCCGGCTTCCAGGAGCGCGAGCTGGCGCTCGACCAGTGCGGTGACCCGGTCCGTGAGCAGCAGCTGCCGGGCGATCAGCGACTCGACCGGGTCGACCGGCGCGGCCTCGGCCGCGGGAGCGGCCGACCGGTGGGGACGCAGGGCGTCGGCCAGCTTACGGGGCGTGTCGAGGGAGTCGAAGAGATCACGCAGTGCCACCCGGGTGCCGAACCGCTCGGCGAGCTCGCGGCCCATCGCGGCGAGGGTGAGCGAGTCCGCGCCGAGTCGGACGAACGCGTTGTCGGGCGCCACCTCGTGCTCCGGGCAGCCGAGATGGCGTGCCGTCAGGGCGATGACCTCCGCCAGTGGCGCATCGGATGGCGCGGTGTCGGCCAGGGGGAGCGGAGGCGGCCCGGTCTGCCGGTGGGCCGCCGCGGTGGGGGCTTCCCCCGGGGACGGCGCCGGTCGGGCTGGCCTCGGTTCGAAGGAGTACGGGAAGTCGGTCCGCTGGAACGGGTAGCGCGGCAGTGGCTCGGGCGGCAGCGCGCCGTCGCGCGGCAGTTCGAGCGGAGCGCCCGAGCAGTACAGCTCCGCCTGCGCCAGCGCGTCCCCCGACTCGGCCGGGAGGCCGCGTCGTTGGGAGGCGATCCACGGGCCGGGGCTGCCGGTCCTGCGGCCCAGCCTGCTCAGCTCCTCGTCCGGTCCGATCGTCAGATAGCCGCGGCAGCCGGTGGCCTCCAGCGCGGCCAGCAGGTGCCGGAACCGGACCGGGCCGCGGAGCTGGGCCGTCAGGTAGTCCGGCCCGATGACGGCTCCCGGTGGCAGGACCGTGCCGTCCAGCCCGCAGGCGAAGGGCGTCCGGATCGGACCGTAGTCGTACCGTTCCGCTTCGCGGCGGAACTCGGCCAGGACCGGGTCGAGCAGGGCCGAGTGGAAGGCGCGGTCCACCGGCAGCCTCCGCCAGGGCGTGCCCTCGGCGTCGAGCAGGGCGGCGACCCGGTCGACCTCCTCGGCCGGACCGGAGAGCACCTGGCTGTCGGCAGCGTTCTCGGCCGCCACGCAGAACCCGGCGGCTGCGGCGATCCGCTCGGCCAGGGCGCGATCGGCCCGGACGGCGAGCATCGCACCGGACGCGGTGCCCTGCATCAGGCGGCCGCGGAGCGCGGTCAGCCGAAGGCCGGTCCTGGTGCTGATGCCACCCGCGGCCCACAGCGCGGCGTACTCACCGATGCTGTGCCCCAGCAGGTGGTCCGGGCGCAGACCACGGCCGCGCCACAGTTCGGTCGCGGCCGTCTGGGCGGCGAACAGCGCGGGCTGGGCCAGCTCCGTCGGCAGCGGGTCCTGCGGCAGGGCGTCCAGCCGTGCCAGCAGGCCGGTGCCGGTGAGCCGCCGGTACTCCTCGTCGCACTCCTGGACGAGGCGCCCGGCGGTGGGGTGCGTCCGCAGCATGGCCAGCAGCGGCCTGGGGTCGGATCCCTGACCGGAGTAGGCGAAGGCCAGCGGGCCGAATCCCGGCGCCGGAACGCTGCCGTGATGTCCGCCGGAGGTGGCGCCGGTGCGCCCGAACTCGCCCAGCGCGCCGGCGAGTTCGGCCGCTGTCCGGCCGGCCACCGCGAGCCGGTGGCCGCGCCGGGGCCGGCGGGCCAGTTCGGCCGCCACGGCGCCGAGCGGGGCCCGCGGGCGGTCGGCCAGCCAGCCGGACAGGTCCGAGGCCAGGCCGCGCAGTGCCTCGGGGTGCTCGGCGGACAGCGCCAGCACGGTCGGCCGGTCGGTGGCGGCGTCGTCCCGTACGACGGCCTCGGGGGCCTCCTCCAGCACGACGAACGCGTTGGTGCCGCCGACGCCGAGTGCGCTCACCCCGGCGCGCCGCGGGTGGGGTCCGGCCGGCCAGTGGCGGGTGCCGGTGGCGAGGACGAACGGGCTGCCGGCCGCTTCGAGGGCCGGGCTCCAGGCGGTCGCACCGGGCATGACGACAAGGGTCCGGTGGCGCAGCATCAGCACGCTCTTGATCAGACCGGCCATGCCGGCACAGGTGTCCAGGTGCCCGATGTTGGCCTTGACGGACCCGAGGGTGCAGAACCCCGTCCGGCCCGACGGGCTGCGCAGGGCGGCGGCGAGCGCGGCGAACTCGACCGGATCGCCCAGCGGGGTGCCGGTGCCGTGCGCCTCCAGATGGCCGAGGCTGTCGGCGGGCACGCCGGCGCGGGCGAGGGCCTGCCCGACCACCTCGGTCTGCCCGCTGACGCCGGGCGCGCTGAAACCGACCTTGGCCGCCCCGTCGTTGTTGACCGCCGAGCCGGTGATCACCGCGTGGATCCGGTCGCCGTCCGCCAGCGCCCGGCGCAGCGGTTTGAGCAGCACCGCGGCGACGCCGTTGCCGCCGACCGTGCCGTCCGCGGCGGCGTCGAAGGGGCGGCATCCGCCGCTCGGTGACAGGACGCTGCCGGGGTGCAGCCGGTATCCGGAGTGCTGGGGCAGGTGCACCGCCGCCGCGCCCGCCAGCGCCAGGTCGGCATCGCCGTTCAGCAGTGCCTGGACGGCGAGGTGGACCGCCACCAGCGAGGACGAGCAGGCCGTCTGCACACCGACCGCCGGGCCGCGCAGGTTCAGGCGGTAGGCGACCCGGGACGCGAGGAAGTCCGGGGCCGCGCCCAGCGAGGACTGCATGGCGAGGCCCGGGTCGGCGGGCGGCCGACCAGTGTCGGTCTGATAGTCGTACAGATTCATGCCGGAGCCGGCGAAGACGCCGATCCGCTCGCCCCCGGCGGCATCGGCGTGGCCGCCCTCCTCCAGCGCGTGGTAGCAGCACTCCAGGAACAGGCGGTGGGCGGGGTGGGTGAGCGCCGCCTCGTGCGGGCTGACGCCGAAGAAACGGTGGTCGAAGCCGGTGACCTCCTCCAGCACCCCGCCGAAGGGACGTAGCTGCGGATCCCGGATGTCCTCCGGCGAGCGGCCGGCCGACGCCAGTTCGGCCTCGCCGAAGGTGGAGATGCGGGAGGTTCCACTGCGCAGATCGGCCCAGAAGCTCTCCGGGTCCGAGGCTCCGGGCAGGCGGAAGGCCATGCCGATCACCGCGATCCGTCGGTCGGCCGGGTCGGCCGTCTCCGCCGGGTCGCTCGACCCGGCAGGGGCAGGGGCAGGGACGGGGGCGGGGGCCGGCTGCTCCGGGGTGCTGCCGAGCCGGTCCAGTGCCGCGGCGAGGGAGGCGATGGTGGGGTGCTCGAAGAGCAGGGTCCGGGCGAACCCGACGGCGAGGGCCCGCTCCAGCTCGACGTGCAGCCGGACCAGGGACACCGAGCCGAGCCCCAGCTCGTGGAAGGGCGTCGCATCGTCCGGTCCGCCCGTAGGCGCACCGGGGAGTTCGGCGAGGATGCCGCGGACCGATCGGCGGACCGTGTCCAGGGTGGACCGGGGCTGGAGCGGCGGGTGTTCCCAACCGGAGGAGAGCAGCAGTTCACGGGCGGCCCCGCGGAGCACCTTGCCGCTGGAGGTGCGGGGGAAGTCCCCGGCCGCCACCGGGACCACGGGTCCGGCGGCCAGTCGGAGGCGGGCGAACAGCGCGGCACGGATCGCCCGCGCGGTCGCCTCGGCGGCGCGCCCGGAGTCGTCGGCCGCGGAGGCACCGACCGCGGAGACATCGGCCGCGGAGTCGTCGAGTGCGGAGGCGTCGAGTGCGAACAGCAGCCCCAGGGTCTCGGTGCCGCTCCGCGGACTGGGCAGGCCGCAGGCGGCCACCGCGCCGGCCAGGACGCCCGGGACGGAGGCCGCGACCTCCTCGATCTCGTGGCAGAGGTGGTTGTGGCCGTTGAGGATCACGACGTCCTTCGCCCGCCCGGTCACCACCAGCTCCCCGTCCCTGAGGAAGCCCAGGTCACCGGTGTCCAGCCAGCCGCGGGGAGCCCAGTCACCGGTGGGGAAGGCCCGTTCGTCGGCGGCCTCGTCGTCGACGTAGCCCGGGGTCACCCGTGCCGAGGCGACCTGGAGCGCGCCGATCCGGCCCTCGGGCAGCACCGCGCCGTGCGGGTCGACGATCCGCAGGGTGGCGCCCGGTGCCGGGCGTCCGACCGCCACGAAGTCCAGGCACTCGTCGTCGGGAGCCTCGGGCCCGGCGTACTCCAGCTCGCCGGCCAGGCTGGCCCGGCGGATCCGGTGGGTGCTGCCGGGGGCGCCGAACCGGCCCATGGTGATTCCGGTGCAGGTCTCCGCCATGCCCCAGGCGGGCACGAAGGAGTCGCCCGGCAGCCCGAAGCGGGCGGTCTCCGCGAGGAAGCCGCGGACCAGCCCGGCGCTGATCTGCTCGCCGCCGCTGACCAGGGTGCGCACGGCGGAGAGGTCCGCGGTGAACTCCGGGTGCCGGGCCAGTGCGTCGCGGACCAGCTGGTAGCCGAACGCGGGAGCCCAGGAGTGGTTCACCCGGTACCGGTCCATCAGGTCGAGCCAGCGCAGCGGGTCGGCCAGCACCAGGTCGGTGGGTACGTGGATCTGGGTGGCTCCGGTGAAGAGCGGCAGCAGGTGGTAGAGGAGCAGGGCGCCGCTGTGGTCGGTCGGCAGCCAGTTCAGCGTCACCTCGCCGGGCCGCCAGTCGAGCAGCCGCCGCGAGCCGTGGCCGAACTCGGCGAGCCCGCGGTGGGTCAGCCGGGCGACCTTGGCGTTGCCGGTGCTGCCGGAGGAGAGCATCAGCAGGGCGGTGTCCGCGGCCTCCGGCCGGTACGGGTCGCTGCTGTGACGGTCGGTCAGGGAGCCGTGGTCGACGGCGGGTATCCCGGCTTCCGTGAGCGCGGCGACCCCGGCGGCGGTCGACAGGACCGGCGGGCGGCCGAGGCGTTGCCAGGCGGCGGCGAACCGGCCCTCTCCGGCGCGCAGCCGGGTGGTCTCCACCGGTTCGCTGATCGCCAGCGGACGGATCCCCCCGAGCAGGCAGGCCCAGAGGAGGGGGAAGAAGTCGGCCGCGGGCAGGTCGGCGAGGATCGCCCGGCTCCCGGGGGTGAGGCCGTGTCGGCGGAGTCCGGTGAGCAGCCGGCTCGCGGTGTCGAGCAGTTCGGGGTAGCGGACGGTGCGGGCCCCGCCGTGCCGGTCGAGGGTCACCAGCCCGGCCGAGGGGAACCGCTCGGCCGCCCGCCGCAGCAGTTCGGGGATCGTACGGGGGTCGTCGTCGGTGAGGTCGACGGGCTCGCCGTGGCTCAGCGCCAGTGGTGTCCGGCTCATCGGATTCCCCTTCGTTCGGCCGGCGGCCACGATGACCGACGGCTTGATGGAGCGAGTGGAGCGCCGCCCGAACGGGCCGGACCCGGCGTCGGCCGGCGGGCCGTCAAGACCCGTTCACGGCCCGGTGGGGCGGATCGAGGCGATCGGGCCGGTGCGCCCGACCTGGGAACCTTCTGTGGATCTTGCATGTCCTTCATACGTGAACGGAGAACAGGTGAACGATCGGTGTCTTCAGGGACGGGATCTCAGGTTCGGGGTGCTCGGATCCATACGGGCGCACCGCGGGTCGACGCCACTCGCGGTCGGGACCCCGCAGCAGCAGGCGATGCTGGCCGTGCTCCTCCTGAGCCCCAACGGTTCCGCGACCATCAGCTGCCTGGTCGAGGGGCTGTGGGGCCAGGAGCCGCCCGACGCCGCGGTCACCACCGTGCGGACCTACGCCTGGCGCTGGCGGCGGCTGATGGAGCCGGACCGCTCCGTGGCACCGGTGGTCCTGGTGTCGGCCGGTGACGGCTACCGCCTGGTGGTCCCGTCGAACGCACTGGACCTGTGGCAGGCGGAAGGGCTTGCGGCCCGGGCGGCCGAGGCCCGCTCCTCCGGGCGGTGGGAGGAGGCCGACTCCCTGCTCGTGCAGGCCCTGTCCCTGTGGCGGGGCGACCCGCTGCCGAGGCTCCCCGGTCCCTTCGCGCAGCGCCAGCGGGCCCGGCTCACCGAGCTGCGCCTCACCCTGATCGAGCAGCGGCTCGACCTGGCGCTGAGGCTCGGCCGGCACGGCCTGGCCGTGCCGGACCTCACCGCCTTCGTCTCCGAGCACCCCCTGCGCGAGAGCGCCCACGGGCTGCTGATGCGGGCCCTGTCCGCCGGCGGTCGGCAGACCGAGGCTCTGCAGGTCTACCAGCGGATCCGGCAGCGGCTGATCGCCGAGCAGGGCCTGGACCCCGGTCCGGAACTGACCGAGCTGCACCGCCGGGTCCTGGCCGGCGATCCCTGTCTGCTCGCTCCGGCCCGGGAGGACGAGCCCGCCGAGCCGCTCGCCGCCGCGGCCCGGCCGGCCCCGGCCGGGCCGCCGGC